>JAEUPD010000235.1 GCA_016788525.1 Rubrivivax sp.
CCGCTGGCGGATGTGACGCGCCAGTACCTGGCCTACGTCGAGCAGATCCGCAGCCGCAACCTGGAACTCGCCAGCGAGTACCTGCTGATGGCGGCCATGCTCATCGAGATCAAGAGCCGCATGCTGCTGCCGCCGAAGAAGAGCGCCGATGGCGGCGAGCCTGAAGACCCGCGCGCCGAACTCGTGCGGCGCCTGGTGGAGTACGAGCAGATCAAGCTCGCCGCGGCGCGGCTCGACCGGCTGCCGGTCATCGGCCGGGACTTCCTGCGCGCCCAGGTGTTCATCGAACAGGCGCTGCAGCCGCGCTGGCCCGAGGTGCATGCTGACGAGTTGCGTCAGGCCTGGCGCGAGATCCTAGCGCGGGCGCGGCTCACAGCGCACCACACCATCACGCGCGAGCAGCTGTCGGTGCGCGAGCACATGAGCATCGTGTTGCGCCGGCTGCAGGGGCGGCGCTTCGTCGAGTTCGGCGAGCTGTTCGATACCGGGCGCGGCGTGCCGGTGCTGGTGGTGACCTTCATCGCCCTGCTGGAGCTCTCGCGCGAGGCGCTGGTCGAGGTCACGCAGGCCGAGGCCTTCGCGCCGATCTACGTACGGCTGGCCTACCAGGCGAGCTGAGCGCGCCGGCGTGCTTGCTGCGGCGCCGCTGGGCCCCGCCCAGCGTGCTCAGCCTGCATCCACCATGAACAGGCGCCCCGACAGCGGGGCGGCGTCCAGCGATTCGCGGTCCAGCGCATCGCGCGCGGTGGTCACGAACAGCGTGCGCCCGGTGGGCCCGCCGAAGGCCACATCGGTGGGCGCGGGCACCGGCAGGGCGACCACGCGGTCCATGCTGCCGTCGGGCTCGAACCGCGCCACGCTCCAGCCTCCGCGCAGCGCCGTCCACAGCCCGCCGTCGGCATCGACGGCCACGCCGCCCAGGCGGCCCGCGCCCTTGGGCACCGTGGCCAGCCGCCGCAGCTGCGGCTGGCCGTCCACGCCGGCGTACAGGGTACCGCTGCCGGCCATCGCGATGTAGAGCGTGCGCCGCGCCTCGCACCAGGCCAGCGCGGTCGCCGGTTCATTCAGGCGCCAGCCGCCGTTGGACTGGCCGAGCGCGTGCAGCGACGCCACGCGCCAGCGTTCGCCATCGGGCACGCACACCCAGCTCTCGCCGGCCGCGCCTGGGCAGGCGGCCAGCACGCCATGGCGCGGCAGCTCGTCGCGCGAGGGTGCATCGGCCCGCCGCTGCCCGTCGTGGCCGATCACATGCCAGGCGTCGCCCGCCAGCACGCGCACCGCATCTCCCTCCGGCAGCAGGGCCTGGATGGGGTGCTCGAAGCCGGCCACGGTGGTGTCGGCCCGCGCATCGGCGGCGTGCAGCGCCGGCGCGAGCCTGTCCGCCCACCACAGCCGCGGGCCCGCCGCCTGGGGTGCATCCACCCAGCGGGCGAAGGCACCCTCGAAGGCCCACTCGCCGGGCACGACGATGGCGTCACCGTCGCTGCGTGCGGGCCGTGCTGCCGACAGCTGCGCGCCGATGCGCCGCCCGGCCTCGGCCAGCTCGGGGCCGAGCAACTCGATGCGTTCCATGGTCAGCCGGAACGCCGGGCCGGCCACGCTGATGGCTCCGCGCACTTCGCCGTGGTTGTCGACGATGGGCGCACCGCAGCAGCGCACGCCCGGGACGACCTCCTCGTCGTCGATGGCCCAGCCGCGTTGCGCCGAGAGCTTCAGCTCGGCCAGCAGGCGACGCCGGTCAGTGACCGTGCGGGCAGTGACCGGGGCCAGCGCGATTTCCCGCACCAGCGCCTCGCGACGCTCGGGCGGCATCGCCGCGAGGATGGCCTTGCCCTGGCTCGTGCAATGCAGCGGCTTGCGCTGGCCGATGGCGCCGTGGCTGCGCTGCGCATGCGCGCCGTCGCAGCGGTCGAGCGCCACCACCTCCAGCCCGTCGAGGGTGGCCAAGTACGTGGTCTCGCCGGTCATGTCGCGCAGCGAACGCAGCTCGGCCGAGGCGGCCGCCATCAGGTCAGGCATGGCGTAGGTGGCGCGCGCGTACTCGAAGCAGCGCGAGCCCAGGCAATAGACGCGCCGCTGGGCGTCGCGTCGCAACAGGCCCCGCGAGACCAGCGTGCCCAGCAAGCGATACAGCGTGGTGCGCGGCAACCCCAGGCGCTGCCCCAGTTCCACCTGCGACAGACCGCCCGAAGCAATGCCCACGGCGTCCAGCACGTCCAGTGCCTTGTCCAGGGAAGCCGTTCCTTCGTTCGCCCGCTCACTCATTCCAGACGCGCCTTCAACTTCACCTCGAAAACACCGAACTCTGTATACATTCCAGCCAATGGGAATCCTCGCCGCCGCTGACTGTACGCCGGGATCCCGAGAATCTCCGATGGCGAGGACAAATCCGCGCCCGCCCTATGGCTGCGAAGCAGAGCGCCGCTCCCGCATGTCGGGACAGCCTCGGCACCGGCCAGGCGCGGCCCAACGACTGCGTGCGCCGCAGCGTTCGGCATCGGCCCCGCGCGCTTGGGCACCAACCAGCCCTGCGGGCGCACGGGTTTCAGCGCGTAACCCCCGGGGAAGGACGGCGTTCGAGGCCGATGCCGTCTGCTAACCTTTGGCGGCATGTCCCCCGCCGAAGTCCTTCACCAGCGCGTGCGCCCCTTGTCCGAGCTGCCTTTGCTGGCCGAGAAAGCCGCCGGCATGCTCAGCCGGCCCAAGGCGCCGGTGCATCTCACTCTGGCCGAAGCCCGGCAGGTGGTCGCACGCATGGGTCTGGTGAGCTTCCCGGCCGCGGCGACGCTGCTGCGGGAGGGCGCCGAGAGCGCCTCCGGGCACATGCTGCTCCTGCTTGAAGGCGAGGTCAGTGTCGACAGCGAGGCCGCCGGCAGCACCGAGGCGCCGCTGGCCCTGTCGGTGGTCGGCCCCGGCGAGATCATCGGTGAGATGGCGCTGCTGGACGGCGCGCCGCGCGCCGTGAGCTGCACCGCGGTCAGTGCCGTGCAGGCGGCCGGCCTGTCGCGCAAGGGCCTCGAGGAGCTGATGGCCGAACACCCCGTGGTGGCGGCCAAGCTGGTGGTCGTGCTGGCCACGCGAATCGCCGACCGCCTGCGCGCGGTGAGCCAGCAGGTGCAGCTGTACGCGCAGCTGGCGGCCGAGCGCAACGAGGAGCTCCGGCGCATCCGCAGCGCCGTGGGCCCCGGCAGCGCCCGCTGAGCGGGCGCGGCGCGCTTCGCGGCGGCCGAGGTCCGCCGCCGGCCTGCGAGGCCCGCGTTCCCCTGGCCGCCTCAGTGCGCCTCGTCCCAGTTGCGCCCGGCACCCACCTCGGCCAGCAACGGCACCTTCAGATGCGCGACGCCGGCCATGAGCCTGGGGATGGCTTCGCGCGCCCATGCAAGCTCGGCCTCGGGCACCTCGAAGACGAGTTCGTCATGCACCTGCATCACCATCACGGTGGCCCTGCGCTCACGCTCGAGTTCGGCCTGCACGGCCAGCATCGCCAGCTTGATGAGGTCGGCCGCCGTGCCCTGCATCGGCGCGTTGATCGCCTGCCGCTCGGCGGCGGCGCGCCGCGGGCCGTTGCCGCCCTTGATCTCCGGCAGGTGGATGCGGCGGCCGAAGTAGGTTTCCACGTAGCCACGCTCGGCCGCGCGTGCGCGCGTCTCGTCCATGTAGCGCCTGACACCGGCAAAGCGTTCGAAGTAACGCGCGATGTAGTCGCGCGCCGCCTTCTGCTCGATGCCCAGGTTGCTGGCCAGGCCGAACGCGCCCATGCCGTAGATGAGGCCGAAGTTGATGACCTTGGCGTAACGGCGCTGCTCGCTGGTCACCTCGGCCACCGGCGTGCCGAACACCTCGCTGGCGGTGGCGCGGTGCACGTCGATGCCTTCGGCGAACGCGCGCAGCAGGCCCGGGTCCTCGCTGATGTGGGCCATGATGCGCAGCTCGATCTGCGAGTAGTCGGCGCTCATGATGACGTGCCCGGGCGGGGCCACGAACGCCTCGCGGATGCGGCGTCCCTCCGGCGTGCGGATGGGGATGTTCTGCAGGTTCGGGTCGTTGCTGGCCAGGCGCCCCGTGACCGCCACCGCCTGCGCATAGTGGGTGTGCACGCGGCCGGTGGCCTCGTTGACCATCAGCGGCAGCCTGTCGGTGTAGGTGCCCTTCAGCTTGGCCAGGCCGCGGTGCTCGAGGATGCGCGCCGGCAGCGGGTAGTCTTCGGCCAGTTCCTGCAGCACGTCTTCGTCGGTGCTGGGGGCACCGGAGGCGGTCTTCTTCTTCACCGGCAGGCCGAGCTTGGTGAAGAGAATCTCGCCGATCTGCTTGGGGCTGCCCAGGTTGAACGGCTGCCCGGCGATGCCGTAGGCCTCCTGCTCCAGCGCCACCATGCGCTCGGCCAGCGCCTTGCTCTGCGCCGCCAGCGCGGCCACGTCGATCAGCACGCCGTGGCGCTCCATGCGGTGCAGCAGGTGCGCCACCGGCATCTCGATGCCTTCATAGATCTCGCGCAGCCGGGGCGAGCCCTCGAACCGCGGCCACTGCACCTGGTGCACGTGCAGCGCCATCTCGCTGTCTTCGCCGCTGTACTCGGCGGCGCGGGCAACCTCCACCTGGCCGAACGGGATCTGGTGCGCACCCTTGCCGCACAGGTCTTCGTAGCTCAGGCCCTTGCGGTTCAGGCGCCGTTCGGCCAGCGCCTCCAGGCTGTGGCTGCGGTGCGCCTCGAGCACGTAGCTTTGCAGCATCGTGTCGTGCATGTACCCGCGCACGGCGATGCCGTGGTTGGCAAACACATGCAGGTCGTACTTGATGTTCTGGCCCAGCTTGGCGGCGCGCGCATCTTCCAGCCAGGGCTTCAATCGCGCCAGCACCTCGGCCAGCGGCAGCTGTTCCGGCGCCCCGGGGTAGTGGTGCGCCAGCGGCACATAGGCCGCCCGGCCGGGTTCCACCGCGAAGCTGATGCCGACGATGCGCGCGCCCAGGTTGTCCAGCGAGTTCGTCTCGGTGTCCAAGGCCGCCAGCGGCGCGGCGCGCAGGCGCTCGAGCCAGGCGTCGAGCCGCTCCCAGGCCACGATCGTCTCGTAGTCCCGCGCCAGCTCGATCGCCGGCGCCGGTGCCAATTCTTCGACGGCCGGGAGCGCCGCGGCAAAGGCCGGCGCAGGCGCGCCCGGCCCGGCAGCCGCGGTGGCGCGCGCGGCACCCGCCGGCGGCGCGATGCCCAGCGACTCCTCCAGTTCGCGCCCCCAGGCCCGGAAGCCGTAGCGGCGGTAGAAGGCCAGCAGTGCGTCTTTGTCGGTGTCGCGGAACGCCAGCGCATCCAGCCCCGGCCAGCCGGGCACGTGGGCCGACAGGTCGCAGTCGGTGACCACCGTCACCAGCCTGCGTCCCATCGGCAGCCACTCGAGCGCGCGGCGCAGGTTCTCGCCCGCAGCGCCCTTCATCGCCGGTGCCGCGGCCATCACGCCATCCAGCGTGCCATGTTCCTCCAGCCACTTCACGGCCGTCTTCGGCCCCACATTGTCCACGCCGGGCACGTTGTCGACGCTGTCGCCGATGAGCGCGAGGTAGTCGACGATGCGCTCGGGCGGCACGCCGAACTTGGCCTTCACCCCGGGCACATCGAGCCGCTCGTTGCTCATCGTGTTGATGAGCGTCACGGCGGGCGTCACGAGCTGGGCGAGGTCCTTGTCGCCGGTGCTGATGAGCACCTGGTGGCCGCTGGCCTCGGCCACGCGGGCCAGCGTGCCGATGGCGTCGTCGGCCTCGATGCCGGGCACTTCCAGCACCGGCCAGCCGAGCAGGCGCACCACCTCATGGATCGGCTCGACCTGCTGCACCAGCGGCTCGGGCATCGGCGAGCGGTGGGCCTTGTACTCGGGGTACCAGTCGTCGCGAAAGGTCTTGCCCTTGGCGTCGAACACACACGCGGCATGCCCGGCACCCACTTCCTGGCGCAGCTTCTTCAGCATCGCGACGATGCCGTGCAGCGCGCCGGTAGGAAAGCCCTCGGCCGAGCGCAGGTCGGGCAGCGCGTGGTACGCCCGGTAGAGGTAGCTGGAGCCGTCGACCAGCAGCACGGTCTTGTCTTGCATGACGTCCATTCTCGCGCCGGCCCCCCGGGCCGGCCCGGCGGAGGCGGCCCATAGAATGCCCGCCATGTCCAAGGCAGTGCCGGCGCGCGTTTCACCAGCGTGCAGAACGATCTTGCTTGCATGGGCCCTGGTGGCCCAGGGCGTGTGGGCCGGTCCCGCCGCCCAGCCCCTGCCGGCCAACGCCCAGGCGGCTTCGGCCGCGGCGGCTGGCTCCGGCCTGCGCGTCATCGAGGACGACCGCGTGCGCATCGAAGAGACCCGCGTGCGCGGCCAGGTGCAGCGCATCACGGTCGCGCCCAAGGGCCCGGTGGGCAGCTCGCCGCGACCCTACGAGATCCAGGTCGGCGCGGGTGGCCGCGATCCCTCGCAAGACCGCAGCTCAGCCGGCCAACGCGTCTGGTCGGTGCTGAAGTTCTGAGCGCCGGCCTGGCGCCGCGCACTGCTCGCCCGCCCACGCTCGCCTGCTGAATGGCCGTCTACACCGAGGTCGGCGCCGAAGCCGCCGCGGCCCTGTGCGCGCGGCTGGGGCTCGGTCGGCTGACCGAACTGCAAGGCATCAAGAGCGGCATCGAGAACACCAACTACTACGTCGGCACCGAGCGCGGCCAATGGGTGCTGACGCTGTTCGAGCGCCTGGGTCGTGCCGAGCTCCCGTACTACCTGCGACTGATGCAGCACCTGGCCGCGCACGCCATCCCGGTGCCCGCGCCGCAAGCCGACGCCGCCGGCGAACTGCTGCACGAGGTGTGCGGCAAGCCGGCCGCGGTGGTGACGCGGCTGCCCGGCAGCCACCGCCTGGCGCCGGTGGTGACGCACTGCGCGCAGGTCGGCGCGATGCTGGGCCGCATGCATCTCGCCGCCGCTGCCTTCGCGCACGAGCAGCCCCACCTGCGCGGCCTGGCGTGGTGGCGTGCCACCGTGCCCGAGGTGCTGCCTCACCTGCACGGCCCGGTCGCCGGGTTGCTGGCCGACGAATTGCGCTTCCAGGAGCAATGGGCGGCATCGCCGGCGGGACGGGCACTGCCGCGCGGCCCGATCCACGCCGACCTCTTTCGCGACAACGTGATGTTCGACGACACCGCCGGCGACGACCGGCTGTGCGGTTTCTTCGACTTCTACTTCGCCGGCACCGACCAGCTGTTGTTCGACGTGGCGGTGTGCCTGAACGACTGGTGCAGCGACCCGGCCAGCGGCCGCATCGACGAGGCGCGCTCGGCCGCCTTCGTGCAGGCCTACCACCACGAGCGGCCCCTGCTGCCCGCCGAGCGACGGCTGATGCCGGCGCTGCTGCGCGCCGCGGCGTTCCGCTTCTGGCTGTCGCGCCTGTGGGACTGGCACCTGCCGCGAAGCGCCGCCCTGCTCACGCCCAAGGACCCGGCCCACTTCGAGCGCGTGCTGCGCGAGCGTATCGCCACGCCCTGGCATCCGGAAGTCTGACCCACCGCCTGCCACGCGGGAGCCTCGACCCCGGGCGAAAATCCCAACCACCATGTCCCTGCAACTGAAGACGGTCGAGATGCGCCAGGGCCCGCGCTGGGTGGGCGAGGGGTTCCGCGCCTTTGGCAGGAGGCCCCTGGCGCTGGGCCTGTTGTTCCTCGTGTTCCTCGCGGCCAGCACGCTGGTGGCCGCCGTGCTGCCCTTCGTCGGCGCCGTGCTGCAGCTGATGGCGCTGCCGCTGCTCTCGCTGGGCTACATGGTGGCCACGCAGTCGGCGCTGCTTGGCGGCCCGGTGCACCCGGGGCAGTTCATCGAGCCGCTGCGCACCGACCCGCGGCGCCGGCGCGCCCTGCTGGTGCTGTGTGTCAGCTACGGGCTGCTGGCACTGGCCGTGCTGGCGCTGGGGGCGTGGGTCAGCGACGACGCGCTGACCCGTCTGCAGCAGCTGGCTGCAGCCGGCAACCCCAGCCGCGAGCAGATCGTGGCGTTGCTGGAAGAGCCAGGCGTCACGCGCGCCGCCTGGCTGCTGGCCGTGCTGGGCACGCTGCTGTCGGTGCCTTACTGGTTCGCGCCGGCGCTGGTGCACTGGGGCGGCCAGGGCGTGGGCCAGGCGCTGTTCTCCAGCACGCTGGCGCTGTGGCGCAACCGCGGCGCCTTCACCACCTTCATGGCCACCTGGGTGGCGGTGATCGCGATGGTCAGCGTGGGGCTGGCCGCGCTGCTTTCTGTCCTCGGGGCGGCGCAACTGGCCACGCCGATGCTGTTCCCGCTGGCGCTGCTGTTCAGCTCGGTGTTCTACGTGTCGCAGCTGTTCGCCTTCAACGACAGCTTCGGCGGCGCAACGACGGCCGGTGACGAACCCGCGCCGCCACCCGACGCCGCTGCACCGTAGCCGCCGTGGCCGCGCCGGCCCGCCCCCTGGGCCGGAAGCGCCCCCTCGGGGCGCGCGATCAGTCCACCGGCGTGAGCTTGGCGATGCCCAGCGCCAGCCACTTGCTGCCATGGCGCGCGAAATGCACCTGGGCACGCGCCTCGTCGCCGCGACCCTCCAGCGTGGTGATCACGCCTTCGCCGAACTTGTTATGGAACACCGTCTGGCCCATGCGCAGGCCATGGCTCGAGGCGGCCGAGCCCGTCGCCGCACGTGCCGGCGGCGGCGCAGGCGGCTGAACGCGGCCGACGCCCACGATGCCCGTGAGCCCGCTGCCGCGGCCCCACGCCTCGCGGTACTCACGCGCGTAGCCCGAGCCGAAGCCCGACTGTCGCGGCGTCAGCCAGCGCAAGGTGCCCTCGGGCAGCTCGTCGAGGAAGCGGCTCTTGACGTTGTAGCGCGTCTGCCCGTGCAGCAGGCGCGTCTGGCTGAAGCTCAGGTACAGCCGCTTGCGGGCCCGCGTGATGGCCACGTACATCAGGCGCCGTTCTTCCTCGAGGCCGTCGCCGTCGGAAAGCGAGTTCTCATGGGGAAACAGCCCCTCCTCCAGCCCGGTGATGAACACGGCGTCGAACTCCAGGCCCTTGGCCGAATGCACCGTCATCAGCTGCACCGCGTCCTGCCCGGCCTGCGCCTGGTTGTCGCCGGCCTCGAGTGCGGCGTGCGTCAGGAACGCCGCCAGCGGGCTCTGGATCTCGCCGGTCTCGGCGTCGGGGGCCGCTTCCGGCGCGCCGGCCACCTCGTCCAGCGGCAGCGCCACCGCGTCCTTGCCGAAGCCCTCCTGCATCACGAAGCCCTCGGCCGCATTGACGAGTTCTTCCAGGTTCTCGATGCGGTCGGCCCCTTCCTTCTCGGTGCGGTAGAAGTCCACGAGCCCCGAGTGCGCGAGCATGTGTTCGATGATCTCGCGCAGCGTCAGCCCGCGCGTCGCCTCGCGCAGCCGGTCGATGAGGGCGACGAACCCCTGCAGGTTGCCGCCGGCCTTGCCGGGCACGGCGCCCACGCTCTGCGCCAGGCTGCGCCCGCTGGCCCGGGCCGCGTCCTGCAGCTGCTCGATGCTGCGCGCGCCGATGCCGCGCGCCGGGAAGTTCACCACGCGCAGGAAGCTGGTGTCGTCGTCGGCGTTCTCCACCAGCCGAAGGTACGCCAGCGCGTGCTTGACCTCGGCACGCTCGAAGAAGCGCAGGCCGCCGTACACGCGGTACGGGATGCCCGCATTGAACAGCGCGCTTTCCAGCACGCGGCTTTGTGCATTGCTGCGGTAAAGCAGTGCCGTCTCGCCCATGGGCGTGCCGCCGCGGTGCAGCTGCTGCAGCTCGTCGAGCACCCACTGCGCCTCGGCATAGTCACTCACCGACTCGTGCACGCGCACCGGCTCGCCGGCGCCGGCGTCGGTGCGCAGGTTCTTGCCCAGGCGCCGCTCGTTGTGTGCGATGAGCCCGTTGGCGGCGTCAAGGATGTGGCCGCCGGAGCGGTAGTTCTGTTCCAGCTTGATGACGTGCCCGACGCGGAACTCGCGCTCGAAGTCAGCCATGTTGCCCACGCGGGCACCGCGGAAGGCGTAGATGCTCTGGTCGTCGTCGCCGACGGCGAACACCGACTGCGACGGCGGCATCGCGCCACCGCCGCCATGCGGCGCCAACATCGACGCGCCGCCGCCCGGTGGCGCCAACATCTTCAACCACGCGTACTGCAGCTTGTTGGTGTCCTGGAACTCGTCGACCAGCACGTGCGCGAAGCGTCGCCGGTAGTGCTCGCGCAGCGCATCGTTGTCACGCAGCAGCTCGTAGGTGCGCAGCAGCAGCTCTGCGAAGTCGACCACGCCCTCGCGCTGGCATTGCGCCTCGTAGGCCTGGTACACCTCGACCAGCTTGCGCGTATGTGCATCGGGCGCGTCGATGTCGCCCGGCCTGAGGCCCTCTTCCTTGCTGCCGGCGATGAACCAGGCCACCTGCCTGGGCGGGAAGCGCTCCTCGTCGAGGTTCATCGCCTTGACGACCCGCTTCACCGCGGCGACGCTGTCTTGCGCATCGAGGATCTGGAACGACTGCGGCAGCGCAGCCAGCTTCCAGTGCGCGCGCAGGAAGCGGTTGCACAGGCCATGGAACGTGCCGATCCACATGCCGCGCACGTTGACCGGCAGCATCGCCGCCAGGCGCCCCAGCATTTCCTTGGCGGCCTTGTTCGTGAAGGTCACCGCCAGCACCTGCGCGGGGCTGGTGCGCCCGGTCTGCAGCAGCCAGGCGATGCGCGTGGTGAGCACGCGGGTCTTGCCCGAGCCCGCACCGGCGAGGATGAGCGCCGGCTGCGGCGGCAGCGTCACCGCCGCGTGCTGCTCAGGATTGAGGCCCTGCAGCAGCCGCGACAGCAGACCGGTGGTCGCCTCGGTCGCCGGCCCGGGGTGGGTGGGCCCGCTCGGGGCCGTGGGCGTCATCGGGGCCGTGGTTCCCGTGGGCGACGACGGGGCTGACTGGGACCGTTGCATCGGCCGATTCTAGGGAGGGGCCGCCGACGGTCCACAGAGTGACGGTGCGCTCGACAGCGGACCGGGCAGCGTCAACCTCGCTGTCGTATTCGATGTCGAACCGCGTGACACGCGGCTCGCCTCCGCCAGCCAGCCGCAGCCGCTGCAGGTGCTCGCGGTGCAGCCGCTCCATGAGCCAGGGCGCGAAGTCGTCGGCCGGCTGCGGTCGCCCGATCAGGTAGCCCTGGACTTCGCTGCATCCCATCTCGGCCAGGGCCTGCAGCTGCGCGGGGGTCTCCACGCCCTCGCCCACGGTGCTCATGCCCAGGCTGCGGGCCATGACGATCACCGCCTGGGCAATGGCGCGGTCTTCGCTGCTGTCGGGCAGCGCGCTGACGAAGGAACGATCGACCTTCAGGGTGTTGACATTGAAGCGCTTCAGATAGGACAGCGACGAGTGCCCGGTGCCGAAGTCGTCCAACGCGATGCGCACCCCGATGCGCGCAAAGTCGGCCAGCAGGGCCCGCGTGGCGTCGCTGTCCTCCATCAGCATCGACTCGGTCAGCTCGATGTCCAGCCGGTGCGGCGCCAGGCCGTACTCGCGCAGCGTGTCCTCGACGTGCGTGGCCAGGTGCGGGTGGCGCACCTGCCGCGCCGACAGGTTGATGGCCATGCGCAGGGGCGGCAGCCCGGTGGCGTCCCACGCCGCCAGCTGCGCGCACGCGGTGCGGATGACCCACGCGCCCACCGGCAGCACGAGGCCCGTGTCCTCGAGCACATCGATGAAGCGGTCGGGCGGCACCATGCCCCGCCCGGGCGAGCGCCAGCGCAGCAGCGCCTCGACGCCGGTGATCACCCCGTCGGCCAGCCGGGCCTTCGGCTGGTAGTGCAGCAGGAACTCGCCGCGCTCCACCGCGCGGCGCAGCGCCCCTTCCAGCGACAGCCGCGCGCTCATCGCCGCATTCAGGTCGTCGCTGAAGAAGCAGAAGACGCCGCGCCCCATCTGCTTGGCGCGGTACATCGCCATGTCGGTGTGGCGGATGAGGCGCTCGAGGTCGACATCGTCGGTGGGGTACAGCGAGATGCCGATGCTCACCGACACCACCACCTCCTCGTCACCCACCACGACGGGCGCGTTCAACGCGTCGAGCAACCGCTGGGCGATCAGCGCCGCGTCGTCGGCGCCGCCCACGTCCTCGGCGATCACCGTGAACTCGTCACCGCCCAGGCGCGAGATGGTGTAGGGGCTGTCCTCGCCCGGCCGCGCAACCGAGTCCGCGTTGCGCAGGCAGCGGGTGAGCGTGCACGCGACATGCTGCAGCAGCCGGTCACCGGCCTCGTGGCCGAGGCTGTCGTTGACGACCTTGAAGCGGTCGAGGTCGAGGAACATCAGCGCCAGCGGGCGGCCGCTGCGTTCGGCGCGGCGCATGGCGCGCTCCAGCCGGCTGCGGAACAGCATGCGGTTGGGCAGGCCCGTCAGGCTGTCGAAGTTGGCCAGCTGCACCAGCCGGTCCTGCGCCTCGCGCCGGTCGCTGATGTCGCGCAGGCGCACCAGCCAGTCGCGCGCCTGCGGGTGGCCCGCCGGCCGGCCGGGGAGTGGCTCGAAATGCAACTCGATCGGCACGTTGCCCTGTTCGCGGTGGACCATCGCCTCGCCGTTGCGCAGCGTGGTGTCGCCGCCGGGCGCCGGGGCCTGGTCGATGTGGCTGCGGCAGGCCGTGCCCACCAGCTGTTCGGTGGCGCATTGCGTGAGGCGCCGCGCCGCGTCGTTGCAGGCCACGATCTGGCCTTCGGCGTCGCACAGCAGCAACGCATCGGCACTGCTCTCGAAGAGCGTCTTCAGCCGGCGCTCGGCCAGCGCCAGGCGCTGCTCGGTGGCCTGCAGGCGCTGCGTCAGCGCCTCGAACCGCTCGGCGCCCTGCCGCCCGGCCAACGACTGGCCGAGCCGCTCGCGCCAGCCGGCCGGCGCCTGTGGCGGCAACGGCGGGCGGTCATCGGCAGGCAGCAGGTTCGGCAGGGGTGGCGCAGGAGTCGGGGCCATGGTGCATCCACCTCGGGATATCGGCCCTGGCGGGCGCCGCTTGAGCGCCGGCGGAGCGGCCCGCGGCCGGCGTGGCCCCGCAAGGCGCCCCGCCGGTAGAATTCAGCACCGGGCCAGAATGGAGGTGCGTCGCGCGACGTGCCGCCGCTGGCCCGGTTTTCCGTTCAGGGCTTCATTTCGCAAGGGTGGGGGCATCGGCCGTGGAGATCTTCGACTACGACAACATCCTGCTGCTGCCGCGCAGGTGCCGCGTGTCCAGCCGCAGCGAGTGCGACACGTCGGTGGAATTCGGCGGCCGGCGCTTTACGCTGCCCGTGGTGCCATCGAACATGAAGACGGTGGTCGACGAGGGCATTGCCGAAGCCCTGGCTGCCAGCGGCCATTTCTACGTGATGCACCGCTTCGACCTGGACAACGTGGCCTTCGCCCGGCGCATGCGCGACATGGGGCACTTCGTGTCGCTCAGCTCGGGCGTCAAGCCGCACGACTTCGCGGTGATCGACCGCCTGGCCGCGGAGGGGTTGGGGGCCGACTACGTCACCATCGACATCGCCCACGGGCACGCCGAGGGGGTGCGCAGGACCATCGACCACATCAAGCAGCGCCTGCCCGATGCCTTCGTGATCGCCGGCAACGTGGCCACACCGGAGGCGGTGATCGACCTGGAGAACTGGGGCGCCGACGCCACCAAGGTGGGCGTGGGCCCGGGCAAGGTGTGCATCACCAAGCTCAAGACCGGCTTCGGAACCGGCGGCTGGCAGCTGAGCGCGCTGAAGTGGTGCGCGCGCGTGGCCACCAAGCCCATCATCGCCGACGGCGGCATCCGCCACCATGGCGACATCGCCAAGAGCGTGCGCTTCGGCGCCGCGATGGTGATGATCGGCTCGCTCTTCGCCGGCCACGAAGAAAGCCCGGGCCAGACGGTGGAAGTCGACGGCAAGCTGTACAAGGAGTACTACGGCAGCGCCAGCGACTTCAACAAGGGCGAGTACAAGCACGTCGAGGGCAAGCGCATCCTGGAACCCATCAAGGGCACGCTGGCCGAGACGCTGCGCGAGATGCGCGAGGACCTGCAGAGTTCGATCAGCTACGCCGGCGGGCGCGCGCTGGCCGACCTGAAGAAGGTGAACTACGTGATCCTGGGCGGCGAGAACGCCGGGGAGCACTTGTTCATGTAGCTGCGCGGCGAGCGCGCAGGCGCACGCCCGCACTTCGGCGGGTGTGCATCAGGTGCACGGTCGGGCCGGTCGGCTGTTCTAGCGGGGAACCATCCCCTCGCGCTCGTCGATCTTCCAGGCCCGGCGCTGGGCTGTCTTTTCCGCACGCGACGGCGGCGGCTTGGTCATCGCGGTGACCGGGCACGTGCCGTTGTCGGCGTGGTGCGCGGCGGCAACGAGCAGGGGATCGCTGAGCGCGCCTTGCGCCACCGTGAAGTCCTCGGCCACCGGGCAGGTGGCGTCGAAGCCGTCCCAGTAGCGACCCTGGTTCAGCGCGTTCGTCGATTCGAAGTTGACCGCGCTGTAGGTGGTGCCGCAGTAGCCCTGCGGCAAAGAGCCGACCGGCTTGCCGAAGGTCGTGTCGCCCACGGTGACCACCTGCACGTTGACGCCGCGCAGGCCGTTGATCACCTGCTCGCTGGCCGACGCGGTGCGCGGGCCGGTGAGCACGTAGACGCGCGGCACGCCCAGCGCATTGCCGAAGCTGCCGAAGACGAAGGACTGGTTGTTCGCCGCGGCGCGCTTGTTGTTGTACAGAAGCCTCGCGTATTCGCGCGGCGCGCCGCCCGAGAACCCGCGGCTGCCGGCAATGTAGGAGGCGACCGTTGCGCCCACCGACACCAGGCCGCCGCCGTTGTAGCGCAGATCGATCACCAGGTCCTGCACGCCGCGCAAGCCGAACAACCCGAACGCGCTGTCCAGCCCACCATGGGCCTGCGAGACCATGTCCTTGACCATCAGGTAGCCCAGCAGCCGGCCTGCGGGCGACTGCACGACGGCGGCGCCGCTGACCGGGGTGAGGTCGAAGACCCTGGCCTCCACCACCACCGTGCGCAGAGTGCCGGCCCGCCGCAGCTGCAGCGTCAGCCGGTCGCCGGCATTCGACGCGGCAAACAACGAGAAGTCGTCGGAGTTGATGAGCTCGGCCGCCGTGCGCCCGTTGACCGACACCACCTCGTCGCCACGCACCACGCCCCTGACCGCGGCGTCGCTGGCCGGCTCCACGTAGCGCACGTACGGCGGCTGGCCGGGGCGGACCTCGAAGCCGTTGACGGCCACGCCGTAGCCCATCGACCTGCCGTCGCCGAAGAAGCGGTTGAAGCTCTCGGTGCTCTCGCTGCGGCTCCAGCGGTCGGCCGGGAAGTTGGGGTCGGTGCCGGTGTAAAGCAGCGCGTCGTAGTAGCCGGGCACGTTGCCGAAGCCACTGGGGTTCGGCCGCGGCGAGATGGCGTACCAGAAGTACCACTCGTTCATGAACGCGCCGAGCCAGTCCTTCTGATCGAACTGCGAGCAGTCACCCAGGCCGTCGTCGTTGCCACCGCAGCCCGCGATGACGAGGGCCGCGACGATGGCCGCCAGCGCACCCCGCCTGCGGCCCGGCCGGGGCGGCCTGGCGGCGCTGCTGCAGGTTGGTGACGCAATGGGCAAGGTGGGGGACAGGTTGCTGGGCGAGATGGTCATCGTCATCACTCCGGAATGGGCTCGCTGGAAGCCCGGCGTCGCTGCCGCTGGGGTGACAGCAGGTCATCAGCGAGCCCGCCGCCGCCCCACCACGAGGGGCACCGCCGCGGGGCGGGACCTAGAATGAAACCCCTCCCGCGATGATCGCGTTGACACCCTCGGACGTGGGTGTCGTGTTGTGACGCTCGCGCCCGCATGCCCCGCGGCGCGCTCGCCCGACGCGTTCGCCTCCTTCGTTTGCCGGCCCCTGCCGAGTCCTCCTTCGCCATGACCACCGAGCTTGCCAAGTCGTTCGATCCGGCCGCCATCGAATCCAAGTGGGGCCCCGTGTGGACCCCCGTCGATGGCAAGGTCGACGCCTTTGCACCCACGCTCGACCCCGGCCGGCCGTCGTTCAGCATCCAGCTGCCGCCGCCCAACGTGACCGGCACGCTGCACATGGGGCACGCGTTCAACCAGACGATCATGGACGCGCTGACGCGTTACCACCGCATGCGGGGCCACAACACGCTGTGGCTGCCGGGCACCGACCATGCCGGCATCGCCACCCAGATCGTGGTGGAGCGCCAGCTCCAGGAAGCCGGGCAGTCGCGCCACGATCTGGGGCGCAAGAACTTCGTCGCGCGCGTGTGGGAGTGGAAGGCGACCAGCGGCGCCACCATCACGAACCAGATGCGCCGCATGGGCGCCAGCGTCGACTGGAGCCGCGAGTACTTCACGATGGACGAGGACCTCTCGACCATCGTCACCGAGACCTTCGTGCGCCTGTACGACGAAGGCCTCATCTACCGCGGCCAGCGGCTGGTGAGCTGGGACCCGCAGCTCAAGAGCGCAGTCTCCGACCTCGAGGTGGAAAGCGAGGAGGAAGACGGCTTCCTGTGGCACATCCGCTATCCGCTCGAAGACGGCAGCGGGCATGTCACGGTGGCCACCACCCGGCCCGAGACGATGCTCGGCGACACGGCGGTCATGGTGCACCCGCAGGACGAGCGCTACGCCGCGCTCGTGGGCCGCAAGGTGCGGCTGCCGCTGGCCGGGCGCACGATTCCCGTGATCGCCGACGAGCATGTCGATCGCGAGTTCGGCACTGGCGTGGTGAAGGTGACTCCGGCGCACGATGCCAACGACTACGCGGTGGGGCAGCGGCACGGCCTGCCGATGCTCAACATCTTCACGCTGGATGCCACGCTGAACGACAACGCGCCGGCCGCCTACCGCGGGCTCGACCGCTTCGTCGCGCGCAAGAAGGTACTTGCCGATCTCGAAGCGCAAGGTCTGCTGGCCGAGACGAAAAGGCACAAGCTCGTCGTGCCGCGCTGCGCGCGCACCGGGCAGGTGGTCGAGCCGATGCTCACGCACCAGTGGTTCGTGGCCACCACCAAGCCGGGCGCCAACGGCAAGAGCATCGCCCAGCAGGCCATCGAGGCGGTGAGCAGCGGCCAGGTGCGCTTCGTGCCCGAGCAATGGGTCAACACCTACAACCACTGGATGAACAACATCCAGGACTGGTGCATCAGCCGTCAGTTGTGGTGGGGCCACCAGATCCCGGCCTGGTACGGCGCGGGCGGCGAGATCTTCGTCGCGCGCAGCGAGGACGAGGCACGCGCCCGTGCCGCGAAGGCCGGATATGCAGGCCCCCTGACCCGCGACGAAGACGTGCTCGACACCTGGTACAGCTCGGCCCTGGTGCCGTTCAGCACGCTCGGCTGGCCCGAGACCACGGGCCGGGCCGCGCTGGAGCAGCAGCTCTTCCTGCCCAGCACCGTGCTCGTCACCGGCTTCGACATCATCTTCTTCTGGGTCGCCCGGATGATCATGATGACCACGCACTTCACGGGCCGCGTGCCGTTCCGCGACGTCTACATCCACGGCCTGGTGCGCGACGCGCATGGCCACAAGATGAGCAAGAGCGAAGGCAACGTGCTCGACCCGGTCGATCTGATCGACGGCATCGAGCTCGCGCCGCTGCTTGAAAAGCGCACCACCGGCCTGCGCAAGCCCGAGACCGCGCCGCGCATCCGCAAGGACACGGAGCGGGAGTTCCCGCAGGGCATCCCGGCCTTCGGCGCCGACGCGCTGCGCTTCACGATGGCCAGCTACGCCACGCTGGGCCGCAACATCAACTTCGACACCAAGCGCTGCGAGGGCTACCGCAACTTCTGCAACAAGCTCTGGAACGCCACGAAGTTCGTGCTGATGAACTGCGCGGGCAAGGACTGCGGGCTGAAGGAACACACCAAAGCCGAGTGCGCGCCGGGGCAGCCGTTCCACGGCTACCTGAGCTTCTCGATGGCCGACCGTTGGATCACCGGCGAGCTGCAGCGCGTCGAAGCGGCGGTGGCCCAAGGCTTCACCGAGTACCGCCTCGACAACGTCGCCAACGCCATCTACACGTTTGTGTGGGACGAGTACTGCGACTGGTACCTCGAGATCGCCAAGGTGCAGCTGCGCGGCGGCGGCGAGCCCGAGCAGCGCGCCACGCGGCGCACGCTCATCCGCGTGCTCGAAACGGTGCTGCGGCTGCTGCATCCGATCGCGCCGTTCATCACCGCCGAGTTGTGGGAGGCCGTGGCGCCGGTGGCTGGTCGCAAGGCCGATGGCACCGCTCGGAGCATCGTCACCGCTGCCTACCCGGCCGCGCAGTTGGACAAGGTGGACGCGGCCGCCGACGCCTGGGTGGCCAAGCTCAAGGCCGTGCTGCAGCAGGTGCGCAGCCTGCGCAGCGAGATGGGCCTGAACCCCGGCGAGGCGGTACCGCTGCTGACGCTGGGCGATGCCGCGTGGGTGGAGGGCGCGGCACCGGTGATCGCCGCGCTGGCCCGGCTGGCCGAGGTGCGGCGCCTGGCCGACGAGCCGGCCTTCAAGGCGGCCACGCAGGCCGCGCCGGTGGCCGTGGTGGGCGGCGTGCGGCTGGCGCTCGAGGTGCGCATCGACGTGGCGGCAGAGATGGCCCGGCTGGCCAAGGAAGAAGCCCGCCTCAAGGCCGAGATCGCCAAGTCCGACGCTCAGCTGGGCAACCCGAACTTCGTGCAGCGCGCCCCGGCCGCGGTGGTGGAGCAGATGCGTGCGCGCCTGGCCGAGCACCGCACGGCCCTGGCCAAGATCCAGGAACAGCTCGAGCGGCTGAAGGCGTGACCGAGCCCGGCCGCGAGCAAACGGGCTCGGCGGCGCGGACGGCTCAGCGCCGCCGCAGCGTGTGCACGAACTCGTTGCCCTGGGTAGTCTGCGCGATGAGGTCGTTGCCCGTCTGGCGGGCAAAGGCCTGGAAGTCGCGCACCGACCCCGGGTCGGTGCTGACGACGCGCAGCAGATCGCCGCTGTTCATCTCGGCCAAGGCCTTCTTCGCCTTGAGGATGGGCAGCGGGCAGTTCAGGCCCCGGGTGTCGAGTTCACGGGTGTCGGTGGTGGTGGCCATGGGGCGCGATTCTATGGCCGCGGCCTGCGCCGCGAGGGCAGTCCGCCGGCCTCGCATCGCAGGGTGCGGCCCGCGCCCCGCCTGCGGCCCCTCACGCGCCGCGTGCGGGCAAGTCGATGAACCGCGGCTCGTGCCCGCGCGAGCGCAGCCACTCGGCCAGCGCGTAGCCCGTGCCGGCGCGCCAGCAGCGCACGTCCTGAGGTGCGAACAGCTTGTACTCGGCGAGCTCGGGCGACAGACGGACCTCGCCACGGGCCTGGGCGTGGTAGGCGATGATCACCTGGTTCATGCGCTGGAAGTCGTACACGCCCACGAGCGTGAGGCGGTCCACGACGAGCGCCGTCTCCTCGGCCACCTCGCGTGCCAGGCCTTCCTCGGGCGATTCGCCGGCTTCCATGAAGCCGGTGATGAGCGCGAACATGCGCCCGGGCCAGGCCGCGTTTCGCGCCAGCAGCAGGCGGCCTTCGCGATCGGTGCATTCGATGATCGCGGCGAGCACCGGCGTGGGGTTGTTCCAGTGCGTCCAGCCGCAGGCCGCGCAGCGCAGGCGCACCTTGGGGCCGCCGTCCTCCAGCGCCTGAAGCGGCGCCAGTGGCGCGGCACACTGCGGGCAGAACCTGTAGGGCGGATGGACCATGGCGCGCGCGCCGTTCAGGCGGGAAAGACGCCAGTGGAAAGGTACCGGTCCCCGCGATCGCAGACCACGAACACGATCACCGCGTCGCGCACCTGCGCGGCGATCTGCAGCGCCACCCAGCAGGCACCGGCCGCGGAGATGCCGGCGAACAGGCCCTCTTCGCGCGCCAGGCGCCTGGCCATCGTCTCGGCGTCAGCCTGGCTCACCAGCACCAGCTCGTCGACGAACTTCGGGTCGTAGATCCTGGGCAGGTAGGCCTCGGGCCACTTGCGGATGCCCGGGATGCGCGAGCCCTCGGCCGGCTGCGCGCCGACGATGCGCACCTTCGGGTTCTTCTCCTTCAGGTAGCGCGACACCCCGGTGATGGTGCCGGTGGTGCCCATCGCGCTGACGAAATGCGTGATGCCGCCGCCCGTGTCGGCCCAGATCTCGGGGCCGGTGGTCTCGTAGTGCACGCGGGGGTTGTCGGCGTTGGCGAACTGGTCGAGCACGCGGCCCTTGCTCTCGCGTTGCATCTGTTCGGCCAGGTCGCGCGCGTACTCCATGCCGCCGCTCTTGGGCGTGAGGATGAGTTCGGCGCCGAACGCCTTCATCGTCTGGGCGCGTTCGACGGAAAGGTCCTCCGGCATGATCAGCACCATGCGGTAGCCGCGGATGGCCGCGGCCATGGCCAGCGCGATGCCCGTGTTTCCAGAGGTGGCTTCGATGAGCGTGTCGCCGGGGCGGATGTCGCCGCGCTCCTCGGCGCGGCGGATCATGCTGATGGCCGGGCGATCCTTCACCGAGCCGGCCGGGTTGTTGCCTTCCAGCTTGCCGAGGATGACGTTGCCGCGCGCGGCGTTGTCGGCGCCAGGCACGCGTTGCAGGCGCACCAGCGGCGTCGTGCCGATGGCGTCTTCGAGGGTCTTCCAGGTGGGTGCGGCCATGCCGTGCTCCGGGGCTTTGGCGGCATTGTGGCAGCGGGCCGTCGGGCACACCCCCATGTGATAATCCGCGCCGCTTTCGCGCCGCCCTTGGAGGCCGCGAGAGGCCGCGCCGGCCCGCGTGACGAAATCGGTAGACGTAGCGGACTCAAAATCCGCCGCCGCAAGGCGTGCCAGTTCGAGTCTGGCCGCGGGCACCAAACGACGAAGCTGCCGGTTCGCGCCGTGGTCACCGCACGGCCGACCCCCCGCCTTTCCTTCCCGCCAATGCTGCAGATCCCGCCCGCCACCAAGACGCTCATGCTCGTGTGCGTGGCGCTGTTCTGCCTGGGCTACCTGCTGCCGCAGCAGGCCGTGTTCCTCTCGGGCTTTGCGCTGTGGCCGCTGGCCAGCGGCAACTTCGGGCCCTGGCAGGTGGTGACCTACGCCTTCCTGCACGGCGGCGAGATGCACCTGTTCTTCAACATGCTCGGCCTGTGGATGTTCGGCAGCGAGCTGGAACGGCTGTGGGGCCAGCGCCGCTACCTGATGTTCCTGCTGTCGGGCGTGCTGGCCGCGGCGGCCACCCAGCTCATCGTCACGCCGCTGCTGGGGTCCAATGCACCCACGGTGGGCGCATCGGGCGCGCTGTTTGCGCTGCTGCTGGCCTACGGCATGCTATTCCCCAACCGGGTGATCATGCCGCTGTTCCCGCCGATCCCGATGAAGGCGCGCACCTTTGTCATCGTATTCGGCGCGCTCGAGTTGTTCCTCGGCCTGTACTCGCGGGGCAGCGGCGTGGCGCACTTTGCGCACCTGGGGGGCATGGTCGGCGGCTTCCTGATGATCCGCTACTGGCGCGGGCACCCGCCCTTCGGTCGCCGGCGCTGAGCCGCGGGCCCGGCCCCGCCGGCGGCCGGCTGCACCGGCACGGCCTGCTTTCTTTTTGCACATGACACTGCCCTCCTCAGGGTGGCGGCAGTTGCCTTGGCACCCCGGTCGGCGCATGCTCCCCGCATGGCCATTGCCAGCGCCTGAAGGGACATCACGATGCCGGCAACCCCGCTCCCGCCACCTGAACCGGCAAGGTCCGGCATCCTTACCCCCAGGGCGTGGTTCGCGCGCCGGGCGCCGGGCCTGTTTCGATGGGCCTGCGCCGCTGCGACCGCGGGCCTGGTTGCCGTCGCAACGCACGCCCAGCCCCGCCCACTGGAACTGCAGAGCAAGGCCCTCGCCCGCGCCAGCGACGCGGTGGTCGGCGTGCGCGCCACGGCCGTGGAAGGTGCACGCTCGGCCTCCACGCTGGGTCGCGAGCGCGAGGGCTCGGGCGTGGTCATCACCGCTGATGGCCTGGTGCTGACCATCGGCTACCTGGTGCTGGAGGCGCAGAACGTGGAGGTGCGCCCGGACGACGGCCGCCGCATCCCGGGCCGCGTGGTGGCCTACGACGTAGCCACCGGCTTCGGCCTGGTCCAGGCGCTCGCCCCGCTGCGGCTGGAACCGGTGCCGCTGGGCACCTCGTCGGCCGTGACGCGCGAAGAACCGCTGATGGTGGCCAGCGGTGGCGACGACGGCACCGTGAGCGTGGCCCGCATGCTCTCGCGCCGCGCCTTCGCGGGCTACTGGGAGTACCACATCGACGACGCCCTTTTCACGGCGCCGCCGCGCCGCGACCACAGCGGCGCCGGCCTGTTCAACGGCCGTGGCGAACTGCTGGGCATCGGCTCGCTGTTCGTCGCCGACGCCGCCGGGCCGGAGGCTCCTCGCTCGCCGGGCAACATGTTCGTGCCGATCGACCTGCTCAAGCCGATCCTCGCCGAGCTGCGCGAACGCGGCGCCTCCAAGGCCAGCGCGCGCGCGTGGCTCGGCCTGAACTGCGTCGAACGCAGCGGCGAGGTGCGCGTCATGCGCGTCAACGACGACAGCCCGGCCGACGTGGCCGGCCTGCAGGCCGGCGACCGCATCCTGCGCATCGACGGCGCCAAGGTCGCGGGCCTGGCCGAGCTGTACCAGGCGCTGTGGAGCGGCGGTGTGCCGGAACGTGCCGTGACCCTCGAGATCATGCGCGAAGGGCGGCCGCAGACGATCGTCGTGCAGACGGTCGACCGCGCGAAGACGCTGCGGCGCGCCGAGGGCGTTTGAGCGCGCCGGGGGCCGGCTGCTGCCAGCGCCTTCAACCGCGCCTGAGCCCCTCGACCACGCTCGGGTAGCGCAGCACCAGCCGCAGTTCCTCGCGCAGGCGCCGGTTGTCCAGGCGGCGCGACTCGCCGAGAAAACTCATCTGCTGCGCGCTCAGCACCTTCTCTGCCTCGACACGCGCCAGGCGTGGCGGGCGCGGCAGGCCCGCCAGGTCGGCGGCGAGGTCGTAGTAGTCGCCGACCAGCATCTCGCTGCCGTCGCAGGCGTTGTAGGCGCGCAGCGCGCGCCCGCGCGCCAGCGCGGCCACGCAGGCGCGCGCCAGGTCGTCGGCATGGATGTGGTTGCTGTAGACGTCGTCGGCGCGTGCCAGCACCGGTGTGCCGCGGTGCAGCCGCTCGCGTGGGTGGCCGCCGGCACGGTCCGAGGCGTAGATGCCCGGGGCGCGCAGGATCGACAGCACGACACCTTGCGCGCGTGCCCACCCACGCAATACGCGCTCGGCATCGACGCGGCGCCGCGCACGCTCGGTGGTCGGGGCCAGGCGGTGCGTCTCGTCGATGCGGGCGCCACCGGCGTCGCCATAGACGCCGGTGGTGCTGACGTAGACAAACCGGCGCACGCGGCCACCTCGCGCCAGCGCCTGCACCAGCGCGCGGGTGCGCTGGTCCTGCCACCCTGCTGCCTGCGGTGGCGCGAGGTGGAGCACGGCGTCGGGCAGGCCGGCCAGGCGGCCCAGCGTGGCCGGCATGTCCAGGTTGGCGACCAGGGGCGTCGCGCCCGCTGCGCGCAGCGCCGCCACCCGCCCAGGCGAGGAGGTCAGCACGAAGACGCGCCAGCCCCGCCGCACCAGCGGCAGCACGCGCATCCCCACATCGCCACAGCCGACGATGAGCAGCCGCGGCGGCGACGCCATCGTGCACGGGCGCGTACGCGTCGGGCGCACGGCGTGGTCCAGGGGCGGGTGCATGGCTTGCATATCATGCCCTGCCCTGCCCTTGTCCCTGCAACGCACTGCGCACGCTGCACGCTGCGCCTGTCTCATGAGCTTCACCGTCACCCTGCAACCCGCCGGCCGCCAGTTCACCGTCGAACGCGACGAGGCCATCCTGCCCGCGGCCATCCGCCAGGGCGTGGGCCTGCCCTACGGCTGCCGCGACGGCGCCTGCGGCTCGTGCAAGAGCAAGCTGCTCGAAGGCCGGGTGATCCACGGCGCGCACCAGCTGCGCGCCCTCTCGGTGGCCGAAGAGGAGGCTGGCCTCATCCTCACCTGCTGCGCCACGCCGCAGACCGACTGCGTGGTGGAAGCGCGCATGGTGCCCGGCGCCGGCGAGTACCCGGTGCTGAAGCTGCCCAGCCGCGTGCTGGCCATGGAGCGGGCCGCGCCCGACGTGATGGTGCTGCGCCTGCAGTTGCCCGCCAACCAGAACCTGCAGTACCGAGCCGGCCAGTACGTCGAATTCATCCTGCGCGACGGGGCACGCCGCAGCTACAGCATGGCCAATGCGCCGCACCTGCTGGGCAGCCCTCCGGCCATCGAGCTGCACGTGCGCCACATGCCCGGCGGGCGCTTCACCGACCATGTGTTCGGCGCGATGAAGGACAAGGAGATCCTGCGCATGGAAGGGCCCTTCGGCAGCTTCTTCCTGCGCGAGGACAGCGAGCGCCCGATCATCCTGCTGGCCAGCGGCACGGGCTTCGCGCCGATCAAGGCCATCGTCGAGCACATGCAGGCCAAGGGCATCACCCGCCCTGCCGTGCTGTACTGGGGCGGCCGCAGGCCGCAAGACCTCTACATGCAGCGCTGGTGCGAGGAGGCGGCGGCCACCCTGCCGCACCTGCGCTACGTGCCGGTGATCTCCGATGCGCTGCCCGAAGACGCCTGGGCGGGCCGCACCGGCTTCGTGCACCGCGCGGTGATGGAAGACTGGCCCGACCTCAGCGGCCACCAGGTCTATGCCTGCGGCGCGCCGATCGTCGTGGACTCGGCGCGCCGCGACTTCGTGGCCGAGTGCCGGCTCGACCCGAACGAGTTCTACGCCGACTCGTTCACCTCCGAAGCAGACAAGCACGGCAGCCCGTAAGGCACCCTGCTGCCGCGCCACGACGAAGCGGCGGGGTCGCGGCAGTTGCCGTCGCCGGGAGGTGTCAGCCGAACGGTGTCGGCCGGCCCTGCCTTGCGGCCGCGAGCACCGAGGCGAGATTGATGCGCCGGCGCTCGGCGATCGGGCCCGCACCACCGCGCGCAAGCGCACTGCCTTCCACGATCTCGTAGCCCATCAGCGCGAACACGCGCTCGCCGAGGAAGATGGGGCGCGCGTTCCCGTACCAGTCCACGCACGAAGCCTTGCAGCCGTCGTCGCGCGGCAGCTCGCGCGCGGCGTGCAGTTCACCCGCGGGTGCGAAGCGCAGGTCGCGCTGGCGCAGGAAGAGCACGCTGGCTGTGCCCTGCCCGCCCGCGAAGACGGCTCCGGCGCCATGTCGGGTGCCGCCGGCAGCGAGAAGCGGCAGACCGAGCAGTCCCTCGTCGGCGGCCAGCGGCTTGTAGAAGAAGCCGTGGCTGCGCGATTCGCCTTGCCGCGCCCCGGCCACGACATGGCGATCGGCCAGCTCGGCCACTGCCGGGCCGAGCCGCAGCGCGCTGAAGTTGAGTTCGTGGCCCGCGTTGCCCACCAGCACGGCATGCGTGCCCAGCGCCTCGATGCGCTCGAGTTCGTGCGCCAGCGGCAAACCCACCGGCGTGGCGGTGCGCGTCGCCACCGGCGCATGCCCGCCCGCCGCGTAGCGCAGCGCCCATGCCGCCTGGCCCGCGCCCCAGACGAGCCAGTCGCCCACATAGCGGTTGTGCAACGCCCCGCCGGGAACGTCGGGCAGCCGCAGGTAGCGCTCGCGCCTTGCTGCCGAGCGCCCATCGCCCAGCTCGCCGAGCGGCAGGCGCAGCAGCGCCACCTGACCGCGGCCCGGCGCGCTGGCCCACATCGCATCGCCCGCGCCGCTGTCGCGCACGAGCACGTTGAGATGACCGCCGGTGTCTTCGAGGAACGACATCTGGTCGGTGGGCACGCCGGCGGTCTTGATGGCCGTCGGCGCGGCACCGGTCATCGGCAGGCGAAACACCGCCGAGGCCGGCGCCACAGGCGCGCCCCCCGGCGCGGATGGCGCCGCGGCCTGCTGCCGCCAGCGTGGCGCGACCTGGTGCGTCCATACGTACACCGATCCTTGCGACACGTAGAACACGCGCCCCGGCGGCCCGAGCACCGCACTGGCCTCGCAGCGCAGGGCCGCGGCATCGATGTCGCACTGCGTCACGGTATGCAGCGCCAGCGGCGCATCGGGCTCGAACTCGTCGTCGGTGCGGTGGATGCGGGTGGCCGGCAGGATGCGCTCGAACTCGCCGGGCACCGCGGCGTTGCCCGTGTAGCGCCGCAGCGCCGGCATCATCTGCGCCACCGGCGGCCCCCACGGGTGCAGCACGGTGGGGGTGTAGAAGACCAGCTTGCGACCCACGAGGCGGCTGGCGTAGTTGCGCGCCGAGTAGTAGTCGAAGCTGCGCAGGTGGTAGGTGGCGCGGTACTGCAGGCCGCCTTGGCGCCCCAGCTCGAACAGGCCGATCTCGGTGCCGCCGCGCGCGTAGCTGTAGCCGATCACGATGACCGTGCTGCCGGAGATCAGCAGCTCGTCATACCAGGCGCCGCGCGGGTCGGCCCCGGGGGCGTAGGCGTCGATCGCCGCCACCGGCACGAGCGCGTCGCCGCCCACGCGGACCGTGAACAGGCGGCCGCGGCGCAGGATGACCAGATGATCACCGGCTCGCTTGACGATTCCGCCCTCGTCGACGCCGGCGGTCTGCACGTTGGTGATGCTGTCGGCCGACGCCGCGGTTCCTTCCGCGACGGCGGCGTTGGCCGGCGCGGCCGGTGCGGGCGCCGCAGCCGCCATCGTTGGCGCGGCACTCATCGCCAGACCGGCAGCCTGGCGGCGCTCGGCGTCGCGGCGCCGCGACGCCTGCTGCCAACGCCCCAGGGCCGCCTGCAGCGCGGCCTCGTCCGCGTAGGCCGGCAAGTGAGGCGCTTCGCGCGGATGCGGCTCCAAGCGAGCTTCGGGTACGGGCGCAAGGTTGCCGGCCTGCAACCGCGGCGCGGCGAAGGGCGAACCGAAGACGGCCACGACTCCGGCCATCACGCCGGCGAGCTTCAGGGCATTCAAGCGCATGGTGCTGCACTCCAGGTGGGACATGACGCTTCTACGGCCAGGCAACGCCATCGGGGTGAACCGCGCTGCCGGGGCCCCGGCAACCTCCGCCGCGCGGGGCGCGGTGCAGGATCGGCTAGGCTTGGCGCCCGCGGGGCCGGCCGGCCGCCGTGCCGTGCCACTCCACACCTCGAGGAACGACATCCGTGCAAACCCGCCGACGCGCGCTAGGCTGGCTGCTGGCCGGCACCGGTGCCAGCACCAGCACCCTGTGGACCACCGGGCTGAGAGCGCAGCCCAGGACGTTGCGGTTGATCGTGCCCTACCCGCCCGGCGGCCCGCTGGACATCGCCGCGCGCGCCCTGGCCGAGCGCGTGAAGGACAGCCTGGGCACCGTGGTGGTGGAGAACCGCCCCGGCGCCGGCGGCAACCTCGGCGCCGACCTCGTGGCCAAGGCGGCACCTGATGGCAACACGCTGGTGATGGGCGCGGTGGCCACGCACGCCATCAATCCGTGGCTGTACCGCCAGATCCCCTACGACGCGCTGCGCGACTTCACGCCCATCACGCTGGTGGCGCAGGTGCCCAACGTGCTGGTGGTGAATGCCGAGGCCGCGGCGCGGCTGAACATCGCAAGCCTGGCCGACCTCGTCAACTATGCCAAGCGCAACCCGGGCCGGCTGAACTACGGCTCGGGCGGCAACGGCAGCGCCGGGCACCTGGCCGGCGAGATGTTCAAGGCGCAGGCCGGCGTGTTCGCCGTGCACATCCCCTACGCCGGCGGACCGCCCGCACAACTGGCGTTGGTGAGCGGCCAGGTCGACTTCAACTTCGACAACCTTGCCGCGGCCTCGGCCAACATCAGGAGCGGCAAGCTCAAGGCACTGGCGGTAACCACCGCCAGGCGTTCGAGCGCGATGCCCGACGTCCCCACCGTGGCCGAGGCCGGCGCAGCACTGGGCCTCAGATCATTCGACATCTCCACCTGGTTCGGGCTCTTTGGCCCGGCCAAGCTGCCGGCCGAGACGACGGCCGCGCTGAACAAGGCCTTCGTCGAAGCGCTCGGCTCGGCCGAGTTCAAGGCACGCATGGCCACCCTGATGGCCGAGCCTTCGCCCACAACGCCTGCGCAGTTCGGGGCCTTCGTGCGCGCGGAGTTGGCGAAGTACGAGGGGGTGGTGAAGGCGTCGGGGGCGCGGGTGGACTGAGCAGCCGGAATCCGATGCTCCGGCAGGAAACGCGAACGGGGCCTCATCGGCCCCGTTCTCGTACACGGTGATATGTGCCCGGTCAGAAGCGCGGCGCCGGTCCCTCGCCGTCCCTGCGCGGCACGCACGTCATGTCCATGCGGCCGAGCACCTCGCCCTCCGGGCCCACCATCTCGCCTTCGAGGTCGCCTGTCTGGCGGTCGATGGCAACGCGGGTCGCCGCCAGCTTCTCGAACGGCGGATACCACTTGAACAGCTGGGTGCCCTTGAAGTCGAGGAACACCTTGCCGCCGCGCTGGGGCATGTAGGTGGCGGTGTAGTGCGAGTTGGTGGCGGTGTACTTCATGCGCTCACCCATCGGCAGCACGTTGGAGCGCTGCACGAAGGCGGTCATGTTGTTGTCGCGCAAGGCCAGGAACAGGTGCGCGCCGTCACTCTTGATCACCGGCACGTGTCGGATCGAAGAGCGCACACGGCTGTTCAGGTCGGTGCGGTCGTCGGTCTTGCTGCCCTGCGTCTCGCCGGCAGTTTCCTCTCCCTTCTCGCTCAGGCCGCGGTCGAGACCACGCTTGATCGGCTCGCCGCCGGCCGAGACGGTACCCTTGCAGTCGAGGTAGAGATGGAACATCTGCGCGTGCGCCGCTGGCGCCAGCAGCATCGCAAGCACGGCAGCCACGGCACCGGGCCGCATGCCCGTCACCCAATCAGGCCGTCGGTCGGCTGCCATGTCGTGCGCTCCAGGCGACATCACTTGCGGGGTTGGGTCGCCTCGCGACCAGCCTCGGTCTGCCCGCCCTGCACGCCCAGGCGCCCGCCGGTGCCCAGACCGCCACGCACGGTCTGCGCCTTGTAGGTACGCAGCGCCTTGACCATCTGGTTGTACGAGTCGGCAAAGGCCGCCACGATGACCTTGCCGCGCGGCGTGCTGGAGTAGCCGCCGCCTGCACCGGCCAGGCCACCCGTGAAGGCCGAGCCGAACAGGCCGAAGTCGAAGTTCTTTGCGCTGCCCTCGGCGGCGGAAATCTGCACGCCCGAGCGGATGTCGACCATCAGCAGCGTGGTCGAGGCCTCGTTCACACCCACGTTGCCCGCCACGGCACCGGCCACCGCGCCCACCGCACCGGGCAGCAGGCCACCCAGGCCGCCACCGCCGCCGCCCGTCTTGCCGGAGAACTGGATGGACGGCCGCATCAAGTAGTCGGCCGCCACCATCTGGCCCCCGCCCATGTTGCTGCCGGCGCGGCCTTCGTCGCCGCGCATCAGCTGGCGCTCGCGCTGCATGGCCTGCAGGCCGGCCCCGCGCTCGACGATGACGAAGCAGTTGCTCTGCTGCACCATCAGGCGCAGCACGGGGATCGTGGAGCCCAGGTTGTACTGGCGCAGCTGGGAATACCAGGGCGCCCGCACATCCTCTTCCATGGCCAGCGTGCCCAGCGTCTCGTCGCAGCGCTCGAGGTTCGTCTTGTTGCCGGCAGCCGTGGCGCCGCCCGCCGCGCCGGTGACGGTGTTGTTGCTGCCGCCGCCCAGCGTGGGGGCGGTCGCCAGGCAGCCAGGCAGCAAGGTGGCAGCCACCAGCACAAGCCCCGCGCCACTCAGGCGGGACAGTTGCATGCTTGGGAGATTCGGAAGGCGCATGGTCACTCCTACGACATCGGGGAAGCTGTGTAGCGATCGAATTTAAGCCGAATCCGAGCCGCCCGGGATCCCCCACGCAGCGGATTCGTCCGCGGTTTGCGCGCCGCGCCAGCCCGGGTGGCCAGCCAGCGCGGCGCAGCTCACTCCCCGAGGTACGCCGCCCGTACCCGCGGGTCGGCCAGCAGCGACTTGGCCTCGCCGCTCATCGAGACCTCGCCCGAGTCCATCACGTAGCCTCGGTCGGCCAGCGCCAGCGCCCGGCTGGCGTTCTGTTCGACCAGCAGCACGGTGGTGCCACGCCGGTGGATGTCGTTCACGACCTCGAAGATCTTGTCCACCATGATCGGGCTCAACCCCATCGAGGGCTCGTCCAGCAGCAGCACCTTGGGCTGCGCCATCAGGCCGCGGCCCATGGCCAGCATCTGCTGCTCGCCACCGCTCATGGTGCCCGCCAGCTGTGTGGCGCGCTCCTTGAGGCGCGGGAAGATGGCGAACACCTTGTCGATGTCGGCCTCGATGCCGGCCTTGTCGTTGCGCACGAAGGCGCCCATCTGCAGGTTCTCGACGATGGTCATGCGCGTGAAGGTGCCACGGCCTTCGGGCACCATCACCAGGCCCTGCTTCACGAGGTCCCAGGCGCCCTGGCCCTTGATCGGCTTGCCCATGAACTCGATGTCGCCGGCGGCCACCGGCTGGATGCCGGTGATGGCCTTCAGCGTGGTCGTCTTGCCGGCGCCGTTGGCGCCGATCAGGCTGACCAGCTCGCCCTGGCGCACCTCGAAGCTGACGCCCTTGACCGCCTGGATGCCGCCATAGGCGACCTTCAGCCCGGTGACCTTGAGGAGGACTTCCGCTGCCATGTTGACGCCCCTGCTCAGTGGTGCCCGGCGCCGAGGTAGGCCTCGATCACCTTCTCGTTCTTCTGCACGTCGGCCGGCGTGCCCTCGGCGATCTGCTTGCCGTAGTCGAGCACGGTGACGCGGTCGCAAAGGCCCATCACCAGCTTCACGTCGTGCTCGATGAGCAGGATGGTGCGGCCGTCGTTGCGGATGCGGTCGATCAGCTCGCGCAGCACCACCTTCTCGGTGGCGTTCATGCCGGCGGCGGGTTCGTCCAGCGCGATCAGCTTGGGGTCGGTGGCCAGTGCGCGCGCGATCTCCAGGCGGCGCTGGTCACCGTAGCTCAGCGTGCGCGCGCGGTATTCGGTGTAGCGGCCGATGCCCACGTAGTCGAGCAGTTCCTGGGCGCGCTGCGCGATCGCCGCCTCCTCGGCCTTGAACGAAGCCGTGCGGAAGATGGCGCCGAACAGGCCCGAGCTCGTGCGCACGTGCCGCCCGACCATCACGTTTTCCAGCGCCGTCATCTCGGGGAACAGGCGGATGTTCTGGAACGTGCGCGCGATGCCCTGCTCGGCCACCTCGTGCACCGCGCTCGGCTCGTAGGGCGCGCCACCGAGTTCGAACGTGCCCGAGTCGGGCGTATACAGGCCCGTGATGACGTTGAAGAAGGTGGTCTTGCCCGCGCCGTTCGGGCCGATCAGGCCGTACACCTGGCCCGGCTGGATGGTGATGCCCACCTCCGACAGCGCCTGCAGGCCGCCGAAGCGCTTGCTGACCCCTTGCACATTGAGGACTGCGCTGCTCATCACGCCGCCCCCTTCCTGGTGGCGTCGGCCGGTGCCGCCTTGCCGTGCTCACGCGCGGGCCACAGGCCACGTGGCCGGCTGAGCATGATGAGGATCATCGCCGAGGCGATGAGCAGCTGGCGCAGGATGGACGCATCGAGGCGCCCGTCGGTGGCCGCCTGCAGCGGCCCGGCCACGTAGCGCAGCACCTCGGGCAGCGCGGCCAGCAGCAGCGCGCCGAGCACCACGCCGGGCAGGTGGCCCATGCCCCCCAGCACCACCATCGCCACGATCATCACGCTTTCCATCAGGCTGAACGACTCGGGCGACACGAAGCTCTGGAAGGCCGCGAACATCGCGCCGGACACACCGCCGAAGGTGGCGCCCATGCCGAAGGCCAGCAGCTTCATGTTGCGGGTATTGATGCCCATGGCCTTGGCGGCGATCTCGTCCTCGCGGATGGCCATCCAGGCGCGCCCTATGCGGCTGAGCTCCAGCCGATGGCAGATGACGACGCTGAACACCACCAGCACCAGGAACAACCAGTAGTACATCGTCACCGGCGCCACCGTGATGCCGAAGAACTCGTGCGGCTTGCCGAAGCTGAACCCGAACACGGTCATCGGGTCGATGCGGTCCAGCCCGCGAGGGCCGTTGGTGATGTTGACCGGGTGCTCGAGGTTGTTCATGAGCACGCGGATGATCTCGCCGAAGCCCAGAGTGACGATGGCCAGGTAGTCGCCGCGCAGCTTGAGCACCGGCAGGCCCAGCAACACGCCGGCCAGCCCCGCCAGCGCAGCCGCGGCCGGGATGACCACCCAGATCGGCGTGTGCAAGCCGTTGGGGAAGGTTGCCTTGAACCACTCGAAGTTTTCGATCAGGTGCGGGCTGGCCATCAGCGCATACATGTAGGCGCCGACGGCGTAGAAGGCGACGAAGCCCAGGTCCAGCAGCCCGGCGTAGCCCACCACGATGTTCAGGCCCAGCGCCAGCAGCACATAGAGCAAGGCGATGGCCAGGATGCGCACCCACCCCTGGCCGATTTGCTGCACGAACAGCGGCAGCGCCATCAGCACCACCGCGGCGACGAAGAAGAGAACGATCTTGTTTTTCACGCCGCTCCCTCCGCCTTCAGGCCCGGTCTGCCACGCGCTCGCCCAGCAGGCCCGCGGGCCGGAGCGTTAGCACGATGATCAGCGCGGCGAACGCGAACACGTCGACATAGTGGCTGCCGAACACGCCGCCGGTCAGGTCGCCAAGGTAACCGGCGCCCAGCGCCTCGATCAGCCCGAGCAGCACGCCGCCCACCACCGCGCCAGCCAGGTTGCCGATGCCGCCCAGCACCGCGGCCGTGAACGCCTTCAGCCCCGGCAGGAAGCCCATCGCGTGCTGCACGGTGCCGTAGTTGGCCGCCCACATCACGCCGGCCACCGCGGCCAGCGCTGCGCCGATGATGAAGGTGGCCGAGATCACGAAGTCGGGCTTCACGCCCATCAAGGCGGCCACGCGCGGGTTCTCTGCGGTGGCGCGCATCGCGCGGCCCAGCTTGGTGCGGTTCACCAGCCACATCAGCACGGCCAGGATGGCGGTGGTCAGGCCGAGGATCAGGATCTGCGTGATGCTGATCACCGGCCCGCCGAGGTCAATCGGCTCGTTGGGCAGCAGCGAAGGGTATGGCTTGGGATTGGGCTTCCAGATGATCATCGCGATCGTCTGCAGCAGCAGGCTCATGCCCATCGCGGTGATCAGCGGCGCCAGCCGTGGCGCGCTGCGCAGCGGCCGGTAGGCAAGCTTCTCGATGGTGAAGTTCAGCGCCGCACACACCACGATGGCACAGACCAGCGACAGCAGCATCAGCAGCCAGCCCGGCATGCCGGAGCCCTGCAGCGCGACGATGACCGTCCAGCTCGTCAGCGCACCCACCATCAGCACTTCGCCGTGCGCGAAGTTGATCAGGTTGATGATGCCGTAGACCATCGTGTAGCCCAGCGCCACCAGTGCGTACATGCTGCCCAGCACCAGACCGTTGATGATCTGCTGGAGGAAGATGTCCATGCGGGGGTTCTCCTCGGCGCGGCGGCGGTTGCATCGGCCGCGCGGCATCGTTGTCGTCGTCGTTGCGGCGGCTTGCCGCCACCCGGCGCTGCACGCAAGGTTCGCGCCGCGCGCGCCCCGCAGCGCCGGGGCTTCGAAAAGATTCTAGGCAGCGCCCATTGCGCCCAAGGGGCGGGCTTCCCCGTGCATCAGCGGCCGCATGCCCGGTGTAGCAGCTCGCCGCCAAGGTGCTTGCACCGCGCACGCACCGCTTTGCGGGAAGCACCTTAGGCGCGGCAGGCTGCCCTTGGGATGCCGCCCGCCACCCGGGCCGGCCTCACTCGAGTGCGCCGGCCGCATCGACCCAGGGCAGCGACAGCGCCTCGCCGACGGCGCGGTAGGTCAGCTGCCCCTCATGCACGTTCAGACCCTCGCGCAGGTACGGGTCCTCGGTGCAGGCCTTGCGCCAGCCCTTGCCGGCCAGTGCCAGGGCGAACGGCAGCGTGGCATTGTTCAACGCCCAGGTCGAGGTGCGCGGCACGCCACCGGGCATGTTGGCCACGCAGTAGTGCACGACACCGTCGACCACGTAGGTGGGGTCAGCATGCGTGGTCGGGCGCGAGGTCTCGAAGCAGCCGCCCTGGTCGATGGCCACGTCCACCAGCACCGCACCTGGTTGCATGCGCGCCACCTGGGCGCGCGTGAGCAGCCGCGGTGCCGCCGCGCCGGTCACGAGCACGGCGCCCACCACCAGGTCGGCGCCCAGTGCCGACTGTTCCACCTCTGCCGACGAGGCATACAGCACCTTCACGCGGCCGCCGAACAGGTCGTCCAGTTCGCGCAGGCGCGGCAGGCTCTTGTCCAGGATGGTGACATCGGCGCCGATGCCCACCGCCATCTTGGCCGCGTGCGTGCCGACCACGCCGCCACCGAGCACCACCACCTTGCCGGGGGCGACCCCGGGCACACCGCCCAGCAGCACGCCGCGGCCCCCATTGGGCCGCTGCAGCGCCACCGCGCCCACCTGCACGGCCATGCGGCCGGCCACCTCGCTCATCGGCGCCAGCAGCGGCAGGCGGCCCTGCGCGTCGGTGATGGTCTCGTAGGCGATGGCTGTGCAGCCCGAGGCCAGCAAGCCGCGCGTCTGCGCCTCGTCGGGAGCCAGGTGCAGGTAGGTGAACAAGAGCTGGCCGCGCCTGAGCATCGCGATCTCCGCAGGCTGCGGCTCCTTGACCTTGACCACCATCTCGGCCTCGGCAAACACCGCCGCGGCGTCGGGCACGATGCGCGCGCCTGCCGCGACGTACTGCGCGTCATCGCAGCCGATGCCAGCGCCGGTGCCGGCCTGCACCAACACCTGGTGGCCGTGACGGACCAGCTCGTGCACCGAGGGCGGTGTGAGGCCGGCGCGGTTTTCCTGCGGCTTGATTTCCTTGGGCACGCCGACACGCATGACGATCTCCTGACGATGGAGGGGGGCTGGGCTTCGATGTCGCTATCGTGCCTACCGTCCGATCGCAGGATTCAGCGTTTTCAGTGCGCGGATTCCCTCAATCTACGCAAGAAGCCTTTCCGCAAACCGACTGCCGCGGCAGAATTCACCGCATGGAAGCCACCACTGCTTCGCTCGACCGGCTCGACCGCCAACTGCTGCGCTGGCTGCAGGCCGAAGGGCGCCTGAGCAACACCGAGCTGGCCCAGCGTGCCGGGCTTTCGCAGTCGGCCTGCCTGCGGCGCGTGCAGCGGCTTGAGGAGCAGCGCGTGATCGAAGGCTACGGCGCGCGCCTCAACGCCAAGGCCCTGGGCAAGGGCGACACGGTGTTCATCGAGATCACCTTGGCCAGCCAGAGCGAAGCGGTGCTCGATGCATTCGAGCGCGCGGTGGCCGCTTCGCCCGACATCCTCGAGTGCCACCTGATGGCCGGCGACTACGACTACCTGCTGCGCGTGGCCGTGGCCGACACCGCCGACTACGAACGGCTGCACCGCAAGCAGTTGGCGGCGTTCCCGCACGTGGCGCGCATCCGCTCGCACTTCGCGCTTCGGCAGGTGTCGCGTCGCGCCGGGGTCGACGTGTGAAGCCCCCGCCCGACCCCGGCGTACCCTGCCGCCCGTGGCCGGCGTGATGCATGATGGGCCCGCGCGGTTGCATGCCGCAGTGCCCCAGCCCGACCAGGACCTTCGCCATGGCCGCTGCCCCTGTCGCACCCCCAGGACCCCGCGGCCCAAGCCGCCCACACGGCCCACCCGGCCCCTCCATCGGCGGCCGCAACCCCACCGTGCTGCTCGACCTGCCCCAGACGCCCGGGCACGCCGCGCTGCGAGCCGCGCTGATGGCATTGCGCCTGCCCCCGACGCCGCTGGCCACCCAACCCGCCGAGCGGCAGCAGTGGCTGGCGAAGCTTGCCGCGCAACCCGATGCGCTGGCCTTCATCGACATCTCGCGGACCCCCGGCGCCCCAGCCAAGGGCCTGGTCGACCTGTTCGTCTGCGCACCCGATGGACCCGCCCGTCGCCGCATCATGCTCACCCGCATGGCCGACGGACACGTGAGCGAAGCCGACCGCCGCTGGGTGCGCGAGCTGGGCTTTGCCGATCTGCTGCCGCAGCCTGAGCCCGAAGACTGCGAGGGCACGCTGCGAGAGGCGGCCGACTGGGCCGCGCGCATCGTCGGCGTGCCCGCATTGCCGGCGGCCGACCTCGCCCGCTTCACCCGCGTCAGCGCCCAGCCCGCGGCCGCGGTGACCGCACGCGCGCTCATCCGCCGCCACACGGGTCTCTCGGCCGAGGGGCTCGCGACCCGCCTGACGACGCTGCTGGACGTGCAAGACCGGCGCTGGCGCCTGCAGGGCTTCGCGCAGTGCTTCGTCGGCAGCGAGGCGGTGCATTCCATCGCATCGGGCTGGTCCTGCACGCGCGCCGACGCGGTGACCCTCGGGCAGGCGCTGGCGCGACTGGGCCTGCTTGTGCACGTCGCACACGAGCACCCCTTCCTCGACGACCACCTTTTCTATCGCCTCGCCTGGAGCGGCGGCGAAGCGGGCGAGCGGAACGAACTCGGTGCGTTGTGGAACACGCTGAGCCTGCCGGGGGGCCTGGAGGCGAAAACCCGCCACTACCTTGGCAAGGCGTACGCCGATTGCTGGGTCGGCCGGCAGGCCGTCGACCTGCTGTGCGACAAGCACGGCCTGGATCGGCTGGCGGCCTGGCTGGCCATGCATCGCCTGATGCAGTTCGGCCTGTTCGAACACGTCACGCGGGCACGGCCGTTCATCGACGGCGACTTCTTCTACCGCTTCGCGGCGACCGGCGGCTGAGCCGCTGCGGCCGCTGCGGCCGTATCGGCTGCGGCGGCCGATTCGACCGCCGCGCGATTGGATTCGCGCAGCTCGGCCAGCCGCTGCGCGATGCGCGCTTCCAGCCCGCGCGCGGTCGGCTCGTAGAAGTGCACGTCGGCCATGCCGTCGGGCAGGTAGCGCTCGCCGGCGGCGAAGGCGCCTTCCTCGTCGTGCGCGTAGCGGTAGCCAGCGCCGTGGCCCAGAGTCTTCATCAGCCGGGTGGGCGCGTTGCGCAGCCGCGCGGGCACCGGGCGCGAGCTGTCCTGCTTGACATGGGCCCGGGCGGCATTCCAGGCCGTGTACACCGCGTTGCTCTTGGGCGTGACAGCCAGGTAGATCACTGCCTCGGCCAGGGCCAACTCGCCCTCGGGCGAGCCGAGGCGCTCGTAGACCTCGGCGGCATCCAGCGCCAGCCGCAGCGCGCGCGGGTCCGCCAGGCCGATGTCCTCGGTGGCCATGCGCACGATGCGCCGCGCCAGGTAGCGCGGGTCGGCGCCGCCATCGAGCATGCGCACCAGCCAGTACAGCGCGGCGTCGGGGTCGGAGCCGCGCACCGACTTGTGCAGCGCCGAGATGGTGTCGTAGAAGAAGTCGCCGCCCTTGTCGTAGCGGCGCAGCATCTCGCCCAGCGTGCGTTCGAGCAACGGCTCGTCGATCTCGCCGGCCCTCGCCGCCAGCGCCGCAGCCGCCACGTTCTCGTAGGCGTTGAGCAGCCGACGCGCGTCGCCGTCGGCATGGGCCAGCAGGCGCGCCGACGCCGGGGCAGCCATCGGCGGCGCACCCAGCAGCGCCTCTGCCCGCACCAGCAGCTCGCGCAGGGCGTCTTCGCCCAGCGGCTCGAGCACATGAACCGCGGCGCGCGAAAGCAGCGCAGAGTTGACCTCGAAGGAAGGGTTCTCGGTGGTCGCGCCGATGAAGCTGAACAGGCCCGACTCCACGTGCGGCAGGAAGGCGTCTTGCTGGGCCTTGTTGAAGCGGTGCACCTCATCGACGAAGACCACGGTGGCGCGGCCCTGCGCACGCTGCAACCGCGCCTGTTCCACCGCCTCGCGGATCTCCTTCACGCCGCTGAGCACGGCCGACAGCGCGATCAGCTGCGCGCCGCTGCCGGCCGCCAACAACCGCGCCAGCGTCGTCTTGCCCACACCGGGCGGGCCCCACAGGATGATCGAAGGCAATCGCGTCGCCGCAGCAGCCAGCGCCAGCGGCCGCCCGGCACCGAGCAGGTGGCGCTGGCCGACAACCTCTTGCAGCCGCCGCGGCCGCAGGCGCTCGGCCAGCGGTGCCGCGGGGTCGGGTGTGGCCCCGCCACCCGGAGCGAAGGCCTCGTCCGCGGGCAGCAAGGATGCTTGCGAGTTCATGCGGCCGATTCTGGCAGCGCAGGCGGGTTCAACCGCCTGGGGGTCGCACATCCGGCCCAGGCCGGCGCGCGCACGCCGGGGCAAACTTGCAGGCCATGCTGGCCACACGCGCCGACGCGTGCGCGCCCGGGCGAGAATCGCCGACGACACCGGGTCACGAGGGAACCCCATGCCCATGCGCCGCACGAACTTCCGCACGTCCATCGCCTGCCTGGCGACCGTTGCTCTCGCGATCGCCAGCGGCGCCGCCAAGGCCGGCCGCCCCTCGGTGACGGAGAACGCCGACGTCATCGAGCGTGGCGCCTGTGAAGTCGAAGGCGTGTCCGCCAGCAGCCGCAGCAGCGGCAACCCGTCGGTACGCGAGACGGTGGCGATCTTCACCTGCGCCGTGGGCCTGGACACCCAACCCGCCATCACCTACGGCCGCGCCAGCGCGGGCGGCTCCAGGGAGGAAGGCCTGCTGCTGGGCGCCAAGACGATGCTGCGCGCGCCGGGCGAAGGCCGCACCGGCCTGGGCGTCGTCTATGCGATCGGCGCGCTGAAGGCGGCCGGCTCGTCGTGGGCACGCGAGGAGGCGAGCGTCACCGGCTTGCTGACGCGCGAACTCGGACCCGGGCTGCTCGGCCACGCCAACCTCGGCTGGAGCCACAGCCGGGCAGCCGGGCAAAGCACCACCACCTGGGCGTTGGGCCTCGAGGTCCCGGGCGACACCGTTCTTGCGGCCGATGTCTTCGGCGATGACCGCGGCCGGCCGGGCGCCTCGGTGGGCGCAGGGCGCACCATCGGCAAGGTGCTGCTCAACGCGGCCTATCAGATGCAGTTCGAGACCCCGCGCGTGCGCCAGTTCTCGGTGGGCGCGAAGCTGACGTTCTGACCTCCGGCGAGTCCTTGCCGGGCCGGGCGGCCTTGCGGCCCGCGGCGGCCTCGTGCCGCGCGCTACTGCTCCACCACCTCGGCCCCGGGCGGCGGCACGAAGCGAAAGCGCTCGGCCGCCGGCAGGCCGGCCGCCGGTGCCCAGCCGGTGAACTGCAGCAACGAGCGCTGGCCGAAGTTGTCGGTGATCTCCACCGCCGCGAGTTCCTTGCCGCGAAACGCCACCCGCAGCGCCTGGAACGTGGCGCCTTCGCGCTGCTTGGGCGCGGCGCGGACCCACTCGAGCCCCTCGCGCGCCGGCTCGGCCGCCAGCACGAAGTCCTGCTCGGGTGACGTGCCGGCCAGCAGCGCCGCCGGCGTCTGGCCCAGCGCCTTGGCCAGCGGGCGCGAACTCGCCTGGTCCAGGTCGGCGTCGTAGATCCAGACCTTCTGGCCGTCGCTGACGATGAGCTGCTCCACCGGCTTGTCGTAGGCGAAGCGAAAGCGGTTCGGCCGCAGGAAGGCGAAGCTGCCCGTGGACACCTTGCGCCGGCTGCCGTCGGCCGAGGTCACGGTCTGCGTGAAGCGGGCCTCGCCGCCCTTGACCTCGCGCGCGAACTCGCGCAGCCGCTCGACCCCATCGGCACGGGCCGACGGCGCCGCGAGTCCAAGACACGCTGCGACCCAGGTCGCGCACAGCGCGGACTTGAGGGCCAGGCTGGCTGCGCCTCGCGCCACAGGCAGCTGGGGTCGCAACGGCCGCAGGAATCGAAGGGCCGCATTTGGCGCCCCTGTCGTCTCGGGCCGCTCACGGGCAGCGGGTCTTGCGCAGCTTGTGGGCATCATCAGGATCAACGGCAACGCACGAAGGCCGCGGCGGGCCTACTCGTCGCGCTTGGGCACGAGGATGTCGCGGTTGCCGTTGCTCGCCATCGGCGAGACGACCCCGGCCTGTTCCATCTGTTCCAGCAATCGCGCGGCGCGGTTGTAGCCGATGCGCAGGTGGCGTTGCACCAGCGAGATGGAGGCGCGGCGGTGCTGCAGCACGATGGCCACCGCCTGGTCGTACATCGGGTCGCCCTCGCCGCCGCCGGCAGCGCCGCCCTCGCCCGCGGCATCGCCGACGTCCCCATCGAGCGTGCCGCCTTCGAGGATGCCCTCGACGTAGTTCGGCCCGCCCTGGCTCTTGAGGTACTCGACGACGCGGTGCACCTCGTCGTCGCTGACGAAGGCGCCATGCACGCGCACCGGCGCGGGCGTGCCCGAGGGCATGTACAGCATGTCGCCCTGTCCGAGCAGCGCTTCGGCGCCCATCTGATCGAGGATCGTGCGGCTGTCGATCTTGCTCGCCACCTGGAAGGAAAGGCGCGTGGGGATGTTGGCCTTGATGAGGCCGGTGATCACGTCGACGCTCGGTCGCTGCGTGGCGAGGATCAGGTGCATGCCCGAGGCGCGCGCCTTCTGCGCCAGGCGGGCGATCAGCTCCTCGATCTTCTTGCCGATGACCATCATCAGGTCGGCCAGCTCGTCGATGACGACCACGATGTGCGGCAGGCGCTCCAGCGGCTCAGGCGCCTCGGGCGTCAAGCTGAACGGGTTGGCCAGCGCCAGGCCCGCCTCGGCCGCCTCGGCCACCTTGCGGTTGTAGCCGGCCAGGTTGCGCACGCCCAGCTTGCTCATCAGGCGGTAGCGGCGCTCCATCTCGCCCACGCACCACGTGAGAGCGTTGGCCGCCTGCTTCATGTCGGTGACCACCGGTGCCAGCAGATGCGGGATGCCCTCGTAGACGCTCATCTCGAGCATCTTCGGGTCGATGAGGATCAGGCGCACGTCGCGCGCCTCGGCCTTGTACAGCAGGCTCAGGATCATCGCGTTGATGCCCACGCTCTTGCCCGCGCCGGTGGTGCCGGCCACCAGGCAGTGCGGCATCTTCGCCAGGTCGGCCACCACCGGGTTGCCGACGATGTCCTTGCCCAGGCCCATCGTCAGCAGCGACGGCGAGGCGTTGTAGACCTCGCTGCCGAGAATCTCCGACAGGCGGATGGTCTGCCGGCGCGCATTGGGCAGCTCCAGCGCCATCGTCGTCTTGCCGGGAATGACCTCGACGACGCGGATGCTCACCAGCGACAGCGAGCGCGCCAGGTCCTTGGCCAGGTTGACGATCTGCGCGCCCTTCACGCCGGTGGCCGGCTCGATCTCGTAGCGCGTGATCACCGGGCCCGGCGACGCGGCCACCACGTGCACCTCGACGCCGAAGTCGCGCAGCTTCTTCTCGATGAGCCGCGAGGTCATCTCCAGCGACTCGGCGGTGACGGCGGGTTCACGGCCATTCGCGGCGGCGTCGAGCAGGTCGACCTGCGGCAGGCGGTTGTCGGCGAGCTCGGCGAACAGCAGCTGCTGGCGTTCGCGCGCCACGCGCTGCGACCTGGGGATGGCCGGCGCAGGCGGCTCGATGACCAGCGGCATCGCCTCCACCTCCTCCTGCCGCTGCACTTCCACGACCTGCTCGCGTTCGAGCGCCGCGAGCTCGCCCAGGCGCCGGTCTTCGGCCTGCTCGCGCCGGCCCTGCAGGCGCTCGCGCAGCACTTCGAACCAGCGGCCGATGCCCTCGGCCACGGCCAGCCACGAGAAGCGCAGCGCCATGGCGGCCCCGGCCACCGCGACGGCGATCCACAGCACGCCGGAACCCGCAAAACCCAGCCAGCGCATCGACAGCGGGCCCAGCACCCAACCCAGCACACCACCGGCGTGGCCCGGCAGGTGCGGCTCGAAGCGGTACAGCCGCGTCCACTCCAGCGCGCAACTGGCCGCCAGCAGCAGCACCAGGCCGAGCCAGAAGCGCCAGCGCGGCGGCGCTGCCTCAGCCGGCCCGCCTTGCCGCCAGGCCGCAGCCAGTGCGGCCAGCCAGGCCCTCGCGCCCACCGGCACCAGCCACCACGACGAGAAGCCGAAGGCGAAGTAGGCGAGGTCGGCGATCCGCGCGCCCACGAGCCCGACCCGGTTGTGCACGCCTTCGCCGCGGCCCGAGGTGGTGAACGCGGCATCGGCAGGGTCGTGGGTGACCATTGCCAGCAGGAACAGCAGCCAGGCGAGGCCGGCGGTGAACAGCCAGGCCTTGCGCCGCCAGGGCAGGCCGCCCGGGCGAGCCGGCACACCGGCCTGCGCCGCCGAAAGCTGTTCGCCCTGCAGGGAACCGAGGGGGAAACTCATGCGTTCGGGGCACGACGCCCTGGCCCCGGGGGCCGCCCCGGCAGGCGGGCCCCGGGCCCAGAGTGGCTCAGCTGCCGAGCCGCTCCTTGATGATCACCGAGCCGTTCTCCTGCGTCTCGATGACGCCGCGCTCTTCCAGGTCCTTCATGACGCGGCTGACCATCTCGCGCGAGGCGCCCACCACCTTGGCCATGTCCTGGCGGCTGACCTTGTGGCGGATGATCTTCACGCCCTCGGGCGTTTCCTCGGCCATGTCCAGGAGCGTACGGGCCACGCGGCCGTACACGTCCAGCAGCGCCAGCGATTCGATCTGCCGGTCGGCATTGCGCAGGCGCTTCACGAGCCCGCGCAGGATGCCGTAGCTCAGCGTGCTGTTCTCGGGCAGGCAGCGCGCGAAGTCGGCGCGGGCCAGCACCAGCATGTCGGTCTGCACCTCGGCGCGCACGGTGGCCGAGTGCGGCTCGTTGTCGATGAGGCTCATCTCGCCGACGTAGTCGCCCGACTCGAGCACCGCCAGGATCACCTCGCGGCCGCGCGAATCGGCCGTGAGCACACGGGCGCGGCCGTTGAGCAGGATGAACAGCGCATTGCTCTTGCGCCCCTGCTCCACCACGATCTCGCCGCGGCGGAAGCGCCGCTTCACCACGCTGTCGGCAATCGCCTGGGCCTGGTCGGCAGTGAGCATGGAGAACAGCGGCACGCGCCGGATCAGGTCCAGGTTCGACAACATCGACATCAGGCAACTCCTCGTCGTTGTGGCCCGGTCTGCGGAGCCGGCGTCTTGGCAACGCCCGGCCGGGCACGTTCTGCAAGAATGCCGCTATTGTGCCCACAGGCGGGGCGGCCTCCGCCGCAGCCGCCCCCCACATCGTCTTGGCCGTGGACAGCGCGCGACGCCCAAGGGCACAAGGCATGCGGGCGCGCAAGGGCCGCACGCCCTGCTGACCCACCCGAAGCCGCCGCAACACGCACCACCTTCCGCCATGTCCAGCACCTCCACGAAGCACGCTCGCGTGCTCATCCTCGGCTCCGGGCCTGCGGGCTACACCGCCGCCATCTACGCCGCGCGCGCCAACCTGAAGCCGGTGCTGGTCACCGGCATTGCCCAAGGCGGCCAGCTGATGACCACCACCGAGGTCGACAACTGGCCGGCCGACGTGCATGGCGTGCAGGGCCCCGAGCTGATGCAGCGCTTCCTGGAACATGCGAAGCGCTTCGACACCGAGATCGTGTTCGACCACATCCACCGCGTCGAACTGGGCCGCCGGCCGTTCGCGCTGCACGGCGACTCGGGCAGCTACACCTGCGACGCGCTCGTCGTGGCCACCGGGGCCAGCGCCAAATATCTCGGGCTGCCCAGCGAAGAGGCGTTCATGGGCAAGGGCGTCAGCGGCTGCGCCACCTGCGACGGGTTCTTCTACAAGGGGCAGGAAGTCTGCGTCGTCGGTGGCGGCAACACGGCCGTGGAGGAGGCGCTGTATCTGGCCAACATCGCCAGCAAGGTCCACCTCATCCACCGCCGGGACCGGTTCCGGGCCGAACCGATCATGGTGGACAAGCTGATGGAGCGGGTGGGCGCCGGCCGCATCCAGCTGCACCTGTTCCACACGCTTGACGAAGTGCTCGGCGACGCCAGCGGGGTGACCGGCGTGCGCATCAGGTCCGCCGAGAGCGCCACCACCGCCGAACTGCCGCTGAAGGGCTGCTTCATCGCCATCGGCCACCAGCCCAACACCGACATCTTCAAAGGACAGCTGGAGATGAAGGACGGCTACATCGTCACACGCTCGGGGCTCGCCGGCATGGCGACCTTGACCAGTGTCGATGGCGTGTTCGCCGCCGGCGACGTGCAGGACCACGTCTATCGCCAGGCGATCACCAGCGCCGGCACGGGCTGCATGGCGGCGCTGGACGCGCAGCGGTTCCTCGAGCAGGGTGCCTGAGCCTGCCGGGCAGCGGCCTGCGACCGCCCGCCTGTGCGGCCGCTGCTAGCGTCCAGGCACTACCCGCCCGCTGCCCGCGTGAGTGCCGTGGCTATAATCGCGGGCTTTGCCGCCACCGGCACCCCACACCTTCGAACAGCGAGCACAACGATGGCACGCGTCTGTCAAGTCACGGGCAAGCGCCCGATGGTCGGGAACCATGTCTCCCACGCCAACAACAAGACCAAGCGCCGGTTCCTGCCGAACCTGCAGTACCGCCGCTTCTGGCTG
>JAEUPD010000217.1 GCA_016788525.1 Rubrivivax sp.
TCGTTCTTCGTGCCCGGCGGCGCCCCGAGCGCCGGCTGGACCATCTACGCGCCGCTGACGCTGCAGATGGGCCCCAGCATGGACATGGCGATCTTCGCGCTGCACATCATGGGCGCGAGTTCGATCATGGGCTCGATCAACATCATCGTCACCATCCTGAACATGCGGGCGCCCGGCATGAAGCTCATGCAGATGCCGCTGTTCTGCTGGACCTGGCTGATCACCGCCTACCTGCTGATTGCGGTGATGCCGGTGCTGGCCGGCGCCATCACCATGACGCTGACCGACCGCCACTTCGGCACCAGCTTCTTCAACCCGGCCGGCGGTGGCGACCCGATCATGTACCAGCACATCTTCTGGTTCTTCGGGCACCCCGAGGTCTACATCATGATCCTGCCGGCGTTCGGCATCGTGAGTGCCATCATCCCGACCTTCTCGCGCAAGCCGCTGTTCGGCTACGCGTCGATGGTGTACGCCACCGCGTCGATCGCGATCCTGTCGTTCATCGTCTGGGCGCACCACATGTACACCACCGGCATGCCGGTGACGGGGCAGCTGTTCTTCATGTACGCGACGATGCTGATCGCGGTGCCCACGGGCGTGAAGATCTTCAACTGGCTGGCGACGATGTGGAAGGGCTCGATGACCTTCGAGACCCCGATGCTGTGGAGCGTGGGCTTCCTGTTCGTGTTCACGATGGGCGGGTTCACCGGCCTCATCTGCGCGATGGCGCCGATCGACATCCAGATCCAGGACACCTACTACGTGGTGGCGCACTTCCACTACGTGCTGGTGGCCGGCTCGCTGTTCGCCCTCTTCGCCGGCGTGTACTACTGGGGCCCGAAGTGGACCGGCGTCATGTACGACGAGACGCGCGGCAAGATCCACTTCTGGGGCAGCCTGATCTTCTTCAACGTCACCTTCTTCCCGATGCACTTCCTCGGGCTGGCGGGCATGCCGCGTCGCTATGCCGACTACCCGCTGCAGTTCGCCGACTTCAACGCTGTCGCCAGCGTGGGCGCCTTCGGCTTCGGCTTGATGCAGGTGTACTTCTTCTTCTTCGTCGTGGTGCCGATGATGCGCGGCCAGGGCCAGCCGGCGGCGCAGAAGCCGTGGGAGGCGGCCGAGGGCCTGGAGTGGGAGGTGCCCTCGCCGGCCCCTTGGCACACCTTCGAGACGCCGCCCAAGCTGAACGCGACGGCCACCAAGGTCGTCGGCTGAGCGCCACCCGATCCGCCGCCGGGTCGCCGCCACGCAACGTTGCCACGCCACCATGTCCGACGAGCGCCAGCGCAAGGCCAACGCGCGCCTGGGCCTGATCCTGGCCACGGTGGCCATCGTGTTCGCGGCGGGCTTCGTGGTCCGCATGGCCTGGTTCGGTCATTGATCGGCGCCGCGCCGGCAGCAGGCCCCGCATGAAGCCCGCGAGTCTCTTCGCCGACAACCGCCGCCTGCTCGGCCGCCTGCTGGTGGTGACGGTGGCGATGTTCGGCTTCGGCTACGCGCTGGTGCCGCTGTACCGGGCGATCTGCGATGCGCTGGGCGTGAACGTGCTCAGCCTGGCCGAGCGCAACGTGCGCGCCGACAGCTGGCTCGGCGGCCAGCGCGCCGCGGCCGCGCAGGCGCGCAACTCGCAGGTCGACCGCACGCGCACGGTGACCATCGAGTTCGACGCCAACGCACGCGGCCCCTGGGACTTCAAGCCGGCGCTGCGTTCACTGCAGGTGCATCCGGGCGAGATGGCCACGGTGATGTACGAGTTCCGCAATGTGCAGGGCCGCACGATGGCCGCGCAGGCCATCCCGAGCTATGCCCCGAAGCAGGCCGCCGCGCACTTCAACAAGCTGGAGTGCTTCTGCTTCAACGAATACAAGCTGGCGCCCGGCGAGAGCCGGCAGTGGCCTGTGGTGTTCGTGGTCGACCCGAAGCTCCCGCGCGACGTGACCACGATCACCTTGTCGTACACCTTCTTCGAGGTGGGCGGCAAGGTGCCGGGCGCCCCGGTGGCGGCGGTGGCCCGGCCCGTTCCGGCCGGCAGCTGAATGGCATGAGCCAACGGGCAGACGCGATGACCGACACACCGACCCACCAACCCGGGGCGGCCGGCGGCTCCCGGCGTGCGACGGTGCTTCAGACGGCGCGCGCGGTGTTCTGGTCCTTCTTCGGCGTGCGCAGGCGCGCCGACTACGAGCACGACGTGCAGCGGCTCGACCCGCGCCACGTCATCCTCGCCGGCTTGCTGGGCGCGGCACTGTTCGTGCTGGGCCTCGTGCTGCTGGTGAAGTGGGTCGTCGGCAGCGGAATGGCGGCCGGATGACCCTTCCCCGATGATCGAAGACCCTCCCCCGCGAAGACGCGACAAGACGACGACCGAGAAAGCGAACCAGGCCATGGCAGCAACCACTCCGGCGGGCCAGACCCCGTACTACTTCATCCCGGCTCCGTCGCGCCACCCGGCGATGGTGGCCACCGGCATGTTCTTCCTCGTCACGGGCGGCGCGCTGTGGGTGAACGGCGCCGGCATCGGCGCCTGGTCGGTGCTGCTGGGGCTCGTGATCTGGCTGGGCACGCTGTTCGTGTGGTTCCGCGACGCCATCGGCGAAAGCGAAGGGCGCCTGTACTCCGAACGCGTCGATGCGAGCTTCCGCTGGAGCATGAGCTGGTTCATCTTCAGCGAGGTGATGTTCTTCGCCGCCTTCTTCGGCGCGCTGTACTGGGCGCGCGTGTTCTCGGTGCCGATGCTCGGCGACCTGGACCACCAGCTGCTGTGGCCCGACTTCAAGGCCATCTGGCCGAGCCAGGGCGGCGGCACCGCATCGCCGGCCGGCACGGTGGAGCCGTTCAGCGTCATCGGCCCGTGGCCGCTGCCCACGGTCAACACCGCGCTGCTGCTGACCTCGGGCGTGACCATCACCATCGCGCACCACGCGCTCATCGCCAACCAGCGCAGCAAGACGATCCTGTGGATGTGGATCACCGTGCTGCTGGGCTTCACCTTCCTGGTGGTGCAGGGCTACGAGTACATGCACGCTTACCGCGACCTGAACCTCAAGCTCTCGAGCGGCGTGTTCGGCAGCACGTTCTTCATGCTCACGGGCTTTCACGGCTTCCACGTCTTCGTCGGCATGCTGATGCTCACCTTCATCACGCTGCGCCTGATGAAGGGGCACTTCACGCCGCAGCGCCACTTCGGCTTCGAAGGCGCGGCGTGGTACTGGCACTTCGTCGACGTGGTGTGGCTGGGCCTGTACTTCCTCGTCTACTGGCTGTGATCGCCGCGGCGCGCGGCGCCGGGCGAAAAGCACAAGGGCGCCCGCGGGCGCCCTTTTTCCTTGCCGATGCCTTCGGCCGGGATCAGCGACCGACAGGCAGCCCGCCCGGGCGCACCCATCCGAACCACCACGACAGCAGCACGAGCAGGAAGATGGCCACCGACAGGGCCACGCGCAGCGCCAGTGCGCGGGCCATCTTGCGGTCGGGCTCGGCCCCGGGCTCGGGCAGGTGCGGTCGGCGCCGCAACATGAACGTGCCGGCTCCGGCCAGCGCCCCGACGATGCCCAGCAGCGCGATCACGATGACGAACTTCATGGGCGCGCATTGTCCCATCGCACCGAAGGACAGGTGCCGCCCCGCTGCGGCGCGGGGGCGGTGGCGATGGTGAGCCGTGCGCCGTGGATGGCGTGGCTGGCCGGCCTGGCACTGGTGCTGGCGACGCTGCACCTGGGCCTGTGGCAGCTCGACCGCGCGGCGCAAAAGCTCCGGTGGGAGCAGGATCGCGCTGACCGTGCCCGCATGCCGGTGCTCGACGCGGCGGGCCTGCCCGCCACGCTCGACGAGGTGCGCGCCGCAGAGCACCGGGTGGCCGTGGTCGCCGGCCGGTGGCTGGCCGGGCACACGATCTACCTCGACAACCGGCCGATGGCCGGGCGCGTCGGGTTCATCGTGTTGACGCCGCTCGGGCTGGCCGACGGCCGCGTGCTGCTGGTGCAGCGGGGTTGGTGGCCGCGCGACCCTGTCGACCGGGCGCGGATAGCCGCGCCGCTGCCGCCGGCCGGGGAAGTTCAGGTGCGCGGGCGCATTGCGCTGGCGCCACCGCGGCACGCCGAGCTGGCGGCGGAGACGGGCGGGCCGATCCGTCAGAATGTCGATGTTTCTGCCTACGCCGCCGAGACCCGGCTCGCGCTGCTGCCCTGCGTGGTGGTGCAGCTCGACGACGACGCTGGCGCATCGCCGGTGAGCGACGGCCTTGGGCGGCAGTGGCCCGCGCCCGCCTCCGACGTGCACAAGCACTATGGCTACGCGGTGCAGTGGTTTTCGCTGGCCGGGCTGACGCTGGGGCTGCTCGTCTGGTTCCGGCTCGTGCGGCCCTGGCGCCGCCGGCGCCGCCGCGACCATGCCGAATGACGCCGGCGCAACGACGCAACGACCGATGAAGGATTCTTCCCCGCTCCAGCCGCTGACCCTGACGGTGCACTCGATGCAGCCGCCGGACCTCGGCAACCCTGCCGAGGCCGCGCGCCGGCGCACCCGGGCCGGGCGATTGCGCATGTTGCTCGTGCTCGCCGTGTGCGCGGCGCCGGTGGTCGCGTCCTACCTTGCCTTCTACGTGGTACGGCCCGAGGGGCGTTCGAACTACGGCACCTTGGTCGACCCGGCGCGCCACTGGCCGGCTGCACTGCCGCTGGCCACACTGAGCGGCGACCCGGTCGCGCCCGCCGGTCTGGCCGGCCAGTGGCTGCTGGTGGCGGTGGGGCCGGCGGTGTGCGCCCAGGGCTGCGAGCAGCGCCTGCTCATGCAGCGCCAGCTTCGTGAAATGCTCGGCCGGGAGCGCGACCGGCTGGACAAGCTGTGGCTCGTGACCGACGGCGCGCCGGTCGCGCCGACGCTGCGGCGTGCCCTCGAGGCCGTGCCGGCCACCACCATCCTGCGTGTGCCGCCCGAGGCGCTGGCGCAGTGGCTGCAGCCTGCCGTCGGGCAGCAACTGGTCGATCACCTCTACCTGGTCGACCCGAAGGGCCGCTGGGTGCTGCGCTGGCCGGCGCAGCCCGATCCTGCCCGCGTGCGGCGCGACATTGATCGCCTGCTGCGCGCCTCGTCGTCATGGGACCGCGCCGGGCGCTGATCGCCTGCGCATCCCTTCCCCCGTACGCTGCCTGGACATCCCATGCAAGCCTCCGACCCGGTTGCCCTGGTGAACTTCGCACCGGCGCTGCGCCTGGCACTGCTGGCCGGGGTGATCGCGCTGCTGCCGTTGTCATGGTGGTGGCTGCGCCAGCGAGGGGCCAACGGGCACGCCCGCACCGCAGCGCTGACGGCGCTGACGTTGTTCCTCACGTTCGATCTCATCGTCTTCGGGTCCTTCACGCGGCTGACCGACTCGGGTCTGGGCTGCCCCGACTGGCCGGGCTGCTATGGCCAGGTCAGCCCGCTGGGCGCGGCGCGCGACATCCATGCCGCCGAGAGCGCGCTGCCCACCGGGCCGGTCACCCTCACCAAGGCGTGGATCGAGATGATCCACCGCTACCTGGCGATGACGGTGGGCGTGCTGATCCTGGCGCTGGCCGCGGTGGCCTGGCGCGCGCACTGGCGCCGCGAGCCGATGCCGGTGGGGCCGTGGTGGCCCACCGCGACGCTGTTGTGGGTCATCGTGCAGGGCCTTTTCGGCAAGTACACGGTGACGTTGAAGCTCTACCCGGCCATCGTCACGCTGCACCTGCTGGGCGGCCTCGTGCTGCTCGCGTTGTTGGCCGCGCAGCACGTTCGCTACCGGCCGGCGCCGCTGGTCTTGCCAGCCGGGCTGCGCGGCCCCCTGTTGATGGCCATGGCGCTGTTGTGGCTGCAGGTAGCGCTGGGCGGCTGGGTCAGCACGAATTACGCGGTGCTGGCCTGCGAGGGCTTTCCGGCCTGCAACGGTCAGTGGTGGCCGGCGATGGACCTTGCCGCCGGCTTCGTCGTGCTGCGCCCGCTGGGCCTGGCCGCCGACGGCGGGTTTCTCCCCTTCGAGGCGCTGGTGGCCATCCACATGGTGCATCGCCTGTTTGCGGTGGCCGCGGTGGCGGCGCTGCTGTGGCTGGCGTGGGCCCTGTGGCGCCGCGCGGCGCCGGGGAGCGTGGCGCACGCGGCGAGCCATCGCCGCTTCGCTGCCGCCATCGCCGCGGTGTCCTTCCTGCAGGTGGCCACCGGGTTGAGCAACGTGGTGCTCGACTGGCCGATCGTGGCCGCACTGCTGCACTCCGCCGGGGCAGCCGCGTTGGTGCTGCTGCTGGCATTGCTGCACGCCCGCACGGGCCTGGCCCGCAGCGGCCGCGCCGGCGCGGGCACCGCGGCCCGTGATCCGGGGGCCGCAACGGGGCCTGCCACGCCGGCTGCCTAGAATCCGCGACGCCGCAGCGCCATGGCCCAGACGCTCACCGCCCCACGCACCGGCACCAGCCGCATGGTGCAGTTCTACGTGCTGACCAAGCCGCGCGTGGTGCAGCTGATCGTGTTCTGCGCGCTGATCGGCATGCTGCTCGCCCAGCCCGGACTTCCGCCCTGGGAGCGCGTGTTCGTCGCTGCGGCCGGCATCTGGCTCGTGGCGGCGGCCGCTGCGGCGTTCAACTGCATTGTCGAGCAGCACATCGACCGCCGCATGGCGCGCACCGCCTGGCGGCCCACGGCCAGGGGTGAGCTGACCAATGCGCAGACGCTGCTGTTCGCCGCCGTGCTGTGTGCCGCCGGCTGCGCGCTGCTGGCCTGGGGGGTGAACGCACTGACGATGTGGCTGACGCTGGCCACCTTCGTGGGCTACGCGGTCATCTACACCGTGGTGCTCAAGCCGCTGACGCCGCAGAACATCGTCATCGGCGGCGCCTCGGGCGCGATGCCGCCGGTGCTGGGCTGGGCGGCGATGGCCGGCGAGGTGACCGTTGAGCCGCTTATCCTGGCGCTGATCATCTTCCTGTGGACGCCGCCGCACTTCTGGGCGCTGGCCCTGTACCGCATCGAGGACTATCGGCGCGCCGGCCTGCCGATGCTGCCGGTGACGCACGGGCCCGAGTTCACGCGGCTGCAGGTGCTGCTGTACACGCTGGTGCTGTTCGCAGCCACGCTGCTGCCGTTCACCTTCCGCATGAGCGGCTGGACCTACCTGCTGGCGGCCGTGGTGCTGGGGGCGCTGTTCGTGCTGCACGCGTGGCAGCTGTGGCGCGACTACAGCGATGCGCTGGCGCGTGCCACGTTCCGCTACTCGATCTGGTACCTGTCGCTGCTGTTCGCCGCGTTGCTGATGGACCACTGGCTCTCGCCATGGCTGGCCGAGTGGTGGGGGGGATGATGCGCCGGCATATCGCGACCGAGAAGTGCACGTCAGTGCCCCGCCGCGGCACGTCGCGGCGGCTGGCGTTGAGGGCGGCCCTGCTGGCCACCGTCGTGCTGGCGGGCTGTTCGCGCGAGGAGGCCGGCGCGCCGAAGCCGAGCGGGAGTTTCAAGTCGATCGACATCACCGGTGCCGACTACGCCCAGGCGCTCGAGCTGCCCGACCCGGATGGAAAACGGCGCACGCTGGCCGAGTTCAAGGGCAAGGTCGTCGTGCTGTTCTTCGGCTTCACGCAGTGCCCCGACGTGTGCCCCACGACGATGGCCGAGCTGGCCACCGCCAAGCAACAACTCGGCGCCGACAAGTCGCGCGTGGTGCCGGTGTTCGTCACCGTCGACCCCGAGCGCGACACACCCGATGTGCTCAAGGCCTATGTCGGCAGCTTCGGCCCGGACTTCGTCGCGCTTCGCGGCACGCCCGAAGAGACCAAGGCGGTGGCCAAGGCCTTCAAGATCTTCTACGCCAAGGTGCCGGGCAAGACCGAATCGAGCTACACCATCGACCACACCGCGCGCTCGTACGTGTACGACACGCGTGGCCGGCTGCGCCTGGCCACCCGCCACGGCATGGGCATGGATGCGCTGGTGAGCGACCTGCGCCGGCTGCTGGCCGAGAAGGGTTGAACGGCCAAGGGGCCCCGCACCGTGGCCCCAAGAGCGAAGGCGGCCCGCAGGCCGCCTTCGTCGCTTCTCGCGGCGCATTGAGCGCCGGGTGCTTGCCTTCGCGTCACGCGGCCTGCACCGCCTCCAGCGCCTTGCGCATCTTCTTCAGCGCCGCCACTTCGATCTGGCGGATGCGCTCGGCGCTGACGCCGTACTCAGCGGCCAGCTCGTGCAGCGTCAGGCCGCCCGAGGCGTCGTCGTTCACCGCCAGCCAGCGCTGCTCGACGATGCGGCGGCTGCGTGCGTCGAGCACGCCCAGCGCCTGCGTGATGCCGTCGCTGGCCAGCCAGTCGCGGCGCACGGCTTCCAGCTGGCGCGTCGGCTCGCTGGTTTCGTCGGCAAGGTAGGCGATCGGGGCGAAGGCCTCTTCGTCGTCGTCGCCCTGCGGCTCCAGCGCGACGTCGCCACCGGCCATGCGCGTCTCCATCTCGACCACCTCTTCGGGCTTGACGTCGAGTTCGCGCGCCACGGCGCCCACCTCGGCGGCGGTCAGGCTCGCGCGGTAGGTCTCGTTGTCGGCGGTCTCGCCATCCTCGGCCCTCGCGCCCTTCAGGCGCGCCTTCATCGAGCGCAGGTTGAAGAACAGCTTGCGCTGCGCCTTGGTGGTGGCCACCTTCACCATGCGCCAGTTGCGCAGGATGTACTCGTGGATCTCGGCCTTGATCCAGTGCAGCGCATAGCTGACCAGCCGCACGCCCTGTTCGGGGTCGAAGCGCTTGACGGCCTTCATCAGGCCGACATTGCCTTCCTGGATCAGGTCGCCCTGCGGCAGGCCATAGCCCAGGTACTGGCGCGAGACCGAGACCACCAGCCGCAGGTGCGAGAGCACCAGCTGGCCGGCGGCCTGCAGATCGCCGGCGTCGCGCAGGCGACGCGCCAGCGCGGCTTCTTCGCTCTGCGTCAGCATCGGGAGGCGGTGGACAGCGCTGATGTAGGCGTCCAGGTTCCCCAGCGATGGCACCAGCGACCAGGGGTCGCGCAGGGTCAGGGCGGTCGAGGAAGCGGGAGTGTTCATGCGGCTTCTGATCCGCCTGGGGCCGGCGGGTTCCAGCAATATTAGCACTCGGCCCTGGAGAGTGCTTGGATCCGCCTGTGCTGAACTCCCCGGGCTCAGCAAGATGAATTGAGGATGTGTGCATCCACTCTCGTCACAGGTCTTGCACGCCTTCCCTGCCAGCGCGGGCGGGCAGGCCAGGCTCATCCGTAGCGGGTATCGATCGCGCCCAGCACCTCGTCGAGCACTTGGAGAAACGTCGCCAGCTCCACCGGCTTGGTGACGTACCGCGCCGCGCCGAGCGTGAGTGCCTTCTCGACGCGTGCCGGCGTGGCATCCGCGGAAACGATGATCACCGGAATGGTGGCCGTGTCGGGGTGGGCCACCAGCTGACGAAGCACTTCCGTCCCCGAGGCGTCGGGCAGCTGCATGTCAAGCAGCACGAGGTCGGGGCGCAGGCGGCGGGCCTTGGCCAGGCCTTGCTCGCCGGTGTCGGCAACTTCCAGCTTGACCTGGGGTCGCTGGTGAAGCATGCCGCGCATCACCTCCACGTTGGTGGGGTTGTCTTCGATGTACAGCACCAGGCGCTGCCGGTACGGCGCCGTCGGCGTGGGCAAGGGTGCCTGGGGGGGCCGCACCGCGTCGGCGGCGGCCGGCAGCACCAGGGAGAAGGTGGACCCCGCGCCGGCGCGGCTGCTGGCGCGCAGCGTGCCGCCCATCATCTCCGCCAGGCGACGCGCGATCACCAGGCCAATGCCCGTTCCCTCGACGCCGCTGCCTTCGCGGCCAAGGCGGTTGTAGGGTTCGAACAAGCGAACCATCTGCTCGGGCGACATCCCGAGGCCGGTGTCGATGACGTCCAACTGCACGGCGGCGGACCCCGCAGCCGCCTCGGGTCCGGTGGCGGTGAGTGCGGCCCGCACGGTCACCCTGCCTGCCTGCCGGTTGTACTTGACGGCGTTGGACAGCAGGTTCATCAGCACCTGCTTCAGCCGCGTCGCGTCGGCGGACACGGGCGGCAGGTCGGGGGCCAGCTCGAGATCGAGGACCACGCCCCGGCTCGTCGCCGCGGTGCCCACCAGGTCGACGCACTCCGTGGCGAGCCGCGTCAGGTCCAGCGCCTCGAGCTGCAAGCGCACACTGCCCGACTCGATGCGCGCCAGGTCGAGCGTGTCGTTCACCAGTTCCAGCAGGTGCCAGCCGGCGCGCTGGATCTGCTGCACCCACTGGCGGTGGTGCTCGTGCAGCGCCGGCTGCCGGTCCAGCCCGAGCAACTGCGCGAAGCCCAGCATCGCGTTCAACGGCGTGCGCAGCTCATGGCTCATGCGCGATACGAATTCGCTCTTGGCGCGGCTGTCGGCCTCGGCGCGCTGACGCGCCCGCTCGGCCTGTTCGAGCTGAAGGTGTTCGGTGAGGTCCTCGATCACCGCCACCATGTACTGCACGCGCCCCTCGGCCGAACGCAGCGCGGTGCAGGCCATGCGCACCACCAGGGCCGGGTTGCCGCCGCGGCGCGCCAGGCGCAGTGGCTGGCGGACGACGGCCAGTTCGCCGCTGAGCAACTGGCGATGCTGGCGCTGCAACGCCGGCAGGTCCTCGGGCAGCGTGATGCTGGCCACGGTCTGGCCGAGCAGGGCCTCGGGCGGGCTGCCGAGCATGCGAAACAGGTGCGGGTTGCCCTGCAGCAGCTTGCCGTGCGGGTCCAGGAAGGCGATGCCCAGCGGGGCGTGATCAAGGATGCCGAGCAGCCGGGCCTCGCTGGCGGCCAGCCGCTGCTCGGCCTGGCGCCTTTCGGCGACTTCGTGCCGCAGTTCGGTGGTGGCCTCGTCCACCGCACGCTGTGTGCGGGCCGCCTGCCCAGTCACCGTGAGCAGCCAGGCGGCCAACATGGCCGCGGCGGCGAAGCCGGCGGTCACGAACACCCGTTGCGCGGTGGGTCCCCCTTCGGCTCCCTGGGCGGGCGGCAACAGGCGCAGCTCCAGCGCACGGTCGGCCAGCTGCAGGCGCCGCACCCGAAACTGCCCGGGCGAGGCCGCGGCGCAGGCCGTCGCGCCCACCAGCAGCACGCGCGAGACCCCCGGCGCGGGGTCCACGACGCACCAGAGGTCGCCGTCGACGCCGGCTTCATCGATGCGGCCAAGCAGCGGCGTGAGGCGCAGGGCAACGAATAGCACCCCCTCGCGCGAAGCCACCGGCCCCGCCGCCAGGCCGGCCGGGCCGGCACCGCTGGCCGCACCGGATGGCGGCACGGCGGCTGTGGCCTTGGGCCGGGCCGACTGGTACAGCACGAGCCCGGTCTCGTCGCTGGCCGACTGGGTCAGGCGGAACCCGGCGCTGGCCGACATCGAACCGCTGCGCAGCGTGGCCAGGATGGCTTCGCGTGCGGCGGGGATCGACAGCGCGTTCACGCCCAGCGCGGCGGCGTTGCCGGTCATCGGCTCGACACGCCGCACGACCACGGCGTCGCCGTCGGCGGCAAGCGCGCGGCCGTTGTCGCGATGGTGAACGCGGAAGCCGGCGAGGCCTTCGGCGCGTGCCTCCTCCTCGAACCCGGGCAGGTCGGCCGCCGCGACGCGCTGGCTGTACCCGACTGCCTGCAGCGGTGCGCCGGGCGTCAGCCATGCCGCGGCCACCGCGCCCAGCGCCACGCTGTCCGCACGTCCGCGCGCCTCGGCCGCAGCGACCAGCGCCTGCAACACGTGCACCGGCAGCTGCAACCGCTGCTGGACGGCGGCCGCCAGCCGGTCGGCATCGCGCTCGCTGACTTTGGCCGCCATCGTGCGCTCGCGCTCGCCCAGGGCCCACATTCCGCCGGCCAGCAACGCCAGGGCGGCCAGCAGCGGAGCCGCCAGCGAGCGGCGGCGCGGCCGCCACACCGCAGCGGGCTGGCCGATGAACGCCAGCGCGACGGGCGCACCGATCAGCACGCCGAACAGGTCGCCGGTCCACCAGGCCAGCCAGTTGACGGCTGCTCCGGCCGGCGGCACGACCCCCAGGCTCACCAGCGCTGTGGTGGCCACGGTGGGGCTGACGACGCAGGCCACGCCACCACCGAGCACCCCGGCCAGTGCAATGTCGCGCGGCTCGCTGAGCCACAACGGCTGGCCCACGCGGTGCCGCACCAGCCATGCGCCCAGCCCCGCCTGCGCCGCGGCGCCCAGACCGATGAGCAGCGGAAGGATGAACGCCGTGTCGGTGCCGCGCCCGACCAGCAGCCCCAGTGTGCCGTTTACGACGAACGCCCCAAGGCCGGCCCCGAAGGCCCCCGCGCGCCCCCAGACCAGCGCGGCGGCCAGCCCGATGCCCGCGGGCGGGTACAGCTGTACCGCATACCCCGGGGGCCCGGCCAGCAACAGCGCAGACAGACCGACCAGCGCGTAGGCCAGTCCGGTCGCCAACGCCTGCGGCCAGGGCCGGGCCAATGCGCTGCGCTCCACGCTGGGGTGAGCTCCGGTCGATGAGTGCGCCATGCCGATGCGCCAGCGCCGTTGACCGGGACACGCCGCCGCTGGGGCGGTGCCGACCGGATCGGCGCCGGCGGTACGCGGATCAGACGTTGAACAGGAAGTTCATCACGTCGCCATCCCTGACCACGTACTCCTTGCCTTCCGAGCGCATCTTGCCCCCATCCTTGGCGCCTTGCTCGCCGCCGCAGGCGACAAAGTCATCGAAAGCGATGGTCTGGGCACGAATGAAGCCGCGCTCGAAGTCGGTGTGGATGACGCCGGCGGCCTGCGGAGCGGTGTCGCCGACGTGGATGGTCCACGCCCGCACCTCCTTCTCGCCCGCGGTGAAGTAGGTCTGCAGACCCAGCAGGCTGAAGGCCGCGCGGATCAACCGGTTCAGGCCCGGTTCGCTCTGGCCCATCTCGGCCAGGAAGATGGCCTTGTCCTCGTCGCCCATGTCGGCCAGCTCGGCCTCGGTCTTGGCGCAGATGGCCACCACCGGCGCATCGGCATGGCCCTTGGCGTACTCGCGCAGCCGGTCGAGCAGCGGGTTGTTCTCGAAGCCGCTCTCGCTGACGTTGCCGACGAACATCGCCGGCTTGGCGGTGATCAGGCACAGCGGCTTGAGCACCACGCGCTCTTCCTTGCTGAAGTCGATGCTGCGCACGGGCCTCGTCTGGTTGAGCGCCGCCTCGCACTTCTTCAGCACGTCCACCAGCCGCTGCGCTTCCTTGTCGCCACCGGCCCTGGCCTGCTTGGTCCAGCGCGCCAGGCTCTTTTCCACCGTGGCGAGGTCGGCCAGGCACAGCTCGGTCTGGATGACCTCGATGTCGGCCACCGGGTCCACCTTGCCGGCCACGTGCACGACGTTGTCGTCCTCGAAGCAGCGCACGACATTGACGATGGCGTCGGTCTCGCGGATGTGGCTGAGGAACTGGTTTCCGAGGCCTTCGCCCTGGCTGGCGCCGGCCACCAGGCCCGCGATGTCGACGAATTCGACGATCGCCGGCACCACCTTCTGCGGCCGCACGATCGCGGCGAGCTTCGCAAGCCGCGGGTCGGGCAACTCCACCACGCCGACGTTGGGCTCGATGGTGCAGAACGGGTAGTTCTCGGCCGCGATGCCGGCTTTGGTGAGGGCGTTGAACAGCGTGGACTTGCCCACGTTGGGCAGGCCGACGATGCCGCATTTGAGGCTCATGGGGCGCTCGCTGGGGGAAGGCAGAAAAGGCAACGGCGGCCCCGGGGAAGCCGCCGTCGATGGAATGCGCCGATTCTAAGTGCGGCCCCGGCAGTGGCCAGTCGCGCGAGCGGGGCCGGGGCCATTCGAGCGAACCCGCGGACGCGCGCCGCGACCCCGGCGAGGCTGCCGGGCGGTGATCAGAACGCCACGCGTGCCCGCGCCGCCTGGCCCACCTTCAGCGGGCGCTCCACGCCTTCCAGCACGATGGCGTTCATGCCAAAGGTCAGCCCGCCGCCCATGCGCTTGTCGGCGCGGAAGCTGGCCAGGGTGTCGCCCACCGCGGTGCCGCGCTCGGCGGTGGCCGGGTCGATGTCGGGGATCGTGCAGCGCACGCAGGGTTTCACCAGCTTCAGGCGCACCTCGCCCTCGTCGGTGTCGATGGTGAGCGCGTCGATGTGGTCCTCCTCGAACGCGGCCAGGCCCTCCAGCACAATGTTCGGCCGGAAGCGCTCAATGCCTACCGGTGCGCCGCCGCGGGCGGCCAGCCGGGTGTTGAAGTCGGCCATCGACGCTGCGCCGGCCACCAGCAGCGGAAAGCCGTCGGAGAACGCCGCCTGGGCTTCGACCTCGCCGGTCCATTTCGGGTCCACCACGCGCTTGTGTTCGGGATCGAAGCGGACCAGGCGCAGCTTGCGGCCGAGGAAATCACTGAACCACTGCGCGGCCAGTTCGCCCATGTCGTAGGCCTTGACCTCGTCGTCCCACACGCGTGCCCGCGTGGGCTGCTCCACCGCGTCCAGGTGCAGGTGCAGCGCCAGCATGCCCGGCGCGCGCAGCACCAGGTCGTCGGCGCGCAGGCGCGGCTGCACCAGCGCCATGCGCGGCAGCTCGCGCTGGGTGAGCATGTCGCCGTGTTCGTCCACCAACATCCAGGCGCGGTCGAGCTCGAAGCCGGTCTCGATGACCAGCGCTTCGCCGACGCTGACGCCGGCCAGCGACTTCACGGGGTACAGATGCAGGCCGGCGATGCGGCAGACGAGGTCGGACAAGGTCGGTCTCCCGGGGCGCGGCATTGTGCATGCGCGGGTCGGGGCGGACAGGGAGCGCTTTCTACAATGCCCCGATGACCCCTCAGGCGCCGACCCCGGTGGCAAAGGCGGCCGCGCCGGGCCGGCACGACGTGCTCGTGCGCGGGGCCGGGGCCGTCGGTCTGGCCGCGGCGCTGGCACTGGCACGGCAGGGGCTGCGCGTTGCCTTGCTGGGCAGCCTGCAAGCGCCCTCGGCACCCGACATCCGCGCCTATGCGCTCAACCGCGCCTCGGTGAGGCTGCTGGAAGGCTTGCGCGTCTGGGAGGCGATCGCCCAGGCCTCGCGTACCCCCGTGCACGAGATGCGCATCGAAGGCGACGACGGCACTTCGGCGCTGGAGTTCTCGGCCTGGAAGAGCGCGCTGGCCGAGCTGGCCTGGATCGTCGATGCCGCGGCACTGGAGGCCGCCCTGCGGCAGGCGGCGCGCTTCGCGCCGCACCTCGAGGTGGTGGACACGGCGGTGCCTGCGTCGCTGACGTTGCTGGCCGAAGGCCGGGACTCCGCGACGCGCGCCGCGCTGGGCGCGCGCATGCAGCGCCACGCTTTCGGCCACCATGCCATCGCTGCGCGGCTGGCCACCACACGCGCCCATGCCGGCGTAGCCCGGCAGTGGTTCCGCGCTCCCGACGTGCTGGCACTTCTGCCGATGGACACACCGCAGCACGACCACGCCTACGCGCTGGTGTGGTCGGTGCCCGAGGCTCGCGCCGGCGAGTTGCTGGCCCTGCCCGATGCTGCCTTCGAGGCCGAGTTGGCGCAGGCCACCGGCGGCGCGGCCGGTGGGCTGGGCCTGCTGGGGGCCCGTGCCGGCTGGCCGTTGTGGGCGGGCCGGGCCGAGCCGCTGTTCGGGCACGGCTGGCTGCTGGTGGGCGACGCTGCGCACGTGGTGCACCCGCTGGCCGGCCAGGGCTTGAACCTGGGCTTCGCGGACGTCGCCAGCCTGGCTCAGGTACTCGCCGAGAGGGAGCCGTGGCGCGAGCCGGGCGACCCGCGCCTGCTGGCTCGCCATGCCCGCGAGCGGGCTGCCGACACACTGGCGATGATGGCGGTCACCGGCATGCTGCTGCACCTGTTCGCCCACCCCTCGCCATGGGTCAGGCAGCTGCGAAATCGCGGGCTCGGCTGGGTGAACCGGTTGGCGCCGATGAAGCAGGCGTTGACCCGTGCCGCCCTCGGGCGCTGAAGCGCGTTCAGAATCCGCCCTTGCTGCCGCCCGCCCGGCGGCCGGCGCCCCACCCGGCTCGACAAGGACTGCCTGCCATGATCGCCCTGCGCTTTGCCGTCGCCGCGGCACTCACCGTCTTCGCCGCGGCCTGCGGTGGTGCCTCCGAATCCAAGGACAAGGGGGCGGCGGGGGCGGCCGCGGCCGCGTCGGGCGCTGCCGGGGCGCCGGCCGACCCCGCCGTGCAGGCCGCCATCCGCAAGGCGCTGGCCGAGCGCATCCCGAAGATGCCACCCATCGACGAGATCAGCCGCTCGCCGATCGCCGGTCTGTACGAGGTGCGCTATGCCGGCACCGAGATCATCTACACCGACGCCGCCGGCGACCACCTCGTGCAAGGCGCGATCATCGAGACGCGCACCCGCACCGACCTGACCGAGCTGCGCATCGACAAGCTGACGGCGATCGACTTCGCCGCGCTGCCGCTGAAGGACGCCATCGTCATCAAGCAGGGCAGCGGGGCGCGAAAGGTGGCGGTGTTCGTCGACCCCAATTGCGGCTACTGCAAACGCTTCGAGCGTGACCTGGCGGCGGTGAAGGACGTCACCGTCTACACCTTCCTGCTGCCCATCCTCGGCCCCGACTCCACTGCCAAGTCGCGCGCCATCTGGTGCGCCAGGGACGGCGGCAAGGCCTGGCGCGCCTGGATGCTCGACGGCGTCAACCCCGACCCCGCCAAGGCGGGCTGCGATGTCGCGGCCATCGAACGCAACCTGGAGTTCGGCCGCAAGCACAAGGTCAATGGCACGCCGGCGGTGCTGTTCGAGGACGGCACGCGCAAGCCCGGGGCCATTCCGGGCGAGATGCTGGAGCGCCTGCTGGCACAGGCCTCGCGCAAGTCGTAGGCGCGCCGGGCGACGGGGCCGACCGCCTGTGCGGCGGCCGTCAGCTCCACGGTCGCTGCCAGCCAGGGTGGACCCAGGGTAGAGCAGGGCAGGGACGCCCCGAGTTGCACGGCGTCGCGCCGGCGAGCACCGACCCCGAAGCGCGGCAGGACGCGATGCCCACACGACCTTCGTCAGGACCCTGGTGGCTGCTGGTCCCGGTGGGGGCGGTGCATCTGTGGCTGGCGTCGATGTGGCCGGCCGACCGCTGGGGCTGGGGGCGTGACGGCGGTACCGGTGCGCCGGCCCGCATCGAGGTGGCGTTCGTGCGCGAACTGCTGCCGGCCGCGCCCGCCGCCGTGGTGGCACCGGCCGAGCCACGGACCCGCGTGCTGCGGGCCCTGCGGGCACCACGGCCGGCCTCGGCGGCGGCGGCCGGCCAATTCGCGGCGATCGACCCGGCGGCGCCCGAGCCCGACTTGCCCGAAACGCCCGCCTCGCTGCCGCCGCTGGCCGCCAGCTTGCCCGAACTGCCGCCGCTGCCGGGCGCCGGGCCGTTGCCCGCCTCGCTGCCCTCGGCGGCTGCCGGTGCGCAGCCCGACACCGGCTTGGCCACGGCGGCGGTGGCGGCGGCGGCGTCTGCCCCGGTAGCCTTCGAGTGGCCGCCTTCGACGCGACTGTCGTACTTGCTGACAGGCAACTACCGCGGCCCGGTGGAAGGGCAGGCCCAGGTGGAATGGCGCCTGGACGGCCGCCGCTACCAGGTCGCGCTCGACCTGGGCATCGGGCCGCCGATGGCGCCTTTGGTCAGGCGCCAGCTGCTCAGCGATGGCTGGGTCACCGCGGCCGGCCTGGAGCCTCGCCGCTATGACGAAGAGACGCACATTGTGCTGCGCCCACCGCGGCGCCTGACGATCACGCTGGAGGCTGAGCGCATCGTGCTGCCCTCGGGTCGGCAGCTGCCGCGGCCGGCGGGCGTGCAGGACAGCGCCAGCCAGTTCGTGCAGATGACCTGGCTGTTCACCATGCAGCCGGCGCGCCTGACCCCCGGCCAGCGCCTGGAGCTGCCGTTGGCGTTGCCGCGGCAGGTGGAGCCCTGGACATACGAGGTGGTGGGCGCCGAGCGGCTGGCCACTTCCTTCGGTGAACTTGAGGCCGTGCACGTCCGCCCGCAACGGCCCCCGCGTGCCGACAGCCGCCGCGGTGACGACCTGCGTGCGGAGTTCTGGGTGGCGCCTTCGCTGCAGTACCTGCCGGTGCGCATCCTCATCCGCCAGGACGAGGAGACCTACGTCGACCTGATGCTCAGCCGGTTGCCGCAACAGGCATCGCCCGGTGCGCGGCCCGACCCGCCGCCCCGGCCAGCCGGCGAGGAGCCCGCCTCGCCGAGGATCACCACGCGTTGATGCGCGCGGTGAACGCGTCGGCCGCCTCCCGGCCCTGCAGCGTGGCCATCAACTGGACGGCCGAAGGCAAGAGCGCGCGGAACTCGGTTTCGTTGCGCGCCCTCTCCAGCTTCACGGCCATGCCTTCGCCGGCCGGGCCGAGGCGGTCGTTGAAGGCCCGCAGCAGATCCTTGCGCATGGCCTCGAATCCCGGCTGGGGGCCGCGGATCACCGTGCGCTCCGGGGCGGGCGGCGGCGGAGGAGGAGGCGGTGGTGGCGGCGCCTGCGTGGCGCTGACGCGCGTGAACTCGGAGATGAAGTCCTCCTGCACCAGCGCGGCCAGCACCTCGGCCGCCTGCGGCAACATCTGCAGCAGATCGGCGTCGGAGCGCTTGCCGTCGATCATGATCAACACGCTGCGCAGGCGCGGCGAGAGACGGTAGACACGCGTCTCGATCTCGGCCAGGCCCTTGGCGGTCTTGCGGTAGATGATCGGCATCGCAGCAGGTGCCGGGGCCTGCGTTGGCGTGCGCCGACAGCCCAGCGTCAGCCCGCTGTGGCATGCCCGGCCCCGGTGCGGCGAGCTTAACGCGGTGGTGCACGACCGGGTTGCGCCGGTGTCGGGGGCGTGCGCCGCGTTGGGATAATTTCGCGCAATTCCGCGGCGGCCTGTTCACGCCGCGTCTGCCAACCGCCCCGCCGCATGCCGGCAAGAAAGGCCTCACCCCATGAGCAACGAAGTGCTGGTCACCTGCGAGCTGCATGGCGCCGGCGCGCGCCGCACCATGGTGCTGCGCCTGAACCGCCCCAAGCAGCTCAATGCGCTGAACAGCGAGCTGATGGACCAGCTGGGCGCCGCGCTGCTGGCCGCCGACGGCGATGCGGCGGTCGGCTGCATCGTGCTCACCGGCAGCGACAAGGCTTTCGCCGCTGGCGCGGACATCGCGGCGATGGCCCGGAAGACCTGCGCCGAGGCGATGGCCGAGCCGTTCATCACGCGCAACTGGGAGACCATCCGGCAGGTGCGCAAGCCCGTCATCGCTGCGGTCGCCGGCTTTGCGCTCGGTGGAGGCTGCGAGCTGGCGATGATGTGCGACTTCATCATCGCCGCCGACACCGCGAAGTTCGGCCAGCCCGAGATCAAGATCGGCATCATTCCGGGCGCCGGCGGCACGCAGCGCCTGCCACGCGCGGTGGGCAAGAGCAAGGCCATGGACATGGTGCTCACTGCGCGCATGATGGACGCGGCCGAAGCCGAACGCGCCGGCCTGGTCTCGCGCGTGGTGGCCGCCGACAAGCTGATGGAGGAGGTGCTCGCGGCGGCCGAGGCCATCAACGTGCTCAGCCCGGCCAGCGTGGCGCTGGCCAAGGCCTGCGTGAACAAGTCATTCCAGGGCGGGCTCGACGATGGCGTCGACTACGAGCGCCGCGTCTTCCACTCCCTGTTTGCCACCGAAGACCAGAAGGAAGGCATGGCGGCCTTCCTCGAGAAGCGCAAGCCCGAATGGCGGTTGCGCTGAGTCGCGGTGCCGCGGCGCGCGCGGCCAGCCGAGACAATGCCGCGCTGAAGTGCGGCTAGGGCACCACCCAGCGCGCGCCTGCGGCGTCGAAGACCGCCCGCCGGTGACCGTCGGCGTGCAGCTCGGTCCAGTCCATGCCATGCACGTGCGCCGTGACGACGCCGAAGTGCTCGCGCGTTGCCCGCTCGGGCGCCGGGTGGGGGTCGTCCAGCGGGCTGCCGGGCGGCAGCGGCGAGAGGTAGTCCTGTGCCGCCGGGGTCATCTTCAGCCGTGCCCAGCGCGACGAGACCGCCAACCCGCTGAGGGCCACCTCGAGCCGCACCGACAGCCGCACCTGCCACGACAGTTCACCGGACCACAGCACAAGCGTGCCCTGCGGGTCGGCCTCGATCTGCCGCATCTTCGGGCTGCGCGCGTCGGCGAAGAAGACGATCGTGCGGTGCTCGCGGTCGACCTCACGCAGCAGCACGCAGCGCGCGTCCACGCCATGGGCCGGCGCCAGTGCCTCGCCGGCCGGTGCGCCGCCCGCGGCGGCGTTGGTTGCCCCGGCTTCAACGGCAGGGGCGGGCGCGAGGGTGGCCAGCACCGCCACGCGCCACAGGTGGTGCTTGTCGCGCACGGCACGCTCGAGCTCGTCCCAGGCGCCGGTCTCGATGGCGCCGAGGGTGGTGAGGCGAGCGGGCAGCACGGTGCGGTCTCCCGGGCGTTCAGCTGGCCTTGCTCTCCTGGCGCAGCGCCGGGAAGAGGATCACGTCGCGGATGCTCGGGCTGTCGGTCAGCAGCATCACCAGCCGGTCGATGCCCACGCCGCAGCCGCCGGCCGGCGGCATGCCGTACTCCAGCGCGCGGATGTAGTCGGCGTCGTAGTACATCGCCTCCTCGTCGCCGGCATCCTTGGCGCTGGCCTGCGAGGCGAAGCGCGCCGCCTGGTC
>JAEUPD010000004.1 GCA_016788525.1 Rubrivivax sp.
GGTGCGGCGCGCATCTGCGGCGCCGAGCAGCGCAGCCCTCTTGGCCCGCGCGCGTACTCGCGCGCTTCCACCTCTGACTCTGCGCGGGTGTCCGAGTGGCACAAGCGCAGCGAGTGCAACGAGTTGCGCGCAGGGGCCAAGAGGGCGAGCAGCGCAGGGAAGTTGGCTCGCGCAGCGAGCCAACCGCCGCAGCTAAGCGCCGCACCGAGCCCGCACAGCCCTTTGCCGCCACGACCGCCAGAGAACTGCGTCGGACAACCCAACATCACGCAATCCGCCCCATCGCCACCCCCACCCGCTGCAGAAACGCCGCCCGAACCTCCGGCCCCGCCACATTCAGGTGATAACAAGGCAGGTAATCCACCCGCGCCCGCCCGTCCGTCAGCCGCCGCATCACCCGCTTGACCAGCGCCCGCGGTCCGTCGCCCAGCCACCATAGCCGCCAGCGCGGCGCGCCATAGGTGGCCACGCCCACCACGTGGCGCAGGTGCGTCAAAGCCGGCTTCAGGTGCCGCGGGTCGCTCATGTCGAACGACACACCCGGCAGCAGCACGCGGTCGAAAAACCCCTTCAGCATTGCCGGCAATCCGAAGTTCCACACCGGGAACACCAACACCAGCGCCTGGGCGTGCAGCAGCCGCTCCACATAGCCGCGCACCGGTTCGCGGTTGGAAGGCACCTCGTGATAACTGGCCCAGTGCTCGGCGCGCAGCACCGGGTCGAAGCCCTCGGCGTACAGGTCGCAATCGTCCACCTCGTGGCCGCGCTCGCGCAGCACCGTCAGCACGCGCTGGTGCAGCGCAGCGTTGAAGCTGCCCGACGAGGGATGACAGAAGACCACGAGCACGCGCACGATGTCGAAGGTACCTCAGGCCGCATCAAATCACCTGCGGGTTCACCAGCTTGACGATGTGCGCCCACTTCGCCACCCCGGCACCGCGGGATGCAGGCTCATGCCCTGCCTGCCCGGCCGCCGAACCCGGTTCACCGCGTCGTCTCCCACTCGTCATCGGGCAGTCCGGCCAGCGAAGCCTCGGGCGGCCCCCAGCCACCGCCCCCGGCGGTCTCGATCACCCAGGCGTCGCCGGCGGCCAGCGTCACGCGCGCCCGCGGGCCCAGCGCCTCGACGCGGCCGTCGGCGCGCAGCACCCGCGCCGAGCTCGAGGCCCCGGCGCCGCCGCCCGCACAGCCCGGCGCCTGGCTGTGATGGCGCTCGCCGCGATAGGTGAGCACGGCCTGGCCGCGCAGCAGGCGCACCACGCGCCGCACGCCATCGCCGCCGCGATAGGCGCCCGGGCCGCCCGAGCCGCGCTTGATCTCGTAGGCCTCCACCCGCACCGGTGCCTGCGCCTCCAGCACCTCGGCCGGCGTGTTGCGCGCATTGCCCACGTCGGTGGACACCGCGCTCTCGCCGCGGCCGCGCGCGCTGGCACCGGCGCCGCTGGCGATGATCTCGGTGAAGTGGAACGGCTTGCCGACGTCGTCTTCGCCGCCCACCGAGACGACCGCGGCCACCCCTGCGTGCGCGGCGGCCGTGACCGCCGCGGCCTCCTGCCCCCACGCCGCCAGCAGCGCGTTGGCCGCCAGCTTCACGGTGGCCGTGCGTGCGTTCACCGCCGCCGGGAAGCGCGGGTTGACCACGCTGCCCTCGGGCAGCACCAGCGTCAGCGGAGCAAGGCAGCCGCCATTGTTGGGCGCCTCGGGGGCCAGCGTGCGCATGAAGAACAGCGCCGCCGACATCATGCTGGCGGCCGACGCGTTGACCGGCCCGCGCGTCTGCGGCGCGCTGCCGGTGAAGTCCATCGCCAGCGTGTCGCCGCGCTTCACCAGCGCCAGCTGCAGGAACACCGGGTGGTCGTCGACGCCGTCGCTATCGAGCCGGTCCACCCACTCGTAGCGACCGTCGGGTGCGCGCAGCAATGCCGCGCGCGTCATCGCCTCGGCTCGGGCGAGCAACGCCGTGCAGCGCTCGGCAAACGGCTGCGCGCTGCCAGGGCCCGTGGCGGCCAGCGCGCGCACCTCGCGCGCCGCGAGCTCGGCGCCCACCCATTGCGCCTCGAGGTCGGCCTCCAGGTGCTGCGGCGTGCGGCTGTTGGCCAGCAGCAAGGCGCGCAGCGTCGGGTCAAGCTGGCCGCCGCGGTGCGACTGCACCGCCGGCACGCGCAGCCCCTCTTCGAAGATGCTGGCGGCGTGCGGCGGCACGGAGCCCGGCGTGATGCCGCCCACGTCCTGGTGGTGCAGGCTCACCGCGGCCAGCGCGATGACGCGCGCGCCCACGGTGCGGCCCTTGGCCGGGCGCGCCTCGTCGAACAGCGGCACGACGAGCGTGAGGTCGGGCAGGTGCGTGCCCCCGTCCCACGGGTCGTTGAGCAGGAAGGCGTCGCCGTCGAGCATGCGCGCCACCGGGAAGCGGGCCAGCACCGCCTGCACCGCGTTGATCAGCGAACCCAGCAGCAGCGGCAGCCAGCGGGCCTGCGCGACGAGCCGGCCGTCGGGTGTGAACAGCGCAGCGGCGCAGTCGCCCGCCTCGCGCGCGATGGACGAGCGCGCGCTTTGCATCAGCCGCGCCTGAATGCGGTCGGCCACCGCCTGCAGCGCGTCGCCCAGCGCGTCGATCTCGTCGCTGGGCCGCCGCCGCACGTCGGCCAGTTCGTCGGCACGCGTGCGCCCCTCGGCCACCAGCAGCGCCGCGGCCATGCGCTCGTACTCGCGCGGCCGCGCATCCACCTGGTGCGACAGCACGATGGTGCGCCCGGGCAGCGCGCGGCGCAGCAGTTCGCCGATGCGCAACTCGTGCTGCGGGTTGAGGTGGGAGAACAGGCCACACACCGCCACCGCCTCGACCTCCGTGGTGGCGATGCGCGCGGCCAGGGTCTCGACCTCGGCGTCGTCCAGCGGTTGCACCTCGCGGCCGCCGGCATCGATGCGCCCGGCCAGCTCGAAGCGCCAGCTGCGCCGCGGCGGTTTGACCAGCCGCTCGAGCCGGGGCCGCGCGGCATACAGGTCGTGGCGGTTCTGGCGTGCCAGCGTCAGCACGTCGCCGAAGCCACGGTTGGTGACCAGCGCCACTTTCAAGGGTGCAGGCATCAGGCGGCTCCGAAACGGCCCAGCAGGCCGAAGCGCTCAGGACGAAACGGATGCAGGTCGATCTGCGGCGCGCGCCCGCCGACCAGCGCGGCCACCTCGCGCCCGGTGCTGGCCGCGGCGCACATGCCGACATGGCCATGCCCGAAGGCGAGCCAGGCATTGGCCGCAGCGGGCGCGCGGCCGATGACCGGCAGGCTGTCGGGCAGGCAGGGCCGGTGGCCCATCCAGCGGCTCGTGCGTGAAGCGTCCAGGTGCGGGAAGAGCTGCCGCCCCTTGGCGAGCAGCACGTCGGCGCGCTCGTAGCGCGGCGGCGCGGCGAGACCGGCAAACTCCACCGAGCCGGCCAGCCTGAGGCCCATCGCCATGGGGTTGACCATCAGGTTGTCCTCGACGGCCATGACGGTGTGCCTGAGCGCGAGATTCGAGCTGTACACCGTGACGTGGTAGCCGCGCTGCGTTTGCAGCGGGACGCGGGCACCGAGCGCCCGCGCCAGCGGCGCCGACCAGGCGCCGGCGGCGACCACCACGCCATCCACGTCGAGCGAGCCGCCGCCCAGCAACCGCAGCCGCCGCACCGCGCCGCCGGTGCGCGCGGGCGTGCCGCCATCAGCCAGATCGAAACCGGCCACGGCTTCGCGCACCTGCGCCGCGCCGTCGCGCAGGCACTGGGCGTGCAGCGCCTTCACCAGCGCCGAAGGGTCCGGCGTCGAGCCGTTCTCCGGTGCCAGCAGGCCGAAGCGAAAGCGCCCTTGCGCACGCACGAGGTCGGGCTCCAGCGCGAGCAGTTCGTCCTCGCCGACATCGCGCAGCTCGACCCCCAGGCTGCGCCGCAGGTTCATGCCCCAGGCCCAGCGCGCCGCGGCCTGGCGCGACGAATAGACATACAGGCACCCGGCGCGTCGCACCAGGTGCTCGGCGCCTGCGCGCTGCAGCAGCGGCGCATAGCAATCGAAGATCGGCGCCAGCAGCGCGCGCAGCGCGCCGGCGATGCGCTCGACCTCACCGCGCGAGCTGTGGCGCAGGAATTGCGCGAGCCAGGGCCAGGCCCGCGGCAGATAGCCCCACCGCACCGTCAGGGGCCCGAGCGGGTCGCGCAGCCAGCGCGGCACCTGCTTCCAAAGGCCGGGCATGCCCACCGGCAGGCAGGCGCTGGGCGACAACGAACCGGCGTTGCCGAACGAGCATGCCTCGCCGGGTTCGCGCGGGTCGACGAAGGTGACGCGATGGCCCTCACGCTGCAGCCAGGCCGCGGCGCACACACCGACGATGCCGGTGCCGATGACACTCACATGCACGGGGACATGGCTCCTCGACGCCGCGGTCAGCCGGCCCGTTCGGCACGGGCTCGGGGCGTCGCGGTCTTGGCTCATTGTGCGCGGCCGCGCGCGCCGGGCAAGCGGTCCGAAGCGGCGCGCCCTCGACATCCGGGGAAGCCTCGGGCGAGCACCGATGGCCGGGCCTTCATGCCCGGCTAGCATGCCGCCCAACCCCATACGGGGGAACCCTTAGCTTTTCCATAGCTTGAGAGCGCCGCGGGCCGGCGCCGCGGAGGTTGCGAGATGAATGAACGTCAATTGCGCGCGCTGATCGAGAAGGTGCGCGAGGGCAAGCTGGAGCGCCGTGCCTTCATCCACCGCATGGTGGGCCTGGGCCTCACCGCGCCGATGGCCTCGATGATGCTGATGCACGAAGGCATCGCGCAGACCTCGCCGATGATCCCGGCCTACAAGCCCACCAAGCGCGGCGGCGGCGGCCCGCTGAAGCTCATCTACTGGCAAGCCGCGGTGCACCTGAACCCGCACTACGCCGGCGGCACCAAGGACCAGGACGCCAGCCGCGTGTTCTACGAGCCGCTGGCCGGCTGGGACACCGACGGCAACCTCGTGCCCTTCCTGGCCGCCGAGATCCCCTCGCGCACCAATGGCGGCCTGGCTGCCGACGGCAAGAGCGTGACCTGGAAGCTCAAGCGCGGCGTGAAGTGGCACGACGGGCGCGACTTCACCGCCGATGACGTGGTTTTCACCGCGCAGTACGCCGGCGACCCGGCCGCGGCGATGACCACCGTCAGCGTCTACCGCGATATCAAGGTCGTGAAGGTCGATTCGCACACCGTGCGCGTGGAGTTCCCCAAACCCACGCCGCACTGGGCCGAGCCGCTGGTGGGTGCCGTGGGCCCGATCCTGCCCAAGCACGTGTTCGAGGGATTCATGGGCGCCAAGTCGCGCGACAACCCGGCCAACCTGAAGGCCGTGGGCACCGGCCCCTACAAGCTCGTGGACTTCAAGCCCGGTGACATCCTGCGTGCCGAGGCCTTCAAGGACTACCACATCCCCAACCAGCCGCACTTCGACACGCTCGAAATCAAGGGCGGCGGCGACGCCACGAGCGCCGCGCGCGCCGTGCTGCAGACGGCCGAGTACGACGTGGGCTGGAACCTGGCGGTGGAGGACGAGATCCTCAAGCGACTGGAAGGCGCCGGCAAGGGCAAGATGAACTTCTACGTCGGCAGCGACATCGAGTTCGTGATGCTCAACGTGACCGACCCGTGGAACGAGGTCGACGGCGAGCGTGGCAGTGTCAAGAGCAAGCATGCCGCGTTCAGCGACAAGGTCGTGCGCGACGCGATGAACCTGCTGATCGACCGCAAGGGCATCGCCGACGTCATCTACGGCCGCGGCGCCATCACCACCGCCAATTTCCTGAACAACCCGCCGCGCTTCCGCAGCAATGCGATGAAGCACGAGTTCAACATCGACAAGGCCAACCAGATGCTGGAGGCCGCGGGCTGGAAGAAGGGCGCCGACGGCATCCGCGCCAAGGGCAACGTCAAGCTCAAGTTCGTCTACCAGACCAGCGTGAGCGGGCCGCGCCAGAAGTGCCAGGCGATCATCAAGGACGCCTGCACCAAGGCCGGCATCGACCTCGAGCTCAAGAGCGTGGTGGCCTCGGTGTTCTTCGGCAGCGACTTCGCCAACCCCGACACCTACCAGAAGTTCTGGTCGGACATGCAGATGTTCACGACCACCATGACCCAGCCCGACCCGCAGACCTTCATGGAGCAGTTCACCACCTGGGAACTGGCGCAGAAGGCCAACAAGTGGGCCAGCCGCAACCTCACGCGCTGGACGCACCCCGAGTACGACCAGGCGCACAAGGACGCGCAGGTGGAGCTCGACCCGGTCAAGCGCGCGGCGCTGTTCATCAAGATGAACGACCTGGTGGTCAGCGGCGGGCATGTCATCCCGCTGTTCGCGCGGCCGCGGCCGGTGGGCACGGTGAACAAGATGGTGGCGCCGATCTCGGCGTGGGACAACCTCACGTCGTTCATGACGCACTGGTACCGCGAGGCTTAGCCCACCCCCGAAGCGCCTGACGGCGCCTCCCCCGTCCTTCGACAAGGCGGGGGGCACCGCCAGCGGACCGGCCAAGCCGGATCCGCGGCGGTCACCGGGCCAAAGACCACCTTGCAACGCACCGCACTGCGCCGCACGTGCTCAACTACTTCCTTCGCCGCCTGCTGATCGCGATTCCCAGCCTGCTGGGCATCAGCATCGTGCTGTTCACGGTGCTGGCGCTGGCGCCGGGCGATCCGTTCGAGGAGCTGGCCACCAACCCCAACGTGCCGGCCGAAGTGCGCATGATGCTGCGCCAGCAGTTCGGCCTGGACGACCCGGTCTGGCAGCGCTACGTGCGCTGGCTCGCGAGCATGCTGCAGGGCAACTGGGGCTTCAGCTTCCAGAGCCGCATCAACGTCGACCAGCTCATCCTGCAGCGGCTGCCCACCACCATCATCGTCATCGGGCTGTCGCAGGTGCTGGCCATCCTGGTGGCCATTCCGGTGGGCATCCTGGCCGCGGTGAAGCCCTATTCGTGGTTCGACCGCATCGCCAGCACGGTGGCCTTCGTCGGCTTCTCGTTGCCCACGTTCTTCACCGGCGTGGTGTTCATCCTGTTCTTCAGCATCTACCTGGGCTGGCTGCCGTTCGTCTACCGCAGCGACATCAGCGCCACGGGCTGGATGTTCTTTTGGGAGCACTTCAGGCAGAGCATCATGCCGATCACGGTGCTGGCGCTCTTTGCGGCCGCCAGCATGATGCGCTACGTGAGGAGCGCCGTGCTCGATGTGATCCGGCTGGACTACGTGACCACCGCGCGCAGCAAGGGCCTCACGGAAAGCGTGGTCATCAACAAGCATGTGGTGCGCAACGCGCTGATCCCGGTGGTCACCCTGGTGGCGCTGCAGCTGCCGGCGCTGTTCGGCGGCGCCATCGTCACCGAGCAGATCTTCCGCATCCCGGGCATCGGCAGCCTGCTCATCGACGCCATCCTGCGCAACGACACGCCGGTGATCATGGCGGTGACGTTCGTGCTCAGCTGCCTGGTGATCCTGTTCAACCTCATCGCCGACGTGCTGTATGGCTGGCTCGACCCCCGCATCAGTTACCGATAACCGAGCCCTTGGCTGATGCAAGAAGTCACCCAAACCATCACCGATCCGGATGTCGCCCCACAGCGCGTGACCGGTGGCGGCGCACTGGGGCCGGCACCTGGCGGGGGCGAGCTCGGCAAGGCCATTGCCAGCGTGTCGCCCTGGCAAGAGGCCTGGCGGCGCTTCAAGCGCCATCGGCTGGCCTTCTACAGCCTGTGGGTGCTGGGCTTCATGGTGGCGGCGGTGCTGCTGGGGCCGCTGGTCTACAAGGTCGGCATCAACGACGTGGACTTCCAGTCGCGCCTGGCCGGCCCGAGCTGGAAGCACCCGATGGGCACCGACGACCTCGGGCGCGACATCCTGGCGCGCGTGCTGTACGGCGGGCGCATCTCGCTGGCCGTGGGCATGGCGGCGATGCTGATGGCCATCACCGTGGGTGTGCTGATCGGCGCCACTGCCGGCATGGCGCGCGGCTGGGTCGACGCGGCGCTGATGTGGGTGACCGACCTGTTCCTCAGCCTGCCGCAGCTGCCGGTGCTGCTGCTCTTGATCTTCCTCTTTCGCGAGCCGCTGAAGAAGACCTTCGGCCTGGAGCTGGGCATCTTCATCCTCATCGTCGCGGTGATCGGAGGCTTCCGCTGGATGCCGGTGGCCCGGCTGGTGCGCGCGCAGTTCTTCAGCCTGCGCGAGAAGGAATTCATCGAAGCAGCTCGCGCGTTGGGCGCCAGCACCTCGCGCCAGGTGGTGCGGCACATCCTGCCCAACAGCCTGGGCCCGGTGATCGTGGCCGCAACCATCGACGTGGCCGCGGCCATCATCTCCGAGAGCACGCTCAGCTTCCTGGGCCTCGGCTTCCCGCCGGACATTCCCACCTGGGGCCGCATCCTGTACGACGGCCGCGACTACATGGACCTCGCCGTGCACTGGGCGATGTTCCCGGGGCTGGCCATCTTCCTCACCGTGCTGACGATCAACTTCATCGGCGACGGCCTTCGCGACGCGCTCGACCCCCGCCGAGTCTTGTGATGGCCCTTCTCGACATCCAGGGCCTGAAGACCCACTTCAAGACCGACGACGGCTGGCTGCACGCCGTCGATGGCGTGGACATCGCCATCGAAGCCGGCGAAACCGTCTCCGTGGTGGGCGAGTCGGGCTGCGGCAAGAGCGTCACCGCCAAGACGGTGATGAAGCTCATCGACATGCCGCCGGGCAAGATCGTCGCCGGCCGCGTGCTGTGGCAGGGCCGCGACCTCGTGCCGCTGGGCCCCGAGGAGATGCAGAAGATCCGGGCCAAGGAAATCGCCATCATCTTCCAGGAGCCGATGACGAGCCTGAACCCGGTGTACACCATCGGCGAGCAGATCGCCGAGAGCGTGCGCCTGCACGAGGGCCTCTCCAAGAAGGCGGCGATGGACCGCGCGGTGGAGATGTTGAAGCTGGTCAACATCCCCACGGCCGAGAAGCGCGTGCGCGACTACCCGCACCAGTTCAGCGGCGGCATGCGACAGCGGGTGATGATCGCCATCGCGCTGGCCTGCAACCCCAAGCTGCTGATCGCCGATGAGCCGACCACCGCGCTCGATGTCACCATCCAGGCGCAGATCCTCGATCTGATGCAGGAGCTGAAAGACCGCTTCGGCATGGCGGTGATGCTCATCACGCACGCCATGGGCGTGGTGGCCGAGGTGGCGCAGCGCGTCGTCGTGATGTACGCCGGCAAGGTGGTGGAGGAAGCCCCGGTCACCGAACTGTTCGGCCGCCCGCGGCACCCCTACACGCAGGGCCTCATCCGCAGCATCCCGCGCATCGACCTCGCCGCGGCGCACAAGCAGCGGCTGGAGGCCATTCCGGGCACCGTGCCCAAGCTCATCGAGCCGGCCGAGGGCTGCCGCTTCGCCGCGCGCTGCAAGTACGCCGAGGCCAGCTGCCGCAGCGCCACGCCGCCGCTGCGCGAGATCTCGCCGGGCCACAAGGTGGCCTGTTTCCTCGCTGAACGGACCTGAGGCACCGCAAGAAGAACGTCGACATGGCTGCCGTTGCCTCCCCTGCCTCTTCCCTTTCCCCTTCCGCGGCCACACCGCTGCTCAAGGTCGACAACCTCGTCAAGCACTTCCCCGTGCGCGGCGGCATCCTGCAGCGCGAGGTGGGCCGCGTGCATGCGGTGGATGGCGTGAGCTTCGACATCGCCGCCGGCGAGACGCTGGGCGTGGTGGGCGAAAGCGGCTGCGGCAAGAGCACCACCGGCCGCTGCATCCTGCGGCTGATCGAGCCCACCGCGGGCGAAGTGTGGTTCGAGGGCAAGAGCGTCACCCGCTCGAGCAAGGAAGAGTTGCGCGCGCTGGCGCGCGACATGCAGATCATCTTCCAGGACCCGTACGCCAGCCTGAACCCGCGCATGACGGTGGGCGCCATCATCGGCGAGGCGCTCATCATCCACAAGCTCGCGCCGACGAAGGAAGCCTTCGAGGCCCGCATCGTCGATCTGCTGGAGACGGTGGGCCTGAGTGCCGACCACATGAAGCGCTACCCGCACGAGTTCAGCGGCGGCCAGCGCCAGCGCATCGGCATCGCCCGCGCGCTGGCGGTGAGCCCCAAGCTCGTGGTCTGCGACGAGGCGGTGAGCGCGCTGGACGTGTCGATCCAGGCGCAGGTCATCAACCTGCTCGAAGACCTGCAAAGCAAGTTCCAGCTCACCTACATCTTCATCGCGCACGACCTGTCGGTGGTGGAGCACATCAGCGACCGCGTGGCCGTGATGTACCTGGGCCGCGTGGTCGAGATCGCGCCAGCCAACGACCTGTACGCCAACCCGCGACACCCCTACACCGAGGCGCTGCTGTCGGCGGTGCCGATCCCCGACCCCACCGTCAAGCGCCAGCGCGTGCGGCTGCAAGGCGATGTGCCCAGCCCGCTGAAGCCGCCGCCCGGCTGCCACTTCCACACCCGCTGCCCGATCGCGCAGAAGGGCTTGTGCGACAAGGAGCGGCCGGTGCTGAAGGACGTGGGGCCGGCGCACCGTGTGGCGTGCCACCTGCGCAGCTGAGCACCGCGGCCCGGCCGCCCGCCGGCACGGTCGCGCCACGCCCCCCGACTGGCCGACTGCCCGGCTACCTCGCTACGCCACGGTATCCAGCCACTCGCCGACCCAGGCTTCGACGGCGCGATCGACCAGCAGCCACAGTCGCCCGGGCGCCAGGCGCAGCTGCACCACTGCCACCTCGGCCAGGCGGGCGCGGCCGCCCTCGCCGGCGCGGCGCGCGATCGAGGCCGCATCGATCACGCGGGCCAGCCGGGCGTCGATGTCTGCGCCTTGCAGCTCATAGGTCACGAAGCCGGCCGAGACATCGACGGCCACCGCCGCCGCGTGACGGCCCGCCCGCAGGTCGGCGGCCAGCGCCGCCCACGCGGCAGGGTCCACGCCCTCATGCCCGACGAGCAGCCACTCGCTCGGCCGGCACCATACGAGATAGGGGTCGGCGCCCATCCACTGCCCGGGCCGCGGCGGCACGGCGATGCCCAGGTGCTGGCGCAGCGCAGCCGCCACCGGCCCATCGTCGCCGGGGCCATGGCGCAGCGACAGCACCCGAGTCGCGCCGTGACGGCGTTGCACGCGGCCCGCGCCCGTCGTCTCAGCGGACATGGCCATGCAGGCGCTCGCCGCCGGGGTCGATGAAGGGTGTCTTCACCACTTCGGCTTCAACCGGTGTCCCCATGTGCCACCACGTGATGCGCTCGCCGGTGCGCGAGGCACCTCGCCTGAGCATCGCCAGCGCCACCGGGTGGTTCAGGTTGGGGCTGAAGTGGCTGCTCGTGACAAAACCTTCGATCGGCGCGGGCGGTCGTTGCGCCGTGGCATGCGCGCCCGCCGGCAGCACGGTGCGCCGATCGCAGGGCACCAGGCCCACCAGCTGCATGCGGTGGGCGTCGGTGGCCGCCGGGCGCAGCAGCGAGCGGCGGCCGGCGAAGTTCGCAGCCTTCTTCGCGATGCCGCGGTCCATGCCCACGTCACCGGGCAGCGTGGTGCCGTCGGTGTCGCCGCCGACGTGCAGGTAGCCCTTCTCGGTGCGCAGGATCATCAGCGCCTCCACGCCGAAGGGCACCATGCCCAGCGGCTGGCCCGCGCGCCACAGGTGTTCGAGCAGCGCCGGCGTGAGCGTGGCCGGCACATTGATCTCGTAGCTCAGTTCGCCGGTGTAGCTGGCGCGCAGCACGCGCAGCGCCACACCGTCGGCCTCGTGTGCAAGAGGCTCGTCCGGATCGCGCCGCGCATCGAGCAGCCTGCGCGGTGCCGGCCATTCGCCCACCGTCATGTGCTTCATCGCCGTGGGGGCCAGCGCCGCGTCGAAGCCCGCGCCGCGCAGCAGCTCCCAGGCCCGCGGCCCGCTGACCGTGACGTTGCCCCACGCCGAAGTCACCGGCGTCACCAGCAAGCGCAGGTTCACGTACTCGCACTGCAGCCACTCCTCGAACGCCAGCGCCACGCGCTCGGCGCCGCCCGAGGTGGTGTTGACCCAGAAGTGATCGGGCCCGAGCCGCGCGACGATGCCATCGTCGAAGATGACACCGTTCTCGTTGAGCAGCAGCCCGTAGCGCGTCCCACCCACCGGCAGCGTGGACATCGTGCCGACGTACATCAGGTCGAGGAACGCTGCGGCATCGGGCCCGTAGACCTCGATCTTGCCAAGCGGCGAGCCGTCGAAGAGCCCCACGCCGCGCCGCACTGCCAGCGCCTCGCGCTCGGCAGCGGCGGTGAGTGACTCGCCACCCCCCCGCGGGTAGGCCGCCGGGCGCCACCAACCGCCGAACTCCTCGAACAGCGCGCCGCGCTCCTGGTGCCAACGTTCGGCGGGCAGGCGCTTCAACGGCTTCATGCGCGCGCCGTGGCGGCCCGCGGCCAGCGCATTCAGCGTCACCGGCCTGAAGGGCGGGCGGAACTTCGTCGTGCCCACCTGCGCCGGCGCACGCTGCGTGTGCTCGCCCATCAGCACCAGCGCGAGCACGTTGCTCGTCTTGCCCTGGTCGGTGGCCATGCCGAGCGTGGTGTAGCGCTTCAGGTGTTCCACCGAGCGGTAGTTCTCGCGCGCGGCCAGCGCGATGTCGTCGGTGGTGACGTCGTTCTGCAGGTCGACGAACACCTTGCCCGTCCGGCGCCCGCCTGCGGCCAGCGCCGCCAGCGCTTCGCCACTCGGCCCCGCGTGCGCCGGCACGTCACCAAGGCCGCCCACCGGTGCCGCGGTTCCCGGCGTGCCGGGCGCGCGCGCGCCTTCGGCCTGGGCGTGCGCCAACGCCGCATCGAACTCGAACGCGCCCGCGGCGGCGCCCACGCTCGTGATGCCCGGCAGCGGGCCGGCCGGCACGAACATCGAGGCCCGCTCTTCCCACCTGAGGCCGCCGCCGGCCATCGAGTGCAGGTGCACCGCAGGGCTCCAGCCGCCGGCACTGGCGATGCCATCGGCTTCGATGAACAGGGCGTGACCACCGGCCTGCGGCGCAATGTGGACGCCGCCCACCGCGCCGCGGCGGTGATCGACGCCGACCATGGTGCAGCCGGCGTGCCACGCCACGCCGGCGGGCAGCTCGGGTGTGAACCCTTGGCGCCCGGGCCGCACATCGACGACCGCCGCGACCTGCACTCCCATCGCCGCGAGCCCGCGGGCGACGACGTAGCCGCTGTCGCACGCCGCGGCCACCACCACGCGGCGGCCGGCCGCCACGCCAAACAGCGCGGCGTGCCGCTGCACGGCGGCAGCGAGCATCACTCCGGGGCGGTCGTTGTCGGGGAACAGCATCGGCCGCTCGAACGCGCCGAGCGCCAGCACGATGCGCTTGGCGCGCAGCTTCCACAGCCGCTCGCGCGGGCCATTCGAAGCGTCCCCGTCGTTCACCTCCTCCACCGCCACGGCGAGCCGATGGTCGTACAGGCCAAGCGCCGTGCAGCGAACGATCACCTTGACGCCGGCCGCGCGGGCCTCGCGCTCCAGCGCCGTGGCCCGTTCGATCCCCTCGGGCCCCTGGCTCGCCAGCCAGCCGCCGCAGCGCGGTGCCGCCTCGAGCAGCAGCACCTCTTGAGCGCCGCGCGCCGCCGCCGCCGCGGCCACCAGGCCGGCCGCGCCGCCGCCGATGACCAGCGTCTCGACCTGCCGCGACACCTCTTCGTAGTGGTCGGGGTCGGCGCCCGCATCGGCCGCGGCCGCATGGCCCAGACCCGCGGCGCGGCGGATCGCCGGCTCGAAGCGGTGCCAGTGCGGCCACATGAAGGTCTTGTAGTAGAAGCCCGCCGGCATCAGCGAAGCGAAGCGCGCCGCCAGCGCACCGAGATCGAACCCGAGGCTCGGCCAGGCGTTGCCGGTCACCGCTTCGAGCCCTTCGAACACCTCGATGTCGGTGGCCCGCGTGTTCGGCGTGCGGCGTGCGCCGTTGCCGACATCCACCAGGCCCGTGGGTTCCTCGAGGCCGGCGCTGAAGATGCCGCGCGGCCGGTGCCACTTGAAGCTGCGCGCCACGGCGCCGATGCCGTTGGCCAGCAGCGCCGAAGCCAGGGTGTCGCCAGGGTGGGCGGTGAGCGTGCGGCAGTTGAAACGCAGCGACAACGTGCGCGAACGGTCGATCCACGCGCCGGGCCATGCGCCCTGCCCCGGCTGCAGCGGCAACCGGTAACCACTCATGGCGCGCCCTGCGGCGGCGGCGGTTCGGTGATGCCGTACACCGCCTTCACTTCGTGCGTGACAGTGTCGCGCCAGACGTTGAACCACATGCCGCAACCGAAGGTGTGGCGCCAGCGCTCGCCGTGCCCGCCCTTGGGGTTGGTGCGGAAGAAGAGGTAGCGGGACCAGGTCGAGTCGTCGCAGGCGAGCGGCGGGCGCGTGATGCCGGTCGTGCCGCCGCAGTGGAACTCGCTGGCCGCACGCTCGCCGCACCAGGGGCAACGCAGCTGCATCATGACGTGGTGCCGGCGGCCGTGATGTCGCTCGTCATCATCGACGTGCCTTCGTCAGTGCGCGATGCCTGCGGCCGCGGCTTCGTCGATCAGCCGCCCGCTGCGAAATCGTTCGAGCTGGAACGGCTCGGCGAGCTCGTGGTTGCGGCCCGTGGCCAGCACATGCGCCAGCGTCCAGCCGCCCACCGGAATGGCCTTGAAGCCACCGGTGCCCCAGCCGCAGTTAATGTACAGGCCGGGCACCGGCGTGGCGCCGATGATCGGGCTCGAATCGGGCACCACGTCGACGATGCCGGCCCACTGGCGCAGCAGGCGCAGCCGCGCCAGCGTGGGAAACATCTCGCAGGTGGCGGCCACAACCTGCTGCGTGATGTCGAAACTGCCGCGCTGCGCATAACTCGGAAAGTGGTCGAGCGCGCCGCCGATCACCACTTCGCCCTTGTCGCTTTGGCTCCAGTAGGCGCCGAGCGCCGGCGACAGCGTGACCGTGTTGAGCACGGGCTTGACCGGCTCGCTGACCATGGCCTGCAGCGCGTAGCTCACCACCGGCAGCTCGAAGCCGGCCTCGGCCGCCAGCACCGACGAGTGGCCGGCTACCACCAGCGCCGCGCGCTCGCAGCCGATGATCAGCTCGCGCCCGCGCCAGCGCGCCAACACGCCGATGACGCGGCCACCTTGCTTCACGAAGCCGGTGACGGCGCAGTGCTGCACGATGTCCACGCCGCGTGCCGCGGCGCCGCGCGCGTAGCCCCAGGCCACGGCGTCGTGCCGCGCGCTGCCGGCGCGGCGCTGGATGAAGCCGCCGAGGATGGGGTAGCGCGCGGCCTGCGCTCCCTGGTTGAAGTTCAGCCGCGGCTCCAGCTCGCGCACCTGCCGTGCATCCAGCAACTCGGCATCGATGCCGTTGCAGCGCATCGCGTTGGCCCAGCGGCTTTGCGCATCGAGGTCGTGGCGCGAGTGGGCGAGCGTCAGCACGCCGCGCTGGCTGAACATGATGTTGAAGTTCAGCTCGCGCGCGAGGCCTTCGTACTGCTGCAGCGAAAACTCGTACAGGCGCGCACTCTCGGGGTACAGGTAGTTCGAGCGCACGATGGTGGTGTTGCGCCCGGTGTTGCCGCCGCCCAGCCAGCCGGCCTCCAGCACCGCCACGTTGGTGACGCCGTGGTGGCGCGCCAGGTAGTACGCCGTGGCCAGGCCATGCCCGCCGCCGCCGACGATGACGATGTCGTAGCGCGGCTTCGGCTCGGCATCGCGCCACGCCGGTGCCCAGTCGGCATGGCCGCGGCGCGCGGCGGCCAGCAGGTTCCACGCGGAGTAGCGCTTGCGCATCGCGTGCGTGCCGAGCTTGCGGGCGGGGCTTTCGGGTGCCGCTCAGCCCGCCCGTCGCACGGTGCCAACCGCTTCGCGCACAAGCCCGATCACGAGCTCGGGCACTTCGTAGGGAAAATTGTGCGAGGTGCCCTGGGGCGCCGTGACGCGCACGGCACGACTGGAGATCGTGAGGTAGCGCTCGCGCGTGCGCGCGAAGAAGCGGCGAATGCGCTCGGCCTCGCGCTGGCCGGCCCCTTGCATCTCGGCCAGCTGCTCCACGTCTTGCGCATCACCCGGCGCCACCAGCCACACCGGCATGTCGCCGAGGTCGCCTTCGTAGACCACGGTCTCCCAGCCGCGCGCGGCCATGCCCAGCGGGTGCAGCTCGGCGAAGATCGACGCGGTCGCCAGCATCACGCCCGAGCGCACCTGCAGCGCCTGCTCGGCGGCGTAGGCCTCGTCACCGAGCGCACGCTTCATCTGCTCGAAGACCTGCGGCGCCTTCTTGCGCTGCGTCCGTTCGAAGGGCCCCTGGTGGACGCCGACCAGGCGCAGCGCGCCGTCGAGCCAGGCGCCACGCCGCATGACCTTCAGCACCCCCAGGCGCGGGCCGAAGATGATGGTGTCGGGCGGGGTGGCATCGAGCAGCACGAGACCGGCGGTCTGCGCGGGCCGGCGGCGCGCCATGTTGGCCGCGAGCAGGCCGCCGAACGAGTGGCCGACGAAGAGAAACGGGCCGCGCTCGCCCGCGGCGTCGAGCGCACGCCAGCACTCCTCGGCCTCGCCGGCCGTGGTGCGCGGAAAGGGGCCGCTGTCGCTCCAGGCCGTGCCGGGCCGGTCGATCAGGATCGAACGGGTGTCGGCCTTCAGCGCGCGGTGGAACGGCAGCATCGTCAGCCCGCTGGCGTGCCCGCCGCCGAACCACACCACCGCGGCGCGGCCCTCGGCGGCCGTGCCTTCGGCGAAGACGTGCACCTTGAAGCCACCGGCGTCGACCATCCGCCCGGGCGGCGGGTGGCGCCGCGCCACCTGCGCCACCACCACCAGGTGCCGCAAGGCGCCTGCGGCGAGCACCGCGCCGGCCAGCATCAGCACGCCACCGGCGGCCTTGCCGGCCACGGCGCCGCCGCTTGCGTGCCAGGCGGCGAGCCCGGCTGCCGCCACGGCCAGCGCGATCACGAGCCCGGCGCCGTCGCGGCTCAGAAAGGCCGCCAGGAGATTTGCAGCGCGCTCCATCGCCGAAGCGTACCTTCAGGCTGCAGGCATCGCCGCGCCGCGGCGGGTGCCGGCCGGAGCCGCCGGACTGGCCGGACCGGCCGGATCCGCCCGATCTGCCTTGGGCATGCACCACCCGGCCACCACCGCCGCCGCGAAGCAGCCCGCGGCCACCATCAGCGAGAGCTGGTAGTTGCCGCTCGCGTCACGCAGCAGCCCGGAGATCCAAGGCGCGGTGCCGCCGCCGAGCGCCGTGATGACCATCTGCGTGCCGCTGGCCTGCCCGTACAGCGCCGAGCCCCAGTAGTGGCGCACGAGAAAGTGGCTGAGGCTGCCGTCGCTGCCCCCGCTCAGGCCCAGCACGAGTGCGGCCAGGACCATCACCGCCATGCCGTGGCCCAGCCACAGCAGCAGCGTGGCGGCCAGCGGCATCAGCATCAACAGATAGGCCATGCGCCGCGGGTCGACGCGGTCGGCCAGCCAGCCAGCCAGCAGGTTGCCGGCGAACATGCTGGCGCCGATCAGGCTGGCCACGACGCCGATCTGCCCCATCGGCACGCCGCGGTCGTGCAGCAGCGCGGCGAAGTGGACCATGATGCAACCGCTGCCGAAGGCGAACAGCAGGTTCCACAAGCCCATCGCCCACCACAGCCGCTGGCCTAGCAGCGCCAGCATCGGGGCGATGGCGTTGGCGCCCGTCTCGCCCGCGGCCGGGGCCATGGCCGCCTGCGCTGCGTGGGTCGGACTCGCCTGCGCCGCCGCCACTGCGCGGGCCGCCGCCGGCCGTTCGCGCACCAGCAGCCACCGCGCGAGCAGGCCGCCTGCCAGCGCCATCGCACCCATCGCCAGGAAGGCTTCGCGCCAGCCGGCCAGCGTCATCACCGCCGTCACGGTCAGCGGGTGCAGCACGGCGCCCACCGACGCGCACGCGAACAGGATGCCCAGCGCCGCACCCAATCGCCGGTCGAACCAGCCCTGCACCGTTTTCGACAGGATCAGCGGCGAGGCCCCCAGGCTCGTGAACGCCAGGGCGACCACCAGCCCGTAGAAGAACGTGATCTCGCCGGCCATCGCGGCGAACGCCGCCAGGTTGGCCGCCCCGAGCACGATGCCCACCGCCAGCAGCGGCTTCAGGCGCACGTGGTCGGCCAGCCAGCCGGCCACCAGCACCGACACCCAGGAGATCGCGATCGTCAGCGTGAGCGAAAACGCGATCGCGCCGCGGCTCCAGCCGAAGGCTTTCTCCAGCGGCACCATGAACAGGCCGAACGTGCTGCCGAACAGCGCCGGCACGCTGAACACGAAGATCACCCCGCAACCGGCGAGCACGCGCCAGCTGGCGGGGGAATCGAGGTCGGCGGCGCCGGCCGCCTGGCCCGGCGCCGCGCCGGTGGCCTCGGGGGGCGCGGGCGTCACGGCGGCGCCCACCGCGGCCTGGGCACGGCCATCAGGTGCACCTCGGGTGCTCAAGCCGCTGGCGCTCAGAAGTCGTAGCGCACCGACACCGACATCGTGCGCGGCCGCTGCAGGAAGTACTGCGCGAACGGACTCACGCCGCCCGGCCCGCTGGTGATGCTCTGCACGCCCCTCTCGTTGGTGACGTTCTTCACCCCGGCGGCCAGCACCAGCTTTTGCAGCGCGAACTCGACGCCCAGGTCGATGCTGTTGTAGGCATCGGCCGGCTTGTTGCCGCCGAGGAACATCACGCGGTCGCCCACATGTGTGTAGGTGACGTTGAAGCGGCCGCTGGAATCGAACGGCCCGGCGAAGTTGACGTTGCCCTGCAACGCGCCCTGCAGCTTGGGCGTGCCCGGCATGCGCGCGCCCGCGGTCACCAGCAGCGAGGTCGGGCCGCCGGTAGGAATGCGGATGTCGCTGCGTGTCTTGGCTTCTGCGTACGCGAGGTGGGCCGCCATGTCGAACATCGAGCTCGCGCGCCAGCGCAGCGCCAGTTCCAGGCCGGTGCTGCGCGCCTTGCCGACATTCTGGATGCTCGAAGTGGGCAGCGCGCCCACCAGCTCGAACACCGTGATCTGCGCGTCGGTCCAGTCGAGCATGAAGGCGGCGACATCCACGTTCAGCCCGGGCATCGGCGTCAGGCGGATGCCGGTCTCGTAGCTCCACAGCGAGTCCGACTTGTACTCGGTGGCCGGCGTGACGCTGCCGTTGATGCCGCCGTAGCGGTAGCCCTTGGAGGCCACGGCGTACCACTGGTGGTCGCCGAAGCGGTACTTCACCGTGGCCTTGGGCGTGACGCCGGAGTCGCTGCTGGCCAGCGGGCCGATGTTGGCCGGGCCACCGAAGATGGTGCCGGTCTGCGTGAAGTCGGTGCTGGTGCGGTAGTAGCGCGCCCCCAGCCCGGCGCTCAGGCCGCCGCCGAAGTTGTAATCCGTGTCGCCGAAGACCGCGGTCTCGTCGCCGCCGCCGCTGCTTTGCAGGTCCACCAGGTCGGTCAGGCCGAAAGCGGCCGAGGGGTCGATCTGCTTGGCGGCGCCGCTGGCCTTGCTCTTCTGATAGAAGACACCTGCGACGTAGCCGAAGGTGCCGCCCGGGTTGCTGGCGATGCGCAGTTCCTGCGAAGCGGCTTTCTCCGTGGCCGCGGAAGGCCGGAAGACCTGCGGCAGCGCCAGCCCCACGCTGCCGAACAGCTCGGTGTCGTCGATCAGCGCACTGCTCTTGTTGCGCCAGTAGCCGGTGATCGAGGTCAGCGTCGCGGGACCCAGGTCGTAGTCGATGGTCACGCTGGCGAAGTCGCTCGTGCTCTGGCGGCGCGAGTTGTTCGGCGCGCGGTGCTCCAGGCGGTTGGGGTCGGGCGAGACGCTGGAGGTGTCGCCCTGCTTGCTCTTCTGCGTGCTGGCCACGACGGTGGCCGTGAGGCCCTTCACCGGCCTCAAGCCGAGCAGCACGCGCCCGCCGGTCTGCTTCAGGTCGTTGGCGTCTTTGGTGCCGGTGCCCAGGTTGTCGACGTAGCCGGGGTCGTTGCGGTCGTAGACCACCGCGCGCAGCGCCACGCCGTCGGCCAGCGGCGCGTTGAGCATGCCGAACAGCGAGAACTGGCCGTCGCCGGCGCTCACCTGCTGGTACTCGCCCTTCACCGCGCCACCGAAGCGCTTGAAGTCGGGCTTGGCGAATAGGTAGCGCACGGCGCCACCCAGCGAGCCCGAGCCGAACAGCACACCTTGCGGCCCGCGCAGCACCTCCACTCGGTCCATGTCCCACAGGATCGGATCCCACACCGTGCCCTTGCCCTGCGGCGAGGCGAGCGGCACGTCTTCGAGGTACTGGCCGGTGGGACCCTGCTGCGCACCGGCGCCTTCGTTGGTGGTGGAAAGGCCGATGCCGCGGATGGTGATGGTGTTGCTGGCGAAGTCGCCCTTGTTGAACTGCACGCCGGGCGTGAGCTTCAACGAATCTTCCTGGTCGCGCGCGCCGCGGCGCTCGAGGTCGCCGCCGTCGAGCACGGAGACGGTGCCGGCCACCTCGCGCTGGCGCTCCACGCGCTTGTTGGCGGTGACCACCACGCGCTGCGTGTCGTCTTCGGCCTTGGCGGCCGCCGGCGGCTGCTGAGCCAACGCCGGCGCCGCGGCGGCGAGCAGGCCGGCGGCGGCCAGCGCCTGCGCCAGAAGCGTGGGGGCGGCACAGGTCAGGGGATGGCGGGCACGGTTCATCGTTCGCTCCTCTTCGAAGTGGGTAGGCACCGGCGGGCGAACAATAGGCGCGGCCTCGGTGGGCCGCGTGCGGCGTCGCACCGAAGATTTAGGCGAACACACCAACCCGGGGGAGAACCCTGATCGTGGTGTTCGTTCGGCGCAACGGCCGCGTGGGCTCGCGCAGCGCCTCGGTGCGGCGCCCTCGGCGCCAGCTCAGCGCTCAGCGCGGCGGGCGCGCCGGCAGGTCCAGCACGAACGGCGCGCGGTGCTTGCGGTACTCGCGCGGCGACATCCCCACGTGGCCGCGAAAAGCCGCGGTGAAGCTGCTCTGGTGTTCGTAGCCCACCCGCTCGGCCACCTGGGCGATGGTGAGCGTGGCCTCCAGCAGCAGCTGCTGCGCCTCGCGCACGCGCCGCTCCAGGCAGTAGTCGGCCATCGTCACGCCGAAGGCCTCCCGAAACACCGTCTTGAGCTTGTTCTGGCTCACGCCGATTTCGCGCGCAAGCTCGGTGAAGGTCGGCGGGCGCCGGTACTCCTGATCCAGCCGCGCCCGCGCCGCCTGTGCCAGCTCCAGGTCGCGACGGCGCGGCAGGTGGGCACTGCGCTGATGCGCCTCGTGGCCGAACATCGCATCGATGGCGTAGGCCACGAGCTCGGCCACGCGGCCGGCGATCTGCACCGTGCGCAACTCGCCGCGCAGGCGGCTGTCCAGCGTGTCGGCCACCAGCGCCGCGACACGGTGGTCGACCGGGAACGAGGCCAGCCGCCCGGGCGCTGCCGCACCTTGCAGCGCGGCCTGCAGCTCGCCGGGCAGGTCTTCGGGCTGCAGCCCGAAGCGCCGCGCGAAGCCCGCAGCGCCGAACACCGCCACGATGCCCTGCTGCCGCGCGCCGGCGGCGATGTCGGCCGTCATCGCGGTGCCGGCCGGAATGCAGCCCAACGTCAGCTCCGGGTGGTCGAACACCAGCGGCGGCGTGCGGCCGAAGCGGAACGCCACGTCGCAGGCCAGCGAGGCGCGCAGCATGATCAGCGACTCTTCGTTGACGTATGCCCAGCGCGCCGGCCGCGGCACCACGCAGTTGATGACGTTGACCAGTGCGTCTTCGCCCAGCCGCACGGTGTCGGCGATGCCGCTGCCGCGCCCGCGGTAGATGGTGCGCACGACGTTGCGCGAGATGACGCGAGCTTCGGCGTCTTCGCCGGAGGCGCGGTGCCACTCCTGGTCGAAATCCAGCGCCGAGACGGCGCTGTCGCCGGCCGGCGGGCTGCGGCTGCCCGCCGAACTCGGCGCCGGGGTTGCGGGTGGGGCCATCCCGTGCAAATCCCTAAAAACTCGATGGCCGAGCCTAACCCATCGGAGCGACCGCCGCCTAACCTTGCCGCCCCGGACCTCGATCGCTGGACGTGCCCCCACCGCCGCCCCCGCCCGCCGCAGCCACCGCAGCCGCCGCGCCCAGCGCGGCGCGCCAGTTGCTGGCCCGCTGCGCGGCGTGGGACCACCATGCCTGCCTGCCGCTGCGGCCGCGGGACGATTCCTTTCTGCCGCAGCTGCAGCGTCACCGCGCGGCCGGCTTCGCCGCCGTCACCGTCAACATCGGCTTCGGCGAGCAAGGCCCCGAAGAACACCTGCGCATGCTGGCCGCGCTGCGGCACTGGCTGCAGGCGCGGCCCGACGAGTACCTGCTGCTGGAGCGCGCCGGCGACGTCGAGCGCGCGCACGCAAGCGGCCGGCTGGCGGTGGGCTTCGACATCGAGGGCGCCAACGCGGTCGGCGACCAGTTGAGCCTCGTGCAGCTGTACTACGACCTCGGCGTGCGCTGGATGGCGCTGGCCTACAACCGCAACAACCTTGTCGGCGGCGGCTGCCAGGACGACGACCCCGGCCTCACGCCCTTCGGCCGCGCCGTGGTGGCCGAGATGGAGCGGGTGGGCATGGTGGTGTGCCTGAGCCACACCGGCCACCGCACCGCGCGCGACGTGCTGGCGCTGGCCACCCGGCCTGTGATCTTCAGCCACAGCAACTGCGCGGCGCTGCATGCGCACCCGCGCAACATTTCCGACGACCTCATCCGCGCCTGCGCCGCCACCGGCGGCGTGGTGGGCCTCAACGGCGTCGGCATCTTCCTGGGCCGGAACGACATCACCAGCGCCACCTACGCGCGCCATGTCGACCACGTGGTGCAACGGGTCGGCCCGCAGCACGCTGCCATCGCGCTGGACTACGTGTTCGACATGCGCGAGCTCGAGGCCTACATGCAGACGATGCGGCACACCTTCCCGCCCGGCCTGGGCTACGAGCTGGGCGCGCGCTTCGTGCCGCCCGAGCAGATCGAGGAGATCGTCGCCACGCTGCAGGGCCTGGGGTACAACGACGAGGATCTCAAGCTGATCCTCGGCGGCAACCTCGTGCGCCTGGCGCGCACGGTGTGGAAGGAGCGGGCACATGCGTGAAACAGGCCAGCCTGGTCCGGTATCGAACCCGGCATCGAACCGGCCAGCCCCCGCCGCACGCGACGCGCTCGGCGCGCTCGGCGCGCTGGCCGAGCGCTGGTGGCAATTCCAGCGCCGCGAGTTCCCCTTCACAGCCTTCCTCGCCGGCCAGCCGAACGCCGACCCGACGATGTTCCGCGAGGCGCCGGCCGACCACGAGCGCCGCGCCGCCGAGGCCGCGTCGATGCGGCAGGAGATCGCTGCCATCGACTTCTGCGCCCTCACCCCGGCCGAGCGCATCACGCACCGCATGCTCGAGCGCGAGATCGCTGACCTCGTCGAGCAGCATGCGGTGCTGTCGCACCTGCGGCCGTGGTTGCTGCCGGCCGGGCCGGAGTTCACGACCTTCTTCTTTGCCAACTCGTGCCAGGCCGGCACCGCGGCCGACGCGCACACCTACGTCGAACGCCTGGCCACGCTGCCGGCCTTCTTCGCCGACGTGAGCGCCTGTCTGGCCGAGGGCCACGCGCGCGGGCTGCGTTTTCCTCGTGTCGTGCTCACCGGAGCGCTGGCCAACCTGCGGCAGATCACCACTGGCGCCGGTGCCGGTGGCGGCGGCGCGCTCGGCACCGAGGCCTCGCCCTGGTTCGGGCCGTTCAAGCGTTCACCCGCGGCCGCGCAGCCCGGCGTGATGCGCGAGGCCGAACGCGCGCGCAGCGTCATCGAGCAAGGCATCGTGCCGGCCATCGGCCGCCTGGCCGAGCGGGTCGAGCGCGAGCTGATGCCGCACGCGCGCGACAGCATCGCCTGCACCGAAGACGTGCTCGGCGCCGAGTACTACAGCTGCTGGGTGCGCCACTTCACGACCACGACGCTGGAGCCGCGGGCGATCCACGCGCTAGGCCTGGCCGAAGTGGCGCGGCTCGACGCCGAGATGGCCGAAGTCGCGCGCGAAGCGGGCTACGCGGGGCGCTTGGCGGAGTACCGCCGCTTCCTCGCCGAAGACCCGCAGTTCTTCGCCACCACGGGCGAGGCGCTGCGCGAGCGGCTGCAGGTCGTGGCCAAGACCATCGACGGCAAGATCCCTTCGTTCTTCGGCCGCCTGCCGCGCACGAGCTACGGCATCGAGAGCCTGCCCGCGGCCACCTCGGCCCGGCTGCCGCCGGCGTATGCGCAACCGAACCCGGCCGACGGCTCGCGCAGCGGCATCTTCTGGGTCAGCGGCCTGCCGCAGATGGTGCCCACGACGATGCACGTGCCGCTGGCGCTGCACGAAGGCTGGCCCGGGCACCTGATGCACATCGCGCTGATGCAGGAGCAGACCGCGCTGCCGGCGTTCCGTCGCGCCAACTTCACCAAGTACTCGGCCTGCCTCGAAGGCTGGGCGCTGTACAGCGAGACGCTGGGCCTGGACATGGGCCTGTACCAGACGCCGCACCAGCACTTCGGGCGCCTGGACATGGAGATGTGGCGTGCCTGCCGGCTGGCAGTGGACACCGGCATCCACCTCGAGGGCTGGAACCGCGAGCGCGCCATCGACTTCATGCTCGCGCACCTGTCGCTGCCGCGCGTCACGGTCGAGGCCGAGGTCGACCGCTACATCGCGATGCCGGCGCAGGCGCTCGGCTACCAGATCGGCGGGCTCAAGTTCCGCGAGCTGCGCCGGCGCGCCGAGCAGCGCCTGGGCGAGCGCTTCGACATCCGCGCCTATCACGACCAGCTGATGGCCGCGGGTCCGGTGACGCTGCCGGTGCTCGAAGAGGTGGTCGACGGCTGGCTGGACGAACGCGTCGGGCAGGCGGCCTGACGCCAGGCCCCTTGCGGCGCTTTGCGCTCCTTCTGCCGCCATCGACCTCAGCGCGCGACAAGGCCCGTCATGCCGCTGGACTCCACGACCGGCGTCTTCTACGCGCTGCACGGCGTGCCAAGCGGCCAGCCGCTGCTGGTGACGCTGCCGCTGATGGCGTCGTTCGCCGAGATCTTCGGCGCCGAGCTGGCGCCTGTGCTGAACGGCTACCTCGAGCGGCTGACCGACCGCTACCGCGTGCTGCTCGTCGACTACCCGAGCATCGGTGCCAGCCGCGACATCGCGCCGCACGAGCTGACGGCCGATCGCTGCTGCAGCGATCTGCTCGGCGTGGCCAGCGCGGCCGGCTTCGACCGCTTCGCCTACTGGGGCTACTCCTGGGGCGGCAACGTCGGGCTGCAGCTGGCCACGCGCACGCCGCGGCTCACCGCGCTGGTGGTGGGCGGCTGGCCGGCGCTTGGCGCGCCTTACGAGGCGCTGCTCGCCGCCGCGCGCAGGAAGCTGCCGAACCCCGAGCCGTCGTCGATGAAGGTGCTGCGCCACAAGGCGCAGTACGCGCAGTGGGTGCACTACGGCGAAAGCCTCGCCGGCTGGGCCGAGCGTGACGCGGTGGCGCGCATCGTGTGCCCGCGCCTGAACCTCTTCGGCAGCGACGGCGACCTCGTCGAGGCCGGCATCGAGGTGCCGATCGCCTCGTGCACCCGCGTGCGGCGCGCCGAGCTCGAAGCACTCGGCTGGCGCGTGCACGAAATCGCCGGCCACGGCCACGGCCTGTGCATGCAGCCCGAGGTCGCAGTACCGCCGGTGCGGGCCTTTCTCGACCAGGTGCTGCCATGACCCCGCCGAACGCCTTGTCGCCCGACGCCCAAGCGCTGCTCGGCCCCTGGCCCGCGCACGGCCTGCCGCACCTGGGCGGCCTGCCGCCCTACGACCACGCCACGCCGGCGGCGCTGGAAGAGGCGTTCGACACGGCCATCGAGACCAAGCGTGACGCGGTGCGCCGGATCGCCCGCAACGCCGAGCCGCCGACCTTCGACAACACGGTGGCCGCGCTCGAAGACTGCGGCCGCCCGCTGCGCCATCTGCAGGCGCTGTTCATCGCCGTCTCCAGCACCGCCAGCGTCGGCGACATGCCGGCCGTGGCGCAGCGGCTGGCGCCGCGGGTGCCGGCGCTGGAGCTCGAGATCGCACACGACCCGGCGCTGTTCGCGCGCATCGATGCGGTGTGGAAGGCGCGCCAGGCCTCGGCGCTGGACGCGCAGCAGATTCGTCTGGTCGAAGTGCTGCGCGAACGCCTGGTGCGCGCCGGCGCGGCGCTCGCTGCCCCCGGCAAGGCGCGGCTGGCCGACATCAACGAACGGCTGGCGACGTTGTCGGCGCAGTACCGGCAGAACCTGATTGCCGAGCCGGCCACGCAGGCCCTGTGGCTCGACAGCGAGGCCGACCTCGCCGGCCTGCCCGGGGCGCAGCGCCGCAGCGCCGCCGACGCGGCCAAGGCGCTGGGCCGCGAGGGCCGGTGGGCGATTCCCAATCAACGGCCGGCCGTGTGGCCGTTCCTCATCCACTCCACGCGCCGCGACCTGCGCGAGAAGGTCTGGCGCATGTGGGACGGCCGCTGCGACCACGACGGCGCGCACGACAACCGCCCGATCGCCGCCGAGATGCTGCGCCTGCGCGGCGAGCGCGCGCGGCTGCTCGGCCACGCCAGCCACGCGCATGGGGTACTGGCCGAGCGCATGGTGCGCACGCCGCAAACGGCGATGACCGCGCTGCGCCGCACCTGGGACCGCGTGCTCGCGGCCACCCAGCGGCAGGTGGCCGACTACCAGGCGATTGCCGACGCCGAGGCGGCCGGCGAGCCTGGCATCACGCTCGCTCCCTGGGACCGCCAGCACTACGCCGAAAAGCTGCGCCGCCAGCGCTTCGACATCGACGGCGAGGTCATCCGGCAGTACCTGCCCCTGGAGCGCATGCTCGAAGCGATGTTCTGGGCCGCCGGCCGGCTGCATGGCCTGGCGTTCAGCGAACTGCGCGGCGTGCCGGTGCTGCACCCGAGCATCCGCGTGTTCGAGGTCAGGCGCGACAGTGCCGCGGACGCCGCGGGAGCAACGGGGGCAGCGATCGGCGTGCTCTATGTCGACCTCTTCCACCGGCCCGGCAAGATGCACGGCTCACACCAGCACCTGCTGCGTGCGGCCGAGCATTTCGCCGGCCGCGTGCTGCCAATTTCCAACATGGTCAGCGGCCTGCCGCCGCCGGGCGAAGGCGAGCCGGTGCTGCTGCCGTGGGAGTACGCCAACGTGCTGTTCCACGAGTTCGGCCACTCGCTGCACATGCTGCTGGACGGTGCGCGCTACCCTTCGCTCGGCAGCCTGAACGTGGCCTGGGACTTCGTCGAGCTGCCTTCGCTGCTCAACGAGTACTGGCTGCGCGACCGCGCGCTGCTCGCGCGCTTCGCGCGCCACCACGCCACCGGCGAGCCGATGCCCGCCGCGCTGCTCGACCGGCTGGAGGCGGCGCTGAAGTACGACCGCATCTTCAGCGTCAACCTCGACTACCTCGGCGGCGCCATCGTCGACCTGAAGCTGCACCTGCTGGCCGACGGCAGCGGCCGCGACATCGACCCCCAGGCGGTGGAACGCGAGATCCTGGCCGCACTGGGCCTGCCGGCCTGCTGGGACCAGATCCTGCGCGTGACCAACAGCTTCCACAGCTTCGTCGGCAGCTACGACGCGGGGGTGTACTCGTACCTGTGGTCCGACATGATGGCCGCCGATGTGGCCGAAGCCTTCCTCGCATCGCCGGGCGGGCTGTACGACGAGCGCACGGCGCAAGCCTGGCGCGAGCAGCTGTTGACGGTGGGCCACACCGTGCCGGCCGACGAAGCGTTCAGGCGCTTCCGCGGCCGCGACCCCGACCCCGAGGCGCTGATGCGGCGCTTCGGCCTCGCCGAGACCGCACCCGCATGAGCTTCGAACACGACTACAAGCGCCTCACCGCGCACCTGCCCGAGCCGGTGTTCGTGCCGCTGCCGGGCTACGAGCGCCTGCCCGAGCCCGCGATGCTGGCCCGCGCCGAAGCCTTCTACGCCGAGATGGACCGCCGCCGCACGACGCGGCACTTCTCGAGCGCACCGGTGCCCGTGCGCCTGATCGAGCTGGCGATGCGCACCGCCGGCACCGCGCCCTCGGGCGCGCACCGGCAGCCGTGGCGCTTCGTCGCCATCGACGACCCGGCCCTCAAGGCGCGGCTGCGCGCCGCCGCCGAGGCCGAGGAGCTGGAGACCTACACCAAGCGCATGACCGACGAATGGCGCGAGGCGCTGCACCCGTTGGGCACCGACCACGTCAAGGAGCACATGACCGACGCGCCGTGGATCGTCGTGCTGTTCGCCGAGAAGTACGGCCTGACGGCCGATGGCGGGCAGCGCAAGAACTACTACGTCGACGAGAGCGTGGGCATCGCCGCGGGCATGTTCATCACCGCCATCCACCACATGGGCCTGGTGACGCTGACGCACACACCCAATCCGATGGGCTTCCTGCGCACGCTGCTCGGCCGCGGCGTCAACGAGAAGGCGGTGATGGTGTTCCCGGTGGGCTACCCGGCGCCCGACGCCAAGGTGCCCGACCTGAAGCGCCTGCCGCCCGAGGGGTTCATCCAGTGGAACGCGCCGTCGTGACCCAGGTCGGTCATGCGCGCGGCGCTCGCGCGGCTCACCCGCGAGAGCCCAGCAGCCGCGCCGGCAGGTACAGCACCGCGCGCAGCAGCGCCAACGTGGCGCCCAGCAAGACACCCAGCACCGCGAACGGCAGCGCCAGCAGCCACACCAGCGGCGCCAGCACCAGGGCCAGCAGCGCCAGCGGCCAGCTCAGCACCAGCAGCAGGCACCACAGCAGCCACAGCGTGGCGCACCAGGCGAGCCCCTTCATGCCTCTTGCCCCTGGGCGGCGGGTGCCGCTCAGACGCGGGCGCAGATCGGCGCGGTCGCGCTGTGCGCCACCTGCGCCGCGGCAGACGCCGCCTCGCTGGCGGCCAGGCTGTGGATGCCGGTGGCCAGGCTGGACGTGACGACGAAGGCCACCACCAGCGAGACAAGGCGGTTGGAGAGTTGGCGGTTCATCACGGGCTCCTTCTTGCGCCCCCGAGGGGCAGGCGATCATCGAACTGGAGGCGATGATCGGCAGGCGGGCGCCCGCGCGCCAGCCTGTTGCGATGAAACGCCGGCGGCGGCTGATGAATGGCGGGGCGTGGCGATGGGAGGTTCGTCAGCGCGGGCGCTCCAGAGTCAGCCTGGCTCCGGATACATGGTTTCGTGGTGGCGTTCCCGTGCATGGAGCTCGGGGCGAGCAGAGGTCCGGCCCGCAGCGCCGCGCCGCGCGGGACGCGAGGCCCGGCGTCGCCGTCGGGCCCTGCGGGCCCGCCAGCGATGACGGCCGACGGATACACCGTCGGCCTACCCGGCTTGC
>JAEUPD010000034.1 GCA_016788525.1 Rubrivivax sp.
CCCGACGCGCCTGCCTTCCCCATCGTGCTCGACTCGCCGCATTCGGGCTTTCGCATGCCGGCCGACTTCGGCGCCGTGGCCAGCGTGCAGGAGCTGCGCGACGGCGAGGACGCCTTCATCGACGAGCTGTACCTGCCCGCCGCGAAGATGGGCATCCCGCTGCTCACCGCGCAGTTCCCGCGCACCTACATCGACCCCAACCGCCATACCGCCGACATCGACCCCGCGCTGATGGCCGAGCCCTGGCCCAACAAGACCGAAGACAGCGGCAAGGCCAAGATCGGCAAGGCGCTGGTGTGGCGCACGCTGCTCAACGGCAAGCCCATCTACAACCGCAAGCTCGGCGTGGCCGAGGTGATGGCGCGCATCGAGCGCTACCACCAGCCTTATCAAGACGCGCTGTGGGAGCTGATGGCCAACGCGCACACCCGCTTCGGCGTCGTGTACCACATCAACTGCCATTCGATGGGCCCCACCAGCACGCTGGACATGGAAGGCGTGGAGGGCCAGCCGCGCGCCGACTTCGTGCTCGGCGACCGTGACGGCACCACCTGCGAGCCGGCCTTCACCAACTACATCGGCAAATTCCTGCAGGGCCTGGGCTACACGGTGGCGCTGAACAACCCGTTCAAGGGCGTCGAACTCGTGCGCGCCTTCAGCGACCCCAGCAGCGGCCGCCACAGCCTGCAGATCGAGATCAACAAGCGGCTGTACATGGACCCGGTGACGATCCAGAAGCACGAGGGCTTCAACAAGCTGCAGGGCCATCTCATGCAGCTGATGCACGTGCTGGGCGAGCGCTTCGGCTACGCGCAGACGATGATCCGGCCGCGGCGCTGACACGTGGCCGCCGCAGCGCCGCCGGCCGGTGCACCGGGCCGGCCCCCCGCCATCGAGCTGAGCCCGCCGCCCCTGGATCGCTGGCGCGACGGCGGCACGGGCGTGGACCACGTGCACGCGTGGGACACCGGCCGCCCCGGCCCGCGGGTGATGATCCAGGCGCTGACACACGGCAACGAGATCTGCGGCGCCATCGCGCTGGACTGGCTGCTCGGCGAAGTCGCCGCCGGCCGCTTCCGTCCGGCTCGGGGCCGGCTGATCGTGGCCTTCGCCAATGTCGCGGCCTACCGGCGCTTCGACCGCGAGCGGCCTTTCGCCAGCCGCTGCATCGACGAAGACCTGAACCGCGTGTGGGCCGACGAGGTGCTGCTCGGCAGCCGCGACAGCGCCGAGCTGCGCCGTGCGCGCGAGCTGCGGCCCTTCGTCGATGCCACCGAGCTGCTGCTGGACATCCACAGCATGAGCGAGCCCTGCCAGCCGCTCATGGTGTGCGGCACGCAGGACAAGAACGCGGCCTTCGCGCGCGAGCTCGGCGTGCCCGAGGTGCTGCTCATCGACACCGGCCACCCCGCCGGCCTGCGCATGGTGGAGCGCGGGCCGTTCGGCGACGCCGGCGATCCGAAACACCGCGCGCTGCTCATCGAGTGCGGCCAGCACTGGGAAGCGGCGGCGGCTGAGGTGGCCATCGACGCGGTGGTGCGCTTCCTCGGCCTGGCCGGGCTGGCCGATGCGGCGTGGGTGCAGGCGAACGTGCGCCTGACGCCGCCCCCACGCCAGCGCCTCGTGCGCGTCACCGAGCCGGTGGTGGCGCGCAGCACCGCATTCAGGTTCCTCGTGCCCACCGTCGGGCTCTCGGTCATCGCCAAGGCCGGCACACCCATCGCGCAGGACGGCGAGCAGGTGTTCGTGACCCCGTACGACAACGCGGTGCTGGTGATGCCGGGCACCAACAACCTCAAGCCCGGCGGCACTGCGGTGCGGCTGGGGCGGTTCGAGGGCTGACGGCGCCCCGCCGCCCACGCCACTGACATGCGCTTGCCGGCCCTTCCCGCGCTTTGGTCTGCCGTGCTGGGGGCGGCGGCCTGCCTCGTCGTGGCAGCATCCGAGGCGGCGCCTTCACCCGCCTTTGCCAAGGAGATGGCCGCCCTCATCGGCAAGCCGTTCTCGGCCACGCGCGCCAAGCTGCTGGCCGAGGGCTGGGCCCCGGTGGAGACCAACCTCACCAACTCCCGCGGCGAATCCGAGCGCTCGCGTGGCGAGGCGGCGAGGTTCCTCGAAGCCGGCTTCCCGGAGATCGAGCGCTGCACCGGGGGCGCGAAGAACTACTGCTTCTTCAACTACAAGCGCCGCGGTCAGTGCCTGCGCGTGCGCACGCTCGGGGTGCTGGAGCTGCCCGCCAGCGACCCCAGGGTGCATGGTGCGGGCGACGCCTGCCCTTCGAGGCAGAAGGCGCCGGGTTAGCCCGTCTTTCTCAACTCACCGTTGCTTCGACGCAAATCAGCCTGTCTTGCGCGCGCAAGTGCTTGATCCGTATAGCGCGTCCGGGCCAAAGCGCTTGTAGTGAAGACTTTGGTCGTTGCGGGGGTGTGGACCGCTTCATACATTGCTGCGCATGTTCCTGCGCTGCCAACGTCGCAAGAAGGACGGCAAGACTCACGAGTACTGGAGTGTGGTGGAGAACCGCCGCCTGGCCGATGGCCGCGTGGCCCAGCGTCAGGTGCTCTATCTCGGCGAGATCAACGCCAGCCAGCGCGAAGCGTGGCGCAAGACCATCGAGGTCTGCGACGAAGGCCAACGCCGCCAGGTCGCGCTGTTCCCCGCAGGCTCCATGCCCTGCGACGACGTCGACGCGGTGGGGGTGTGCCTGAGCCAGCTGCGCCTGCAACGCCCCCGCCAGTGGGGCGCCTGCTGGCTGGCGCTGCAGCTGTGGCAAGAGCTCGAACTGGACTGCTTCTGGCGAGCGCGGCTGCGCCCCTCGCGCGAAGGCACGCCGTGGCTGAAGGTGCTCAAGACCCTGGTGGCCTACCGGCTCATCGACCCGGGCTCGGAGTGGCGGCTGCACCGCCAGTGGTTCGACACCAGCGCGATGGCCGACCTGTTGGAAGACGACTTCGGCCTGGCCGAGAAGAACACCCTGTACCGCTGCCTGGACAAGCTCGTTGCGCACAAGGACGAGCTGTTCAAGTTCCTCGTGCGGCGGTGGGGTGAGCTATTCGGTGCGAAGTTCGAGGTGCTGCTGTACGACCTGACCAGCACCTACTTCGAGACCGACGAAGACCGCGGGCCGGATGACCTGCGCCAGTTCGGCTACAGCCGCGACAAACGCGGCGACTGTCGCCAAGTCGTCATCGCGCTGATCGTCACCCCCGAGGGCTTCCCGCTGAGCTACGAGGTCATGGGCGGCGGTACGGCTGACGCCACCACCTTGAGTGGCTTCCTCGACCGCATCGAGCACCGCTATGGCCGCGCCAATCGCATCTGGGTCATGGACCGCGGCATCCCCACCGAGGACAGCCTGGCCAAGATGCGCAGCATCGGCGCGAGCTACCTTGTGGGTACACCCAAGGGCCGGCTCACGCGGCTGGAACAGGCCTTCCTGAACAAACCCTGGGCCAATGTGCGCGATGGCGTGCAGGTCAAGCGGCTGGCCACCGAGGAGGATGTGTACGTGCTGGCCAAGAGCGATGCGCGCATCGACAAGGAGCGCGGCATGCGGCGCAAGCGGCTGCGCCGCTACGTCGCTCGGCTCGAGGCGTTGCAAACGCAGAGCCTGACACGCGACCAGTTGCTGATGAAACTCGGTGCAGCCAAGCACGACGCCGGGCGCGCGGCCAACCTCGTGAGGATCAGCCTGCCCAAGGAGGCGGCCACGACGGCCAGCCTGGAGTTCGCACTGGACCGCGACAAGCTGCGCCAGGTGCGACGACGCGAAGGCCGCTACCTGCTGCGCACCAACCTCACGGCACATGAGCCCGATGCGCTGTGGACGTTCTACATCCAGCTCACCGAAGTAGAGCAGGCCTTCAAGGAGATCAAGCACGACCTGGCGATCCGGCCGATCTTCCACAGGACCGAACAGCGCATCGAGGCGCACATCTTCGTGGCCTTCGTGGCGTACTGCCTGCAGGCAACGCTCAAGGCCAAACTCAGGACCCTGGCCGGGGGCACGACGCCGCGCGAGGTCATCGACAAGTTCAAGGCCCAGCAGATGGTCGACGTGATACTGCCGACCACAGACGGCCGCGAACTGACCCTGTCGAGGTACACGCAGCCCGAACCCGAACAGCGCATGTTGCTGGAGCAACTGAGGCTGACCCTGCCCAGCCAGCCACCACCCAGGATCACCGCTGCGCAGGTGCGGTCCACGGCGCCAGCGCTGGTTCTGTAGTGAAGACCTTCGGGGCCTGAGTGCAATGAATCAATGACTTAGCGGGGGTGTCGGCCGCCAGTTGAGAAAGACGGGCTAACCCTCGCCCGGCGGGCCCGCCGCCTCGCGGCGCACAAAGGCCTCGGTCAGCTCGGCCAGCGTCTCGTAGAACACGGTCTCGGCGCCCTCGTGCATGGCCAGCAGGAACGGGCCCAGCCAGCGACCGAGGTGTTCGTCGACGAAGCGCCGCCTGAGCGCGGCCACTTCGGCCTGTGCCTGGGCGTCGCTCGCGTAGTGCGCCACGTTGGCGCGGTGGATGAGCAGGTAGAAGAACTCGAGCTCGGCGGCCACATGGTCGGGCAGCTCGAGGAACGACGCGTCGAGCTCGAAGCCGGCCTCGGCATAGAGCTGGCGCACCTCCAGCGCCGGCGCTTCCATCAAGCGGTTCTCGCCGGTCAGCCAGACCGAGGCGTACGGCCGTGCGCGCGCCGGGCCCGGGCCGAGGAAGAGCCGGGCGTGGTCCACGCTCAGCTCTTGCAGCGGTGCCGCGGCGAACGCCTCGCCCAGGCGCTGCGCCAGCGCTTCGAGCGCCGGGTCGACGCGCGCCGCGGCGGCGCGCATCGAGTCGAAGAGCCGCTCCTCGGCGAACTCCGGCCCCGGCTCGTAGTAGCACGCGGCGATGAAGCGCGCGAGGTCGGCGCGCGCCGCGTCGCGCTCGGCGGCGCGCCGGCGCGTCTCGTCGGCATGGGTACTGGCGTCGGCGGCTTGCGCCGCCACCGGGCGCGTCGACGGCTCGGCGGGCGGCGCCATCACGCGATCAGGCGCGGACACTGTACTTGCCGATGTAGTGCACGTTCGGCTTGGTGCCCTTTTCCTCCTGCAGCCGGAACGACTTCTGCGCCGCGAGGATCTTGCTGATCGGCGCGTTCGGGTCTTCCTGGTCGCCGAAGATGCGCGCCTGCGACGGGCACACCTCCACGCACGCCGGCTGCAGGCCGTTGGTCACGCGGTGGTAGCAGAAGGTGCACTTCTCCACCACGTCCTTGGCGCGCACCGGCTTGACCTCGTCGCCCTTGTAGGCGTTCAGCGTCGGCGTGGCGGCCCCGGCCTTGGCGGCCACTTCGGCGCCCGAAGCCGTGCAGCCGGCAATGGCGGCGCCCTTGTCGGCCCAGTAGGGCTGCGGGTCGCCTTCGTCGTTGTTGTAGCTGATCACGCTGTAGGTCTGGCCGTCCAGGCTCTCTTCGCCCAGGCTCTTGTGGCTGTACGGGCACGCTTCCTGGCACGAGCGGCAGCCGATGCACAGCTCGCTGTCGTACATCGTGATGCCCTCGGGCGTCTTGTACATCGCCTTCTTGCCCTTCACCGGGCAGGCCTTGACGCAGGGCGCATCGCTGCAGTGGTTGCACAGCACCGGCATCACCCAGTGCGTGACGTTGGGGAACGTGCCCTCGGTCTTCATCACGAAGTCGGCCCAGTTGAAGCTCTGGCCGTCGGCGCGGTTGCGCGTGTTGTTCTCGGCCTTGCACGCGAAGGCGCAGGCACCACAGCCTACGCAACGCTGCAGGTCGATGACCATTCCGTATCTCATCATGTTCTCCTGTGGGCTGCGTTGGGCATCAGGCCTTGGTCACCTGCACGCCGGTGAAGCCGCCGTTGCGCGCGGTGCTGCCGGAGAGCCGGTCGTAGTCGTCGACCAGGATCTCGTTGTTGCTGCCGCCCCGCGGCGTCTTGCCGTACTCCTTGGCCGCCACGCGCCCGTAGGCCCAGTGGCCCTGCCCGTAGCACTTGGCCACGGTGCCGGGGCGCACGCCCTCCCAGAGCTTGAGCTTCACGGTGATGGCGCCCGCCGGGGAGGCCACCTTGACCATGTCGCCCGTCGCGAGACCGAGGCGCCTTCCATCCGCCGGGTTCATCTTGAGCACGTCGTCCCAGCTCACGTCGCCCGGGTCGACCTTCTTGAACTCCTGGTACCAGGGCAGGTTGGCCGAGCGGCCTTCGCGGTTCAGCCGGCTCTTGTAGTCGATGAAGTCGAACGGATACTGCTCGCGGCTGCCGTGGCGCTTGGGCGGCTCGTAGTGCGGCACGAAGGCCAGCCCGCCGCGCGCGACGTAACCGCTGACCGCCAGGATGTCGTCGACGGTCGTGTTGTGCTTCCTGGCGTGCTCCTCGAGGCCCTTCTTCGCGGTCTCGCTGAAGAACTCGAACCTCTTGGTGGCGGTGTTGAACTTGCCGCCCCAGCCCTTCTTGAAGGCGTACTTGGGGCCGCTGAACATGCCGCGCTTCTTGAACTCGGCCCAGCCGGCGATCGGCGGGTCGCCCTTGGGCGGCTCCTTGGACATCCAGATCGGGGCGCTGGTGATCTTCATCGCGACCTCTCCGAACTCGAACTCGTTGCCCGGCGCCTTTCCGGTCTCCGGGTCCTTGAACTCGTTGGCAAAGTAGTCGTGCAGATTCGGGAACCCCTTGGCCTTGAGCTTGGCCGCGAGCATCCACACGACCTCGGTCTCTTCCTGCCGCACGTCCCACAGGCGCCTGACCGCCGCCTGCTGAATGGACGCGTAGCCATGCGTGTTGCCGTTGTTGGTGACGATCGAGCGGCCCTCGGTGGAATTGAAGGTCGAGGGCAGCACGATGTCGGCGAACTGGGTCATCTCCGAGGGGTTGGTCACCATGTGCACGAAGAACGGCACCTTGGCCAGCGCGCGGTCCCAGCGGTCGGCGCCCGTGCACGAGAAGTTGAAGTTGGCCCACGAGGCCAGCAGCAACTTGCAGGCACCCGGGTCGGCCAGCATGCCGTTGGCCACGTTGTTGGTGACCACGCCGCTGCCGGGGCGGGCATTCATCATGGCCGGCATGTCCTTGGCGCCACGGCCGTCGAGCTTCTTGAACTTCGAGGCGCCCTTGGCCACGTCGTCGAGGTACTTGTCCGTCGCGGGGAAGCGGCCCAGCGGCACGCCGCCGGCAGTCTGCAGCACACCGCCCTCGGCGTCGATCGAGCCGACCAGACCGTTGAGCGCATGCACCGCCATCGCGGTGTACGTGCCGCGCGGGGTCATCCCCACGCCCGGCCCCATCCACACCGCCACCTTGGGCGCCGCCTTGCCCATGGCACGCGCGACGCGCACGATCTGCGCGGCCGGTATCAGCGTCTCGCGCTCGGCCCACGCCGGCGTGCGGTCCTTCAACTCGAGGTTCCACCACTTCACGAGGCCGTGCGTTTCCTTCTCGGCGAAGGCGGCTTCGTCCACCGTCTTGCCAGCGGCAAACAGGTTCCTGCCGTCCTTGAAGTCGCCGACGAAGTCGCGGTTCCACAGGCCTTCGACGAGCAGCACGTGGGCGATGGCACCGGCCAGCGCGCCGTCGGTGCCGGGCTTCACCGGCAGCCATTCGTGCGCCTTGGCGGCCACGTTGTTCAGCCGCGGGTCGACCGCGATCACCGTGCCACGCGCCAGCACCGCGTGGAACTGGTGGATGGTGTTGGGCACCTCGCGGTTGGAAGCCAGCGGGTCGCAACCCCAGGTCACCAGGCACATCGTGTTGGCGAGGTCGTAGTCGCGGTAGCCGAAGAAGCCCTGCGTCAGGCCCGGGCCCATCTTCTCGGCCTCGGCGCAGATGGCGCTGTGGCTGAAGTAGTTGGTGCTGCCGAAGACACGCGGCAGCGTGCCGTACAGCAAGTCGGTCGAGGTCGGCGAATAGCGGCCGCGCATGTAGACGAACTTGTGCGCCTCGCCGGCCCGGCGCAACGCCATCATCTTCTCGGCCAGCGTGTCCAGCGCCTCGTCCCACGTGATCGGCACCCAGCGCGGGTCGATGCCGCGGCCCTTGGCCGGGTTGGTGCGCTTCATCGGCACCTTCACGCGGTCGGGGTCGTAGGTCTGTTGCGGAATCATGTGTCCGCGTGGACACACGTAGCCGTGGTTCGTCTTCGAGATCGGGTTGCCGCGCACGCGCACCGCGCGCCCGTCCTGCACGAACAACTGGATCGCGCACCACTGCGTGCAGCCCTGGCAGGTGCTGGCCACCCATTCACCGGGTGCCGGCGCCGCCGGCTTGCCCGGCCGCACCTGCATGGCGCTGGTGATCGGGAACGACACCGGACCCGGTGTCGTGGCACATCCTTGCAGCCCCAGCAGCCAGGCGCCGCCGGTCGCTGCAGACGCCTGGATGAAGGTGCGGCGTGACAGTCTCATGGGGTGCTCCTCAAGAGGACCCTTGGGCCGGGCCCATGGGCATGCACGGTGCGCGCAATCGCCGCCGAGCGCGTTGCCGAACATCAAAAGAAGGGCGCGCGAACCGATGCCGCGCACCGGCCTTGACCACGATCAAGCCACGGCGGGCGCCGAACTGCCGCCGGCAGTCAGGCGACCCGCGACGCGGGCATGTGGCCCCGCTCAGCCGGCGACGCAGGGCACCACGGTCAGACTGCGAATGCCCTGCGCACCGTGGATGAGCACGCCTTCGATGTCCGCCGTGGCCGAAGGGCCGGTCATCAGGATCGTGTAGCGCGCGTCGCGAAACGCCGCATCGAGGTAGGCATCGTGCAAGGTGGCGACGATGCGCGCCGGGTCGAGCAGCACCACCAGGTGCTGGGCAAGAAAGCCCAGCGCCTCGACACCGAGCTCTCGCTCGGTGAGCAGCACCGAGCCCGTCTCGGCCACACCGAGCGGGGCACGCACGACGCCGACATCCACGTCGTCGAGCTCGCGCACATGATGGATGTCGGCCAGCGCGCGGTCGCCCGCCACCTCGGCGGTGGCGGAAACGATCACCTGCGCCTCGGGGAAGAGCTGACGCGCGATCGCGGCCACCCCACTGCCCGGCGGTGGCTCGGCCACCTTGCCGCCCATGCGCTGCAGCGCCGCGGCGAAGTCGTCGAACGATGCGGCCGCGGGCGCGACGGGTGCGGCGAAGGCAGGCATGGCGGGCAACGGCCGCGCCGCGGGTGGGCTGCGGCGCACGCGCGCCAGGATGTCGTCGCGCGCGGTCATCGCCCGCCCTCCGCCTCGCCGCCGGCGGCGGTGCCCCCCGGGCCATCGGCACCCGCCTGGCCATGGCCGCGATGCTTCAGCCACCACTGCCTGAAGGTCGACGCCGGAGCCGCCGGCACCTCGCGCTGCAGGCCCCAGGTGTTGAAGCGGTTGTAGAGCATCACCCGCGGCAGGTATTCCACCCCGGCGCCGGCGGCCTCCACCGCCGCGCGGAACAGCCGCGGGCTGGCCATCAGCTTGCCGGCCATCTTCATCGCCTGCTTCTTCGCGAAGGGCAGCGCGTTGCGCTCGGCCACGATGCGCCGCCACGTGTAGATCTGCCGGTGGATGTCGATCCTCACCGGGCACACCGCGGTGCAACTGCCGTTCAGCGTGCTGGCGAACGGCAGCGCGCTGTACTTCCTCAGGTCGTAGGTGGGGTCGATGATCACCCCGATCGGCCCCGAGTAGGTGGCGCCATAGCTCAGACCGCCGCTGCGCCGGTACACCGGGCAGGTGTTCATGCACGCGCCGCAGCGGATGCACTTGAGCGACGTCCAGAAGTCGGGCATGGCCAGCCGCTCGGCGCGGCCGTTGTCCACCAGCACGATGTGCATCTCGGTGCCCGGGCGCGGCACGCGGAAGTGGCTCGTCATCTGCGTGATGGGCGAACCGAGCGCACTGCGCGACAGCATGCGCACGAAGACGGCCACATGCTCGGTGCGCGGGATGATCTTCTCGATGCCCACCGAGGCGATGTACAGCTTGGGCAGGTGCACCGAGAGGTCGGCGTTGCCCTCGTTGGTGCACACGACGATGGCGCCGGTCTCGGCCACCGCGAAGTTGGCGCCGGTCATGCCGGCGTCCGCGGTCAGGAAGCTCGGCCGCGTCGTGCGCCGCTGGCTCTCGGCGAGGTAGTGCACGTCGTGGTTGGCGGGGTCGGTGCCCAGCGTGCGGCCGAACACCTCGGCGACATCGGCGCGCAGCTTGTGCACCGCCGGCACGACGATGTGGCTGGGCGGTTCGTCGTCCAGCTGCTGGATGCGCTCGCCCAGGTCGGTCTCGATGACCTCGATGCCGCGCGGCTCCAGATAGGCGCGCATCTCGCACTCGTCGGTGAGCATCGACTTGCTCTTCACGAGCGTTCTCGCCCCGTGCGACGAGAGGATCGTGTGCACGATCTGATTGTGTTCGGCGGCGTCGCGCGCCCAGTGCACGGTGGCCCCGTTGGCCCGGGCCGCACGCTCGAACTGCTCGAGGTGGTCGGCCAGGTGCGTGAGCGTGTGCTCCTTGATCTGAGAAGCGAGGTCGCGCAGCCGCTCCCACTCGGGCACCGCCGCCGTGGCGCGGTCGCGCTTCTTGCGCAGGTCCCACAGGCGCCGGTCGTGGAACTCCAGGTGGTCGGTGGCGGCGATGAACTCGCTCGAGGCCTCGGCATGGTCGATGCGCGTCATGTCGGGCTCCTTTCAGGCGCCACGCGGCGCAGGCCGCGCCCGAGCGCGCTCATTGCCGCGCTCCGTTCAGGATCTGCGCGATGTGGATGAACTTCACCGGCAGCTCCAGCCGTTCGGCGCAGCCCTTCTGGTGCATCAGGCAGCTCATGTCGGCGCTGACGATGTACTGGGCACCGGCGCGGTGGTGGTCGCGCACCTTGTCCTGGCCCATTCGCACCGACACCGGCTCTTCGTACACGCTGAAGGTGCCGCCGAAGCCGCAGCACTCGTCGGGCCGCTCGGGGGTGGCGAAGCGGATGCCTTTCACGCCCGCGAGCAGCGCCAGCGGCTTGGAGAACGCCGGCATCGCGACCTCGGAGTAGCTGGCGGTGCCCAGCTTGCGCAGCGTCGAGCAGCCGTTGTGCAGGCCCACGGTGTGCGGGAACTCGGCCCACGGGAATTCGCGCACGCCGAGCACGTCGTGCAGGAACTCCACCAGCTCGAAGGTGCGCGCGCGCACCTCGGTGACCACCGGCGTCTGCTCGATCGCGGTGAAGTGCTCGCGCACATGGTGCACGCAGCTGCCGGTGGGGCCGACGATGTGGTCGAAGCCGGCGAAGTTGCGCACGAACAGCGCCTCGGCGCCGGCGGCGTCGGCCTCGCAGCCGCTGTTGGCCATCGGCTGGCCACAGCAGGTCTGCTCCAGCGGATAGTGCACCTCGCAGCCCAGGCGTTCCAGCAGCTCCAGCGTGGCGATCGCCACCTCGGGGAAGAACGCGTCGACGTAGCACGGCACGAAGAGGCCGACCTTCAGCTTCTTGCGGCTCGCATGGGTCATGGCGCAACCTCCTCGACACCGGCCTCCAGGCGCCGGACACCCGCCGGGCCCCACGAACCGGGGGCTCGCCGGCGCGTACCACCACCTGCGGCAGACGATCCCTCGACAATGGCCACGCCCGACTCCTCGAGATGAAGTTGCACCCGCAAGGCGGCATGATCACGACCCGACACGCCGCGACTTTGCGCCGCGACAAACATGCGCGCGTTCTTGCACTGGTCGCCCTGGGCGCGGCGATGGCGGCGTCCGGCTGTGCTGGCGGCGGGCCGCTGGCCGGCCGGCCGGTGCACAAGCCGCCGGCAGCCGAGCCAGCGGCTGCAGGTACTGCACCCCCGAGCGGGCCCGCACCCGCCCCGGTGCCCGCGCCCGCTCCGGTGCCCGCGCCCGCCCCGGTGCCCGCGCCCGCTCTGGTACCCGCGCCGCACCCGCTGCCGGCATCCGCACCGCCGCCAGCTCTGCATCGTCAACAACCCACGCCGCCCGGGCAGCCGCCCACGGTGCCGGTCGTGGCCTCGGGCCGGTGGGCCGTCATCGGTTCCTCGTCGGCCGCCGGCATGGGCCCCAGCCAGCGTGCGCTCGGCTGGGTGGGCAGGCTGCAGGCGGAAGCCGGCGCGCGCGGGGCGCAGATCACCAACCTCGCCATAGGCGGCACCACCACCTATCACGGCCTGGCGGTCCACACCGCGCCGGTGCCGAACCGGCCGTCACCCCATGGCAGCATCAACATCGATGCGGCACTGGCCTTGAACCCCACGCTGGTGCTAGTGGCCTACCCGAGCAACGACTCGGCCAACGGCTACACGGCCGACGAGACCGTGCGCAACCTGCTGGCCATCCGCGACGCCGCGGCGGCACGCGGTGTGCCGGTGCTGGTGCAGGGCATGCAGCCGAGGAACATGAGCCACGGGGCGCGGGCATTGCTGCCGCAGATCGACCGGCGGCTTGCCGCCGCCATCGGCGGCTGCTTTGTCGAGGTCGGCAGCGCCATGGCGGCGCCCGATGGCGGCATCAACGCGCTCTACGACGCCGGCGACGGCGTGCACTTGAACGATGCCGGCCACGCGGTGCTGTTCGCCCGCATCAAGGCGGTGCTGGATTCGGGCCGCTGCGTGCGGTGGGCCCCTTAGGCCTTGGACCCACTCACTGCGGCGGCGGGCGCCCACCCATCCGGGGTTTGCGATTCGGGCAGTTCGAACAGGACAGGTGCTCGCCCTGGGCGCCGCGCACCGCGGCCCCGCCACAGCTGCCGCGCAGGCACGGGCGCTTGAACATCACGCCGACGGCCATGGCCGCCACGGCCGCGCCCACCAGCACGAGCGAGGCGATGACGATGGCCAGCGCAGCGGCAGACATGGCTCGCGACGTCAGCCGGTGCGCAGCGTGGCAGCAGCAGCCACCGCGGCATCGAACGCCGGCGTCGTGAACTCGCGCAGCGCCCCGCCCTCGCGCACGATGAAATGCGCCGCGAGCCCGCGCTCGCGGGCCAGCGCCAGGCCACGCTCGGGCCCCAGCACGAAGAGCGCAGTGGACCACGCATCGGCGCTCATGCACTCCTCGTGCACCACGCTCACCGAAGCCAGCGCGTGCGCGGCCGGAGCGCGGGTGGCGGGGTCGATCTCGTGGCTGACGCGCCTGCCGCCCAGCTCGTAGAAGTTGCGGTAGTCGCCCGAAGTCGCCATCGCCAGGCTGCGCAGCGGCACGATTCGCTGCACCTGCTGCGGCCAGGCATCGGGTTTCTCGATCGCTATGCGCCAAGGCACCCCTTCGGCGTTGAGCCCGCGAGTGCGAACCTCACCGCCGGCTTCGACCATGTATCTCACGGCACCCAGCGCTTCCAGTGCCTGCGCTGCACGATCGACCGCGTAGCCCTTGGCGATGCCCGACAAGTCCAGCTGCAGCGCCGCGGCGAGCTTGCGTGCGGTGCCGCGCTCGGCATCGACGACCAGCCGCTGCCAGCCCACCGCGGTGGCCAGGCCCTGCAGCACCGCCGGCGATGGCATCACCTCGCGCGCCGCTGCCCCGGCCCCGAACCCCCAGGCGCCGACCAGCGGCGCCACGGTCGCATCGAAGGCGCCGCCCGAGGCCGCTGCCACCTGCTGCGCGCGCGCGAGCACGGTCAGCGTCTCGCGGCCCAGCACAAACGGCGTGGTGGCCGCATGGGCGTTGAAGCGCCGCAGCTCGGAGGTGGCATCGAAGGTGGACATGCGCTGCACGACATCGTCGAACGCCGCGCGCACTGCTGCGTGCGCGGCGGCTTCCAGCCCCGGCTCGAACGGCCCGCCGGCGATGCGCACGCTGAAGGTGGTGCCCATCGTCACACCGCTGAAGGCGAGGGTGTCGCGGCGGGCGGTGGCCCTGGCGCCGCAGCCGGCGGTGATCAACGCTGCACCGCACGCGGCGCCATACGCAGCGAGCATGCCCAGCGTGCGGCGGCGGCGTGGTGACAACACCGCGTCCAGCCTGGGCGCTCTTTCGGTTGAGTTGTCGTTCATGTCAGGTGCTCCGTTGAGCTTCGTTCGCTCGCTGCTTTCGCGATCGGTGCGTTTGTTCTCGTCAGTAGAGGTTGTGGCGGCTCAGGCCGGGGTGGGCCAGGGCCCGGGGCTTATATGCGGCGGTCAGCTCGCTGCGCTCGCTGACTGCTCTGCGCTGCTCGGGCTTCTGGCCCGCGCACCGCAGGGGAGTCGGGCCCCCAGGGCCCGACCGCCGCCTCTGCGCGGCGCCGCCGTGCCGCCCGCTGCCTTGCCGCCACCTACGATCAACCGCCACGACCCAGCTCACCTCAATCCCCCAACCGCGTCCGCGGATCGGGCTGCAGCGAAATCCCGCCCCCGGCCCGCACCGCCGCCTCGTACCGCCCCTCGCCGCTCTTGATCATCTGCACCACCAGGTCGCGCATCGACACCAGCCCGAAGACATGCGGCCCGTCGATCACCAGCAGGTGGCGGAAGCGATGCAAGTGCATCAGCGCCAGCGCCGCCTCGGTGGTGGTGGTGGGCGACACGAACCTCACGTCGCGTGTCATCACCAGCGACAGCGGCGTGGTCTTCACGTCGCGCCCGGCATCGACCACGCGCACCAGCAGGTCGCGCTCGGAGAACAGACCGGCGACGAGATTGTCCTCGGTCATCACGAGCAGGGCGCCCACCTCGCGCTCGCGCATCACCGCCACGGCGTCGGCCACGCTGGCCGACGCGGGCAGCGCGATCAACTCATCGGCGCGGCGGTCCTTCACCAGTTCGGCAACGGTCAAGGTGCTCATGGTCATGTGCCTCCGTTCAGCCGAAGTCGTCCAGCATGATGTTCTCGCGCTCGACACCCAGGTCGAGCAGCATCGCGATCACGGCCTTGTTCATCACGCCCGGGCCGCACATGTAGTACTCGATGTCCTCGGGCGCCGGGTGGCTCTTCAGGTAGTGGTCCAGCAGCACCTGGTGGATGAAGCCGGTCGGCCCTGTCCAGTGGTCCTCCGGCAGCGGCTCCGAGAGCGCCAGGTGCCACGTGAAGTTCGGGTGCGCGGCCGCGAGCTTGTCGAACTCGTCGACGTAGAACGCCTCCTTCAGGCTGCGCGCGCCGTACCAGAAGGTCATCTTGCGCTTCGTGTCCAGCCGCAGCAGCTGGTCGAAGATGTGCGAGCGCATCGGCGCCATGCCCGCGCCGCCGCCGATGAAGCACATCTCGGCCTGCGTGTCGCGCGCGAAGAACTCGCCGTACGGGCCGGAGACGGTGACGGTGTCCCCCGCCTTCAGGCCGAACAGCCAGCTGCTCATCCTGCCCGGCGGGATGTCCTCCTTGTAGCCGGGCGGAAAGGCGATGCGGATGGTGAACTTGAGCAGGCCCTTCTCGAGCGGGTAGTTGGCCATCGAGTACGCGCGCACGACCGGCTCGTCGACCTGCGACTTGAAGCGCCACAGGTCGAACTTGTCCCAGTCCTCGCTGAACGGCGGCTCGACCGCCATGTCGCGGAAGCTCACGCGGTGCGGCGGGCACTCGATCTGCACATAGCCGCCGGCGCGGAACGGCACATCCTCGCCCTCGGGCAGCGCCAGCACCAGCTCCTTGATGAAGGTGGCCACGTTGCGGTTGCTCACCACCTGGCAGGGCCACTTCGAGACGCTGAACACCTCGGCCGGCAGCTCGATGCGCATGTCGCGCTTGACCTTCACCTGGCAGGCCAGCCGGCAACCGCGGCGCGCCTCGCCCGGGGTGATGAAGCCCGTCTCGGTGGGCAGGATGTCGCCGCCGCCTTCCTTGACCACCACCTCGCACACGCCACAGGCGCCCTTGCCGCCGCAGGCGCTGGGGATGAAGATGCCGTTGCCCGAGAGCGCGCCCAGGAGCGTGTTGCCCGCCGCCGTCTTCAGCGCCTTGGCCGGGTCGTCGTTGACCACGATGATCACGTCGCCGCTGGCCACCAGCCGGCGCCGCGCGCCCAGCAGCACGCCCACCAGCGCCAGGATGACGGCGGTGAACATCAGCACGGCCACGGCGACGACGGTCATGATCTTTCGCTCACCGCTTCCTGGTTCACAGCTGCACGCCCGAGAAGACCATGAAGGCCATCGACATCAGCCCGGCGACGACAAACGTGATGCCCAGGCCCTTCAGCCCGTCGGGCACGTGGCTGTACTTCATCTTCTCGCGCACGCCGGCCATCGCCACGATGGCCAGCGCGAAGCCCAGCCCCGACCCGGCGCCGAACACCACGCTCTCGCCAAAGGTGTAGTCGCGTTCCTGCATGAACAGCGCCCCGCCGAGGATGACGCAGTTCACCGCGATGAGCGGCAGGAACACCCCGAGCGTGGCGTACAGCTTCGGTGCGAAGCGGTCCACCGCCATCTCCACCACCTGCACCACCGCGGCGATGGTGCCGATGAACAGGATGAAGGCGAGGAAGCTCAGGTTCACCTGCGCCAGCGACGGATGCAGCCAGGCCAGCGCGCCTTCGACCAGCAGCCCCTTCAGGATGAGGTTGTTCAGCGGCACCGTCAGCACCTGCACGAACACGACCGCCACGCCCAGGCCGAGCGCGGTGTCCACCTTCTTGCTGCAGGCGAGGAAGCTGCACATGCCCAGGAAGAAGGCGAGCGCCATGTTCTCCAGGAACAGGCTCTTCACGAAGAGGGCGAGGTAGTGTTCCATCGCCCCTTCAGTCCTTTTCCTGCAGCTCGGGCTTCAGCGTGCGCAGGAGCCAGATCAACAGCGCCACGATGAACAGCGCCGAAGGCGCCAGCAGCATCAGCCCGTTGGGCTCGTACCAGCCGCCTTCGGTGGTGGGCCGCAGCACCGTCACGCCGAACAGCTTGCCGGCGCCCAGCAGTTCGCGCGCGAAGGCCACGGCCAGCAGCAACCCGGCATAGCCCAGGCCGTTTCCGACGCCGTCCAGCAGCGAGCGCCACGGCGGGTTGTTCATTGCAAACCCCTCGGCGCGCCCCATCACGATGCAGTTGGTGATGATCAGGCCCACGTACACCGACAGCTCGAGCGAAAGCTCGTACAGCGTGGCGCGCAGGATCTGGTCGACCACGATCACCAGCGAGGCGATGATCGACAGCTGCACGATGATGCGGATGGAGCCGGGCGTGGCGTTGCGCACCAGGCTCACCGCCAGGTTGGCCAGCGCCGTGACCAGCGTGACGCCGATGCCCATCACCAGTGCCTTGTCCAGCCGCGTGGTGACGGCCAGCGCCGAGCAGATGCCCAGCACCTGCACGGCGATCGGGTTGTTGTCCACCAGCGGCGCCACCAGGGCGCGGCGCTCGCCCGGGCCCCACCAGGGCCGCGCCGCGGCGCCGGCCGTGCCGGCCGCCAACGTCGTCGGTGCCGTGCTCATGCGGCCTTTCCTCCCTGCGTGCCCGGCTGTTGCCGTTGCTCGCGCAGCTTCTTCAGCCAGGGGCCGTAGCCCGCCTCCGAGAGCCAGAACTGCACGAGCCGGGTGATGCCGTTGCTGGTGATGGTGGCGCCCGACAGGCCATCCACGCGGTGCGGGTCGCGCTCGGCGGGGCCTGCCTGGCCCTTGATCACCGCGAGCTTGGGCTGCCACTGCTCGTCGAAGGCCTTGCGGCCGCGCCACAGCGCCTGCCACTTCGGGTTGCCGATCTCGCCGCCGAGGCCCGGGGTCTCCTTCTGCTCGTAGAAGGCCAGGCCCTGCACGGTGTTGCCGTCCGGGCCCAGCGCGAGGAAGCCGTAGACCGTGCCCCACATCGCCAGGCCCTCGATCGCGAGCACCACCTGCTCGGTGCGGGCTTCGGTGGCGCCGCCGGCCCCTGGCCTGGCCTTCACCAGGTAGACGAGGCCGAGGTTCGGCACGCGCGCGACGCCGGCGCGGTTGGCCGGCGCGGCGCGGCTCTGGGCGGGGTCGTTGCGGGCCCGGCGCTGGTCGTAGTCGGCGGCGTTCGCCTTGTCCGCCGCCAGCAGCTCGCCGCGCGAAAAGTCCACCAGCCGCGGCTCGATGCGTTCGTCGAAGACCTTCTTCAACTCGGCCGCCGACACATCGCGCCCGGGCTCCACCAGGCCGGCCGCCAGCAGCACGTTCTTCTGCATGTACTGGCGTGCCTTCGCCTCCTGCGTGGGCTGCAGCACCACCGCGGCCAGCGCCACCATCAGCGCGCACACCACGCACACCGCGGTGGCGAACAGCACCGTGTAGCGCACACCGTCCTTGCGCTCAGCCACGGCGCGGCTCCTCGGCCGGGGCCGCGGCAGAGGCGGTGGACGCAGCCACCGCAGCGTGCACCCGCCGCTGCCTGCGGCGGATGTTGGCGCGCACGAAGACATGGTCGATCAGCGGCGCCATCACGTTCATGAACAGGATGACGAGCATCGCGCTCTCGGGGTAGGCCGGGTTGACGACGCGGATCAGCACGATCAGCGCGCCGATGCAAAGGCCGTAGATCCAGCGCCCGGCATCCGAGAAAGGCGCCGTCACGGGGTCCGTGGCCATGAACGCGGTGGCGAACGCCCAGCCGCCCAGCACCATGTGCCACCAGAACGGCACCGCGAACCACGGGTTGGTGGCCGAGCCGATGCTGTTGAACACCAGCGACATCGCCACCGTGCCCAGCGCCGTGCCGACCATGATGCGCCACGAGCCCACGCCGGTGAAGGCGATGATCGCCGCGCCGACGAGGCACGCCAGGGCCGACGTTTCACCCATCGAGCCGGGTTCGAAACCGATGAAGGCATTCCACCACGACAGCCCCGCCTGCTCGAACGGGGTGCTCAGCTGCCGCATCTGCGCCAGCAGCGTGGCGCCCGAATAGCCATCTGCCGCAGCGGCCGGCGGCACCGCGTTCCACACGCGGTCGCCCGAAATCGCCGCCGGGTAGGCGAAGAACAGGAACGCGCGCGCCGCCAGCGCGGGGTTGACGAAGTTCATGCCGGTGCCGCCGAACACCTCCTTGGCCAGCACGACGCCGAAGCTGATGGCCAGCGCCGCCTGCCACAGTGGCGTGGTCGGCGGCAGGATCAGCGGAAACAGCATGCCGGTGACGAAGAAGCCTTCGTTGACTTCCACCTTGCGCACGACGGCGAACAGCACCTCCCAGCTCAACCCCACGGCCATCGTCACCGCGTACAGCGGCACGAAGTACAGCGCGCCGTGCACGCCGTTGGCCAGCCAGCTTTGCGGCGAGTAGCCGACGCCCAGCGCCCGGATGACGTCGTGGCGCCAGCCTTCGAGCGCGGCGGCCTTGGCCGGGTCCAGCGCCAGGTTGGCCTGCAGCCCGGTGTTGAAGATCGCCATGAAGATGCACGGCAACGTGGCGATCACCACCAGCATCATCATGCGCTTGAGGTCCATCGCGTCGCGCACATGCGCGCCGCCCTGAGTCACCTTGGCCGGCGTGTAGAAAAAGGTGTCGGCCGCCTCCCACAGCGGGTAGAAGCGTTCGAATCGCCCGCCCTTCTCGAAGTGCGGCGCGACGCGGTCGAGCTGACGACGCAGCGCTTTCATCGCCGTTGCCCCATGTCGGCGGCGATGGCCCCGGTGGCCGCGAAGGGCGTGAGGCTCATCTCACACACCTTCCTTCTCGACGCGGTCGAGCAGGCGGCGCAACAGCGGCCCCCACTCGGTCTTGCCCGGGCACACGAAGGTGGCCAGGGCCAGGTCTTCCTCGTCGAGTTCCAGCGCGCCCAGCGCCACGGCCTGCTCGGCATCGCCCACGGCAAGCGCGCGCAGCAGGTGCGTGGCCATCAGGTCCATCGGCATCACGCGCTCGTAGGCGCCGATGGGCACCATCGCGCGGTCGCCGCCGTTGGTGGTGGTGGTCAGCGGCAGGCCCGGGCCTTGGCGGCCGCGCAGCGCGGCCAGGCGGCCGGCCACCACGTTCCACACCGAGAACTTGGCCGGCTGCGGCGTGATCCAGCCGAACAGCTCGCGCTCGCGGCCTTCGAGCAGCGCGCTCACCTGGCGGTGGTGGCGGCCGAGGAAGGCGGTGGTCTCGCCGCCGGCGGCGCGGCCTTCGAGCACCGAACCCGAAATCACGCGCACCTCGCCGGCAACCAGTTCGCCGCGCACCAGGTCGGCCAGCGAAGCCCCCAGGCGCGTGCGAACCAGGCGCGGCCGCTTCACCGCCGGGCCGGCCAGCGAGACGACGCGCCGCACATCCAGCCGCCCGGTGGCCAGCAGGTGCCCGATGGCCGCCACGTCCTGATAGCCGATGTGCCACACCCCGGCACCGCCACTGCCCACCGGATGCAGCGCGTGGATATGCGTGCCCGGCGCCCCGGCCGGGTGCGGCCCGTCGAACTCGTGCACCTCGATGCGGGGCGGCGTGGCCGCCCCGTCGTGCGCGGCCGCCGGTGCGGGTGCCGCCGCAGAAGCAGCGGCCGCCAGGGGCGAACCCGGCGCCACGCACAACAGCACCGGCGCCGGCGCCGGCGCCACCATGCGCGACAAAGCCTGCAGCCCAAGCGCGAAGTGGGGCTCGCGACCAGCCAGCGCCACGTGCGGGCCAGGCGCATGAGGTGCCGTGTCGATGGCCGTGACGAACAGCGCCGCCGGGCTGGCCCCCGCCACCGGCACGCGGCTGAACGGGCGCGTTCGCAGCGCCGTCCACAGCCCGGTTTCCAGCAGCAGCGCGCGCAGCGCGGCCGCGTCACCCTGGCCGACACCGGGTGCCCAATGTCTGAAGGCGACCTGCGCTGCCGCATCGTCATCATCGTCGTCGTCCGCAACATCGATGACCAGCGAGACGAAGGCGCGGCGCTCGCCGCGGTGCACCGCCTGCACCACGCCCGCGGCGGGCGCGGTGAATGGCACGCCCGGGTTCCTGCGGTCTTCGAAGAGCGCCTGGCCGCGGAGCACGCGGTCACCCGGCTGCACCGCCAGGGCCGGCCGCAGGCCCGGCACGTCGGCGGCCAGCAGCGCCACCTGGCGCACAGCCGGCGCCGGCGGCTCCGCAGCCGCGGGCAGCGCCTGCGCCGGCGCGCCAGCCAGCGGCAGATCGAGCCCCTTGCGGATGCGGTGGACGACGGCCATGGCTGCGCAGCCTATTCACTCAGCGCCCGGGCGGCCTGATGCAAGTCAACCCCGCGCACAGGCCCGCAAGAGCACCGGGGCGGCAGGCCCTGCGGCCCCGCCCCGGCATGGCGCCACCCGGTCGCCCCCACGCTGGATGACGTGCGCTGCGCCCACCTCATGCAGCGCGTGGCGCGCCGCACGAGGGCACCGGCTCACAACACCTTCAGCGGCTCGGCATGCGCCGGCACGAGCTTCGGCAGCGTGAGCGTGAGCGCGCCGTCGACGAACTTCGCCACCGCCTTCGCGCGGTCGATCTCGTAGCCCAGCGTGAAGACGCGGCTGGCGAAGCCATAGGTCAGCTCGCCGCGCAGGAAGCGCACGTCCTTCTTCTCGTAGACGGGCTTCTTGAACTCGGTGGTGATCATGACCTGGCGGCCATCGATCTCGACATGGATGGCCTCCTTCGTGACGCCGGGAATGAGCGCCGTCACGGTGTAGGCGTCATCGGCCTCGACGACCTCGATCGGGATCGTGGGCATCTCGGGCGCGGGCTCCCACCTGAACGGCCGCATGAAGCTGCGGAACGCTTCGTCGAAGGTGGTGAGGGGTTCGGGAGTGAACAGGCTTGGCAGACGGGTGGTGTTCATGACGACTCCTGGGTCTACACACAGGGCACGGCGCCCTGCTGCCACCACCGCCCCAAGCCGACTTTTCATCGCCAGCCCTCTCTTGTGAAGGGAGCGGCGGCAAGAAGCATGATGCACATTGGCGGCGTGGGTGCGTTGATGCGGATCAGTGGGGGGCGAGAAGGGGTACGGTCTGGTTTGCATTCGCCGGTGCCCGGCCGGCCCGAACGTCGTCACCTTGGCAGCACCGTCTCCACGGGCCGGCGTGGCTGCTCCGCTGCCGACAGCCCGCGCGACAACACTCGCCTGGCATGCGCCATCAATCCGCGGCCACCACCTGGGTGCGGCCAGACGCAGACAACCCCACCCAGGGTGCCCACGTACACGTGCGCGCCATCGGCGCCACTGCGGCGCATCGAGCAGGTGCTGCAACAGCTCGAAGCCGTTCATGCCCGGCATGTCCAGGCCCGGCAGCATGAGGTCGAGCGCACCCTCGTGCAGCATCTTCAGCGCCAGCGGGCGCGCGCGGCTGTCACGCTGCGGGTACGAGAGCATTGCGCTGTCGCCCGGCCGATGGCCCACTGCGGCGCTCAACGTCCGTTACGCGAGTGAACCATGACGTTTCCCATCGGGGTGATCGCGGTCTTCGTCGCTCTGGCGGTGTGGCTGGTGCTGCTCGTGTGGGGCGTGCGCCAGCGCCGGCACGGCTGGGCCATCGGCTTCGGCATCCTTCTGATGCTGGTGCTCAACGCGCGCTACTTCGTCGAAGGCATTCCGGCGGGCATTGCGTTTTTCATCGGCATCTACGACGTGCTGAACAACTTCGGCCTGGCGCCCGACGCGCAGGTGGCCGGCATGGCGCCCTGCGCCGAAGGCCGCTGCAGCGCATGGGGCGAGCGCTTCGCGCTGCACACCACCTGGGGCGTGGCCTTCTACGAGCGCTTCGTCGCCGATGTGCCGCAGCGAACGCTGCTGCTGTACGGGCACCTCCTGTTCAATTCGCTCGTCTTCGTGCTGATGCACGTGCAGATGCTGCGCACCGGCGCGGGCCCGCACCGGCGAGCGCACAAGCTGCTCGGGCGCGCGAGCCTTCTCTTCCTCACGCTGGGTGTGGGCTGCGCGGTGTGGCTGGCCTCCGAACACGGCGCGGTGCCGCAGTACGGTGGGCGTCTTGCCGAGTTCGGCTTCTATTCGATGTCGGCCTTCGTCTATGGCACGGCCATCATGGGGGTGTGGGCAATCCGCTCGGGCGACCGGTCAGGGCACCGCATCTGGATGTGGCGCTTCGCGGGCACGATGTGGGGCTCGTTCTGGCTCTTTCGGATCATGCTGTTCGTGCTGGACCCGCTGCTGCGCCACCACGACACCGTGGCGATCCTGGTCTGCATCTGGTTCTCGGCGCCTTTGGGTCTGGCGATCGCCGAGGTGATTCGGCGCCGCCTGGATTCAACGCATCGGCCAGCCCCCGATCCGGTGGGCCCAGGCGGCAACGCGGGCCGGCGCGGCGCTGGGACTCCCGAGCGTCAGCCGCATCAGCCGCTGGGTCAGGGGCTCGGCGACTAGTCGGGCGCTGCCCGGGCCCCGCAGCGCCGGCAACCCCCGAAGTCCGATGCGGCCACGATGCTGCTCACCCTCATCGATGAGGTGCTGGACTTCTCCAAGATCGAGGCGCAGCGCATGCAGATCGAGCAGCAGCCGTTCGCGGCCTGCGCGAGTGCGTCGAGTCGGCGCTCGAGGTCGAATACGCCAGTTCGGGACTTGGGTCAGCGGTCGTTCGGCGGCCTCACCGTCGGAGGCAGTTGGCAAGGTCAGCTGCAATGGCGTGCCCGGGCAGGCCGGTCTGGGGCGTGATCGAAGCCGACCTCGGCCGGCTGCTTCAGACCTTGGGAGACCTGTTGCCCCACTGAGGTGGCCGGCGGCTCGGCCGGTGGACGGCATGCGACTCGCGAGCGTGCTTCGGCGCCGGCCTGCTTGGGGGTCCTCCCCGAGCTGACCCAGAATCGCCGGCACGTCGCCACGGCAGAGGGCCGCGTGGGTCGACGGCACGGTGCGGGTGGCGCCCAAGGAGATCCGAATGTCGAAACCGGCGGGCCGCCGCGACCGCGTCTTCATCAGCTACCGCCGCGCCGACACGGCAGGCTATGCCGGGCGGCTGGAGCAGGACCTGACGCGCCTCGTCGGCGACCGCGTCTTCATGGACGTCTCGGACATCGCGCTCGGCGCCGACTTCGAGGCCGCGCTGCGCGGCGAGCTCGCCTCGTGCGGCGCGGTGCTGGCGCTCATCGGCCCGCGCTGGCGCGAGGCCCTCGACGCGCCGCGCGAGGGCCCCGACTATGTGCGCCTGGAGCTCGGCCAGGCGCTCGCCGATGCCGGCGTGCAGGTGCTGCCGGTGCTTGTGCACAACGCCACCCTGCCTGCGGCCGAGCAGTTGCCGGCGGAGCTGCGCCCGCTCGTCAAGCGCCAGGCCACCGAGCTGCGCGACGACCGCTGGAGCGACGACGTCGCCAACCTGGCGCGCCAGTTGCGAACGGTGCTGCGGCTGCGCCGCTGGCACGCCGGGGCGGCCGCTGCCGGTGTGGCCGCACTCGCCGCGGCGGCCGCCGCAGTGACCTGGTACGCGCAGAGCCGGCCGGGCGCCCCGGCTGCGTTCTCGCGGCCGCGCGCGCACGAGATCACCACCGCCGCCACCGCCAAGGCGGCCGCGGCATGCAAGCCCGCCACCGCGCCGCCGGGCGAGTGCCCGCTCGTCTTCCAGTTCGGCCCGGACGGCGCCGCGCGCAACGTCTACTTCGCCTCGGGCTCGTGCCGACTGAAGGCGCCTCCCTTCGGCGACTGCGTGCTGAACAAGCTTGCCGCGGTGCGCGTGCCGCCGTTCGACAACGCCGACGTGGCCGAAGTGGAGCTGAACCTCGTCGTGCAGGCCGGAGGGGCGGTGCGGGTTGCGGTGGAGCAGTGAAGGTGACCGCGCACCACAATGCGCGGCGGCCGTGTCTCGCGCCGGGTGCGCGGACGGCCATCGGTTCGGCCATGCGTTCGGCCCTTCGCCTTGTGTCGCGACCCCTGTTCCGGAGGTGCCCATGAAATCGATCAGCGCTCGTCTCGGCGTTCTGGCGCCGCTCCTGGCCTCGGTGTGGCTCTCGGGGCTCTCGGCCTGCGGCGGTGGCGACGACCACACCATCGAGCTCAAGAACGAGACGGCTCCGTACCTCGTTCCGCTCGCACGGGCTGCCGTGCAGGTGAGCGCCGGCTGGGCGCACACCTGTGCCGTGCTCGCCGACGGCAGTGCCGCGTGCTGGGGCGGCAACCAGTTCGGCCAGCTCGGCAACGGTGGCCAGGCACTCGCCAGCTGCGCCGACGGCACGGCCGTCTGCAGCAACGGGCCGGTGGCCGTGAGCGGTGCCACGACATGGGCTCGCGTCGCGGGCGGGTTCCTCTTCACCTGCGGCACCGATGCGGCCGGTGCCGCGCACTGCTGGGGCGCGGGGCGCCACGGCCAGCTCGGTAACGGCAACCAGGCCACGAGCAACGTGCCGGCCAACGTCAGCGGCGGCCTCGTGTTCAGCGCCCTGGCCGCCGCGACCGGCGGCGACCTGGCCTGCGGCCTCAGCGCCGGCGCGCTCTACTGCTGGGGCAGCGGCTACGACGGCCAGCCGGGCAACGGCAGCGTGCAGCAGCTCGCCCCGGTGCCCTACCGCGTCTCGCCGACGCAGACGTTCACCGCGCTGGCCGTGGGAGAGGTGCACGCGTGCGCGCTCGACGGCTCGGGTGCCGCCTTCTGCTGGGGGGCCAATCACGCGGGGCAGGTCGGCGACGGCACGCTCGTCGACCGCACGCTGCCGGCAGCCGCGCTCGGCGGCCGCAGCTACACGCAGATCGTGGCCGGGCTCGGCCACACCTGCGCGCTCGACGCCAGCGGCGCGGCCTACTGCTGGGGCGCAGCGGGCCGCATCGGCCGCGCGAGCGCCAGCGTGGCCGACCAGGCGACACCCGGCGCCGTGGCCGGCGCGCAGCGCTTCGTGCAGATCGCGGCCGGCGGCTGGCACACCTGCGGCATCGACAACGTTGGGCAGACGTGGTGCTGGGGCGACAACTCACGCGCGCAGTTCGGCGACGGCACCCTGGTCTCGAGCCAGCTGCCCGTGCGCATCGCGGGCCTGCCCACATTCACGCAGATCACCGCCGGCGGTGGCCACACCTGCGGCGTGACCGCGGCCGGCGCGGTGTGGTGCTGGGGGGCGGATACGTACGGGCAGAGCGGGCAGCTGTTGTGAGGTGGGGTTGCAGCGGGCGTCGTGCGGAGCGGGCAGGGCTGCGCCCGCTGCTCACAGTCAGCGCCAAGTCTCTCGCGTCCAGGTGGGCTGAAGTCGACCCGGAGCTGAACCTGAATCGGTCGTCTTGATTGCGCACAAGCGGTCATTGATGCCGGAGCGCTTCGGTCGTGGGTTCAACATTGGCATAATCTGCCAACGCCGACCAGGCAGATTGGTTGCTCGCAGTCTTTGGAGTCCCGCCGCATGCCTACCCGCAACGTCGTTCTGAGCGAACAGCAACAGCAGCTGGTTGAAGCCCTGGTGCAGTCCGGTCGCTACCAGAACGCCAGCGAGGTACTGCGCGATGGGCTGCGCCTCGTCGACGAGCGGGAGCGCCGCGAGGCTGCCAAGCTAAAGGCCCTGAAGCTGGCGGCCCGCCAGGGCTGGGCCGATGTGTCCGCGGGGCGGTATGCCGATCTTGCCGATGATCAGCTTGAAGACTTCGTCGGGCAGTTGGGTCGCCGTGCCGCGCAGGCGGCCAAGACGGCGAGTTGATGTCTTGCTATCGCCTGTCGGAAGCAGCGCAGGGCGATGTGTTGGAAATCCTCGCCTGGACACATGAGCGTTTCGGTGAGGCCGCCCGACTGCGTTACGAGAGCCTGATCGTCGCAGCGCTCCGTGACGTGGCAAGCCAGCCCGACAGACCGGGCAGCCTCTCGCGGCCCGAACTTGGCGCAGGGGTTCGAACTTGGCACCTGCGACTGAGCCGGGAACACACGAAACCCGGTGTGGGGATCGTCCGCCGACCACGCCACTTTCTTGTCTATCGTCTTCAGCCCAGCCTGATCGTTGTCGGTCGGGTGTTGCACGACGCCATGGAGCTGGCACGGCACCTGGATCCCGATGCGTCTTGGGAGTAGTCGCCAGGGCGCGTTGATCGACAGGCCTGTTCGATCGCCGTAAGACTCCTTGTCGGCGCAGCGACGATGTAGACCTCTGGGGAGCCGAGCCATGGCGAACGACTCTTCATGGCCGGCAGCATGACTGGCTCACCGAGGGGGGCCAACGACGCGGGGCAGGTCGGCGACGGCACGCTCGTCGATCGCACGCTGCCGGTAGCCGCGCTCGGCGGCCGCAGCACCACGCAGATCGTGGCCGGGCTCGGCCGCACCTGCGCGCTCGACGCCGGCGGTGTGGCCACCTGCTGGGGCGCAGCGGGCCGCATCGGCCGCGCATCGGCCGCGCATCGGCCGCGCAGGCGCCAGCGTGGCCGACCAGGCGACACCCGGCGCCGTGGCCGGCGCGCAGCGCTTCGTGCAAATCGCGGCCGGCGGCTGGCACACCTGCGGCATCGACAACGCAGGGCAGACGTGGTGCTGGGGCGACAACTCACGCGCGCAGTTCGGCGACGGCACCTGGCGTCGAGCCAGCTGCCCGTGCGCATCGCCGGCCTGCCCGCATTCACGCAGATCACCGCCGGCGGTGGCCACACCTGCGACGCCACCGCGGCCGGCGCGGTGTGGTGCTGGGGGGCGGATACGTACGGGCAGAGCGGGCGGCTGTTGTGAGTGAGGTGGGGTTGCAGCGGCGTCCGGTGGAGCTGGTCGGGCTGCGCTCGCTGTTTGCGGAGGGGTAGTCAGCTCCAACCCGTTGCGGGTCCCCGCCTGGCGCGAGGCAATGCCCGCTGCGCACCGGGAGCGGGCATTCGCTGGCGGCGACTCAACTCACACAGCCGGCCAGGAGCAGCCACTGACGAAGGACAACTGCAGGGGAGCACGTCAATGACGCTGCCGCCACGACCAAGTCAGCCCTCCTCACCGGCTTTCGCGACACTTGCCAGAAAGCATTGGCGCCGGGCGCCACTCGGTGAGGCAGCAGCCAGGCCCTGACCTGGGCCACCGTCCTGACGCTGGGCACCACGCGCTTGAGCTCCGTCAGGGCTTAGGGTGCCTACCATTGCAGGTTCGGGCTTCCACTCCAAGCTAGCTTCTCTCGTGGGGCCACTCAAGGACTCGGCATGCCAATCAGCCTGACCCCATTCAAGTATCCGGACATCTGCTCCGGCTGCTATTGGGCGATCGACGATGAAGATGCGTTGGCTGGGTACATCGCACGAATCGCGTTGGGCCAAGCCCGACACGTGGAGCGAATCATCGCCGCAGCAAGCGGATCCCCAGGCACGGCAAGCACCGGGGCCAAGCGTAGCGCCATTGACCTGCTCACCGTCGCGAGCGGGAGCGAACCATGGCATCGAGATGGCTGGATGTTCCAGGCGATGTCTTGGATCGCCGCGCGCCGCGCTGACCCAGAAGTGCATATCCGAGCACCTCACATGATCCTGGCACACAAGGGCTTTGACGGACTCTCGGTGAAGTTGGACAAGACCAAGAAGAAGGTCTTGGCGGCGGTGGTCTTCGAGGACAAGGCGACAGATAACCCTCGGGCAACGATTCGAGATGATGTGTGGCCCGAGTTCGCTGCGCTGGAGTCTGGCGACCGTGAAAACGTGTTGACCGCCGAACTGGTATCCGTCTTGAGCAGCATTCAGGGGTGCGACGTGGATGCTGCGATAAAGAAGATCCTCTGGAGCAAGGATAGACACTACCGCGTGAGCATCACGGCGGGTGAATCTCACCAAGACGACGAAGGCAGAAGGCGCCTCTTCAAGGGTTACGAAGATGTGGTGACAGGACCGTTGACGCGGCGGCGCGGGGAGACTGTGTATGTTCCGAACCTGCGCGATTGGATGAGTGATCTGGCTGACAAGGCCATCGATCTCGTCCGAACGATGTAGCGCCGCCATGTTCGACCCAAACACTGTTCAATTGATGTCGAGAGCCCCGGCTCTCGAAGGCCTGGATCTTGCGGCCTTGCCGCAGCAGCTAACCGATGCCTACGCACAGATCGTTAGCGAACGAATCCGGCTGCGTGAACTCGCTGGTACGACACCGCAACCTTCAGAGTTGGATCGCACAATCCAACGGCTCCGAAGACTTGCTTTCACGAACGAGGCTCTCGTCTCGGCACTCCCGAATCGCGACGATCGGCAGGCGGCAGCATTTGTCGGTGGAGCGGCGCACCACGCGTGCCTCATGGCTGATCACCTTCGAGGGCGGTCACAGCAGCGCCGGCACTTGGCTGTGGATTGCATCTCGCCTGAGGTCTCGGCGACGCTGCTCTTCTTGATTAGTGAATCGACAGCAGACGCCGCCGAACTTGCGAGGCATATCGACGTTTCTGGGGATGATCCGATCGAGCGCCTGCTTCTCGAAGGTGTCGTCGCGCTCGCCAACGGCCGGCTTAGACATATCGTGGACGCGGCACTACCAGTGCTGGCGCCAGACAGACAGGCTCCGCTTACTACTCGTGGCTTTCGAGCCTTGCTTCATCTTTCATTGCAGGGCGTCCGGGTGCTGGCGAGGCAACTGCTTGGATCCGAAGACGAGGCTGATGGATCGGATGCAAGGCAGATCTTCCAGGAGGTGATCACGCTTTGCCAAGGCTCACTTCCTGCAGTGAGCCAGGGCGAAATGCGGCCACCGCTAGACGTCTATCCGGGGCCCCTGCATCTTGCCTCGCTGCTGTACGCTGCCGCGAATGATTTGGGCGGCGCCGGGCTTGCAAATCTTCCCCCTCCGACTGGCATTGATGGCGCCGGTTGGGTCAAGTTGCTCCGAGACATCGCCGTCAAGAGGCCCTACCTATGGCGGAATCACCGTGAGGCCATTGCCGCCGGCTACTTGGAACCCGGTACGTCTTCAGTAATCAGTTTCCCGACAGGCGCCGGCAAGTCCACGCTCGCCGAACTGAAGATCGCCTCCACGCTCTTGCTGGGCAAGAAGGCCATATTCCTCGCGCCGACTCTTTCTCTGGTCGACCAGACAGCGCGCGCGCTGGAGTCGACGTTCCCGGCAACCAAGGTGGAACGTGAAGAGTTCTCTGACCTGTCGTTCTCTGACGCATGGGTTGAGCAGTTGCCCTCCATATCGGTCATGACCCCTGAGCGTTGCTTGGCAACCCTAGGCTTCAATCGTCAGCTGTTCGAAGACGTGGGCCTAATCGTCTTCGATGAGTGCCACCTGATGCATCCGCGACAGTCAGACGGCAGTCGCCGTGCGATTGACTCGATGCTATGTCTGCTCAATCTGGCGGCAACCTCTCCCCAAGCCGATCTTCTGTTGCTCTCGGCGATGATGAAGAACGCCAACGAGCTCTCTGCTTGGGCCGCGGAACTGACTGGAAGGCCGTGTCTGCCGCTCACACTGACCTGGAAGCCGACGCGACAGGTCCGTGGGTGTGTCGTCTACAGCGCAGATGAGATCTCGGTTCTGAACGAGCGGCTTTTGAAGTCAAAGCAGACCTCTTCAACGAAGAACGCACCGGCTGCGACACTGAGGCAACTCAATGCCATTCCCTACGGGTTCTTCTCCCTACGTCAGACTTGGCAGTCGAGAAAGAGGGACGACTATGCGTTGCTGCGGCTGCTAGACGATCCGGTACCGCTCAGCACGGGCACGTCCACCCGGGGCAAGTGGTACTTGACTCCGAACGGCAACGCCGTAGCGGCGGCACTGGCTGCGGCATCGTCACGACAGGGAATGAAGACGCTTGTCTTTGCGCAGACGATTCGTTTCTGCACTAGTGCATCGAAGCAGATCAATGACGAACTCGGCGCTGCAAGCATTCAGCTGACTCCAGAAGAACTGCAGTTGTTTCGCGCTGCGGTTCAGGAGGTCGGTGGTGCGCAACACCTGTACCTCGAAGTCGACAAGGATGGAACCTTGGCTTCGTCAAGCGCGAGTCACCACGGACTGCTCCTGGTCCCGGAGCGCCATCTGCATGAGTCGCTGTTCAGGCGACGCGACGGCATTCAAGTACTGGTCGCTACATCGACACTTGCACAAGGTATGAATCTACCCAGTGAAGTTGTGATCATTGGAGGTGACAGTCGATTCGATCAGGCGGCAAACAAAATGGAACGACTTGAAGCGCAAGAGCTGTTGAATGCTGCGGGAAGGGCCGGACGTGCCGGCGAATCAGCATACGGCTTCGTGTTGCTCGTTCCGAGCAAAGTCGTGGACTTCAATGACTCCGAGCGCAAGATCCATCGGCATTGGATGGAGCTGCAGGCCGTCTTCGAGCAGAGCGACCAGTGCTTGGACATTGACGATCCGATTGCGCCGATCTTGGACCGCATTCATGCCGCCTCATCGGATGCTGACCTCGCTCGCTACTTCTTGGGTAGGTTGCCCGTTGATCCTGGTGATTCGGATGTTGGGGACTCACAGGCAAGCAAGCTCCTGTCGCGTTCGTTTGGCGCGTTTCGTGCGCGCCAGCGTAGTGAGCCCGAATGGGTTCAGTCGCGGATCAAGGCGACGATGGTGGCCCGGAAGGTTTTTCTGGAACGAACGGAGCGCCTGTCTTGGAGCGATCAGCTATCGGCGAGTACGGGTGTCTTGGCAGATGTATTGATCGGAATCGCCATGGCGCTTCCTCCGACCTCCGAGTTCGGATTGCGGACGACGCGACAGTGGGGCAAATGGTTCTTTGACTTGCTCGCGGCCAATCCGGCCTGGCTTCATCACCTGTTCCGACCGCAGTCCCTCGAAGAGCTGCTAGGCGCGCAGTTCAAGAAACTCTCCGATGACGCCGATCGATCAGCGTTGGCGATTCCGGTATTGCGCCGTCTGCTCGGCAAGTGGCTGGCAGGCAAGACCCTGGCCGAGATCGAGGAAGCCTTCGGTACGCCCGCTGGCAAGATCGGGAAGTGCAAGAACGCACCTGATCAGCAAGATGACTCAGCCGCGCGAACGAGCCGTAGCGGGCACGGCGCGGCCTGGGATGCGGCCCGAGCCAGCCGTTCGAGGATGGTTTTCAGGTTGAACCTGCGGTTGAAGAGGTACTGGACTTGGCCGAGGT
>JAEUPD010000050.1 GCA_016788525.1 Rubrivivax sp.
GGAGATCAAGTTCGCCTGCGTCGACGGCCCCGACTTCGACGGCCACCAGGTCGACTTCAAGGAGCTGATGCTGCGCCAGAAGCGCTTCAAGCCCGAAGAGAGCAAGGCCAACGCCGACTACGAGCACGTGTGCAAGGTCGAGTCGCTGCTGTTCGAGCAGGGTAAGACCAACTACAAGAAATACAAGGACCTGGCGCCGCACGCCACCAAGATGCCCGAGCGTGACGCGCTGGAGCGCGCGCGCAACTTCAAGGAGGTCAACCTCGGCTACTCGCTGGCCGACGCGCTCGCGGAGGCCGAGCGCTGCATCATGTGCAGCAAGGCCGCCTGCGTCGAGGGCTGCCCGGTGTCGATCGACATCCCGCGCTTCATCCGCCACCTGCTGGTGCGCGACATCGACGGCGCGCGCGACGTCATCAACGAGTCGAACCTGCTGCCCTCGGTGTGCGGGCGCGTGTGCCCGCAGGAGAGCCAGTGCGAGGCGCAGTGCGTGGTCGGCCGCAAGCTCGAGTCTGTGGCCATCGGTCGGCTGGAGCGCTTCGTCGGCGACAACGCGTCGCCGCGCCGCACCGCGCCGCCACGCTTTGCGCAGAGTCTGGGCAAGGTGGCGGTGGTCGGCTCGGGGCCCTCGGGCCTGGCGGTGGCGGCCGACCTCGCGAAGATGGGCTGCGCGGTCACGGTGTACGAGGCGCTGCACGTGGTCGGTGGCGTGCTGCAGTACGGCATCCCGGCGTTCCGCCTGCCGCGCGAGATCATCGCGCGCGAGGTCGACACGCTGCGTGCGCTGGGGGTGAAGTTCGAGACCAACAAGGTCATCGGCAAGACCTTCGGCGTGCCGCAGCTGATGGGCGAGATGAACTATGACGCCGTCTTCGTCGGCGCCGGTGCCGGCGCGCCGGCCTTCCTCGGGCTGCCGGGCGAGTTCGCCGGCCAGGTGTACTCGGCCAACGAGTTCCTCACCCGCGTGAACCTGATGGGCGGCGACAAGTTCCCGTACCTCGACACGCCCATCACCATCGGCAAGAGCGTGGTCGTCATCGGCTCGGGCAACACCGCGATGGACTGCCTGCGCGTGGCCAAGCGCCTGGTCACGCCAACCGTGCGCTGCGTCTACCGGCGCAGCGAGGCCGAGGCGCCGGCGCGCATCGAGGAGCTGCGCCACGCCAAGGAGGAGGGCATCGAGTTCTTCTTCCTGCACGGGCCGGTGGAGATCCTCACCACCGAAGGCGGCGACGTGCGCGGCCTGAAGGTGCAGAAGATGGTGCTTGGCGAGCCCGACGAAAAGGGCCGCCGCCAGCCGATTCCCCAGAACGAGTTCGTCGAGCTCGACTGCGACACCGTGATCTACGCGCTGGGCACCAAGGCCAACCCGATCGTCACCAAGTCGACGCCGGGGCTCGACCTCAACAAGTGGGGCTACATCGTCGCCGACGCGGCGACCCAGTCGACCAGCGTGCCCGGCGTCTTCGCCGGCGGCGACATCGTCACCGGTGGTGCGACGGTGATCCTGGCGATGGGCGCCGGCCGGCGCGCCGCGCGCGCCATCGGCACCTGGCTTTCGCTGGGCAAGACCAGGTGGCCCGTGACCCAGCAGGACATCGACGCCTTCGTGCCGCCCAGGCCGCTGGAAGGCGAGGCGCTGGCGATCACCCCGATTCCCGCGCCGGGGCTGGCCCTCACCATGGCGCGCGCCAAGGGCGAGGTGCCGCACGACGAGGAAGGCGAGCACGACTGGATCCGCGACGCGACCACGCGGCTGCAATGGCGCTGCACCGGCTGCGCGAAGGTGGCCGAGGGCTTTGCCTTCCCTTACGGCCAGTGCCCCTACTGCGGCGGCAAGCTCGAGGTGCTGGAAGAGCGCCGCATCGAGCTGGCGCAGGCCGTCGACGCGGTGCGCCGGGCGTTCGAGATCGAGCTTGGCGGCCAGGCCTTCTACCGCCGCGCCGCGACCGAGTCGACCGACCCGGTGCTCAAGGAGCTGTTCGGCCACTTCGCCGAGATGGAGCAGGAACACATGGCGACGCTCTCGCGCCGTTATGGCGTGGAGCTGCCGGCGCCCAGCGACGAGTTCAGGATCGAACGCGCGGCCATCTATGCCGGGATCGACCATCAACCCGAAGACCCGGCCAACCTGTTCCGCATCGCCATCGCGTTCGAGCAGCGCGCGGTGGATTTCTTCGCCAGCCGCGCCGAAGGGGCGCCGGCCGGCTCGGTGGAAGCGCAGCTGTACAAGGAACTCGCGGCCGAGGAGCGCGAGCACGTCGAGATGCTCTCCACCGAATACCGCCGCTGGCAGAGCGGCCGCGCCGGGATGCTGCAGGCGCAGGCCTCGGCCGCCCCGGCGGTGCCCGATCGACCCTGAGCGACCCGGAGCGACGGGCTCCACCCGACCCGACAGGACACCCCCACCATGACCCCGAATTGGCACGTGCTGGACGGCAACGAAGCCGCCGCCCGCATCGCCCACCTGTGCAGCGAAGTGATCGCCATCTACCCGATCACGCCGTCGTCGACGATGGGGGAGCTGGCCGACGCCTGGTCGGCCGAGGGCAAGAAGAACCTGTGGGGGCTGGTGCCGCAGGTCATAGAGATGCAAAGCGAGGGCGGCGCCGCCGGCGCGGTGCACGGCGCGCTGCAAGGCGGCGCACTCAGCGCCACCTTCACGGCCTCGCAGGGGCTGATGCTCAAGCTGCCCAACATGTTCAAGATCGCCGGCGAGCTGACCTCGACGGTGTTTCACATCGCCGCGCGCACGCTGGCCACGCACGCGCTTTCCATCTTCGGCGACCACAGCGACGTGATGGCTGCGCGCACCACCGGCTTCGCGCTCCTGGCCAGCTCCAGCGTGCAGGAGGCGCAGGACCTGGCGGCCATCGCGCACATGGCCACGCTGAAGTCGCGCGTGCCGTTCCTGCACTTCTTCGACGGCTTTCGCACCAGCCACGAGGTGAACAAGATCGCGCTGCTCGCGGAAGACGACCTGCGTGCGCTGATCGACGAAGACCTGATCCGCGCGCACCGCGCGCGCGCGCTCAACCCCGACCGGCCGTTGATGCGCGGCACGGCGCAGAACCCCGATGTGTTCTTCCAGGCGCGCGAGGCCTGCAACCCGTACTACCTGGCGGTGCCGGGCATCGTGCGCGACGCGATGGACGCGTTCCACCGCCGCACCGGCCGCCGCTACAGCCTGTTCTGGACCCACGGCGCGCCCGACGCCGACCGCGTGGTGGTGCAGATGGGCTCGGGCACCGGCGCCACGCGCGAGGCGGTGGACCGCCTCGTGGCCGCCGGCGAGAAGGTGGCGCTGGTGACGGTGCGGCTGTACCGCCCGTTCGACGCCGAGGCCTTCGTCGCCGCGCTGCCCAAGACCACGCGCGCGATTGCCGTGCTCGACCGCACCAAGGAGCCGGGGGCGCTGGGCGAACCGCTGTACCAGGACGTGGTCACCGCGCTGGCCGAGGCCTGGCCCGACAACGGTGCACGCGTGCCGCGCGTGATCGGCGGGCGCTACGGCCTGTCGAGCAAGGAGTACACCCCGGCGATGGCCAAGGCGGTGTTCGACGAGCTGCTCGCCGGCAAGCCGCGGCGCCACTTCACCGTGGGCATCCACGACGACGTGACGCAGCTGTCGCTGAAGGTCGACGAGGGCTTCGACACCGAGGCGGCGGGCGTCACGCGCGCCGTGTTCTACGGCCTGGGCGCCGACGGCACCGTGGGCGCGACCAAGAACACGGTGAAGATCATCGGCGAGAACACGCCGCTCAATGCCCAGGGCTACTTCGTCTACGACAGCAAGAAGTCGGGCGCGATCACCGTGTCGCACCTGCGCTTCGGCCCCAAGGCGATCGACTCGACCTACCTCATCCGGCGCGCCGACTTCGTGGCCTGCCATCAGTTCGAGTTCATGGAAAAGCTCGATGTGCTCGAGCTGGCGCGGCCGGGTGCCACCTTCCTGCTCAACAGCCCCTGGGGCCCGGGCGAGGTGTGGGGCAAGCTGCCGCGCGAGGCGCAGCAGGCCATCATCGACCGGAAGCTGAAGTTCTACGTCGTCGATGCCCTGGCGGTGGCGCGCCAGGCGGGGCTGGCCGGACGCATCAACACCGTCACGCAGGCCTGCTTCTTTGCGCTGTCGGGCGTGCTGCCGCGCGACGAAGCGATTGCCGAGATCAAGAACGCGATCCGCAAGACCTACGGCAAGCGCGGCGAGACGGTGCTGAACCGCAACTTCGCCGCGGTGGACGCCTCGCTGGCCGCGATGGCCGAGGTGGCCGTGCCCGCAGCGGCCGATGCCACGGTCACGCGCCGGCCGACGGTCTCGAAGGCGGCCCCCGACTTCGTGCAACGCGTCACCGCGATGATGATGGAGGGCAAGGGCGACCTGCTGCCGGTCTCCGCGCTGCCGGTGGACGGCACCTTCCCCACCGGCACCACGCAATGGGAGAAGCGCAGCATCGCGCAGGAGATCCCGATCTGGGACGAGAAGCTGTGCACGCAGTGCGGCATCTGCCCGCTGGCCTGCCCGCACGCGGCGATCCGCATGAACGTCTTCCCGGCCGCCGCGCTACAAGGCGCGCCGGCCGCCTTCAAGGCCGTGCCCTGGACCCGCAAGGAAGCCGGCCTCGAAGGCATGATGTACACGCTGCAGGTGGCGCCCGAAGACTGCACCGGCTGCGGCCTGTGCGTGGACGTATGCCCCACGCGCAGCAAGACGATGGTCAAGCTGAAGGCGATCAACATGGCGCCCAAGCTCGAGCACCTCGAACGCGAGCGCACCAACTACGACTTCTACCTGCAGATTCCGGAGGCGAGGCCGGACCTCGCGCAGATCGACGGCCTGCGCGGCTCGCAGCTGCGCGACCCGCTGTTCGAATACTCCGGCGCCTGCGCCGGCTGCGGCGAGACGCCGTACCTGAAGCTCCTGTCGCAGCTGTACGGCGACCACCTGATGGTCGCCAACGCCACCGGCTGCAGCTCGATCTACGGCGGCAACCTGCCGACCACGCCGTGGTCGTGCAACCGCGCCGGCCAGGGGCCGGTATGGAGCAACAGCCTGTTCGAGGACAACGCCGAGTTCGGCCTGGGCATGCGGCTGGCCATCGACGCGCAGAAAGAGCTGGCCACGGGCCTGGTCAACGAGCTGCGCGGCGTCATCGGCGACGAGCTGGCCAACGGCCTCGTCGAGGCGCCGCAGGACACCGACGCGCAGATCCAGGCGCAACGCGCGCGCGTCGCGCGGCTCAAGGAGATCCTCGCCCGCCAGGGCACGCCGCCGGCCGCACGGCTGCTGGCGGTGGCCGACAGCCTGGTCGTGCGCAGCGTGTGGATCGTCGGCGGCGACGGCTGGGCCTACGACATCGGCTACGGCGGGCTCGACCACGTGCTGGCCTCGGGCCGCAACGTGAACATCCTGGTGCTGGACACCGAGGTCTACAGCAACACCGGCGGCCAGGCCAGCAAGTCCACGCCGCGCGGCGCGGTGGCCAAGTTCGCTGCCGCCGGCAAGGCCATCGGCAAGAAGGACCTGGGCATGATCGCCATGGCCTACGGCAACGTCTACGTGGCGCAGGTGGCGATGGGCGCCAACCCGGTGCACACGGTGCGCACCTTCCAGGAGGCGGCCAGCTGGAACGGCCCGTCGCTGATCATCGCCTACAGCCACTGCATCGCGCACGGCATCGACATGACCACCGGCATGAGCCACCAGCGCGAGGCGGTCAAGAGCGGCTACCTGACGCTGTACCACTACGATCCACGGTTAGGCATGGGTGGCGCCGACCAGCCACTGAAGCTGGACTCGCGCAAGCCGACGATTCCGCTGGAGCAGTTCACGATGAAGGAGGGGCGCTTCGCGATGCTGGCGCAGGCCGATCCGGCGCGCGCCAAACAGCTGGCGCGCCGCGCGCAGGCCGATGCCGACGCGCGCTGGACGCTGTACGAGCAGATCGCCGGCGTGCACCGCACCGTCAGCGAGCCCGACGGCCCGCCGCAGACCACGCCCACGCCCGTCGCCACCGAGGAGGCCGACAAGTGAACACCACCACCACTGGCGTCGATCTTCGCGCCCGCTATCTCGGCCTGGAGCTGCGCAACCCGGTGGTGGCATCGGCGTCGCCGCTGACGGCCAGCGTCGACAGCCTGCGCCGGCTGGAAGACGCCGGTGTCGGCGCCGTCGTGCTGCCATCGCTGTTCGAGGAGCAGATCGAGCACGAGGAGATGGCTGCGCACCACCTCATGCTCTACGGCAGCGAGGTCTCGCCCGAGGCGCGCGGCTTCTTCCCCGAAGTGCGGCACCAGGGCACGGCGATCGACAAGCACCTGAAGCTCATCGCCGACGCCAAGGCGGCGCTGGACGTGCCGGTGATCGCCAGCCTGAACGGCTACACGCCGGGCGGCTGGACGAGCTACGCCAGGCAGTTCCAGGCGGCCGGCGCCGACGCCATCGAGCTGAACGTCTACTTCCTCGCCACCGACCCGGCCGACACCAGCGAGGCCGTCGAGCAGCGCTACGTCGACCTGGTGGCCGCCGTGTGCCGCGACGTGCAGCGGCCGGTGGCGGTGAAGGTGGCGCCGTACTTCAGCGCCTTCGCGCACATGGCGCAGCGGCTGGTGGACACCGGCGCCTCCGGGCTCGTGCTGTTCAACCGCTTCGTGCAGCCCGACATCATGCTCGACGAGCTGGAGGTGGCGCCGCACCTGGTGCTCTCCACGTCCGACGAGCTGCGGCTGGCGCTGCGCTGGATCGCCATCCTGCACGGCCACGTGAAGGCCAGCCTCGCCGCCACCGGCGGCGCGCACACCGCCGACGACGTGCTCAAGCTGCTGCTGGCCGGCGCCGACTGCGTGATGGTCGCCAGCAGCCTGCTGCAGAAGGGCCCGGGCCACGTGCGCACGCTGCTGGACGGCGTGGCGCGCTGGATGCAGGAGCGCGACTACGAGTCGGTGCGGCAGCTGACCGGCTCGCTCTCGCAGCGCGCCTGCCCCGACCCCGCCGCCTTCGAACGCGCCAACTACATGAAGGCGCTGAAGTCCTACACCGGGCGCTTCGCCTGAACCGCCTTTCCACCGGAGCCTTTCCATGGCCTTGCTGATCAACGACGACTGCACCGCCTGCGACGCCTGCGTGTCGCCTTGCCCCAACGAGGCGATCGCCGTCGGCTCGCCGATCTACACCATCGACCCGGCCAAGTGCACCGAGTGCGTCGGCGCGCACGACGAGCCGCAGTGCATGCTGGTGTGCCCGGCCGACTGCATCGTGCCCGACCCGGCGCACGCCGAGTCGCGCGATGCGCTGATGGGCAAGTACCACCAGCTGCACCCGTGAGCGCATCGGCCGGGCGCCCGCCCGGCCTGCCGGCTTGACCGGCATCAAACACATGGCCCCGGGCGGGCGCGCCCGCGCTTGATGCGCGTCAGGCGCGGCGACGCGCGGCCGTTCGATGATGCTGCATCGACTCGGCGTTAGTGCCGGTCTGTGCCCACAAGGAGCCGCATGAACGACGTGCCCGCGAGCCCGCAGCTGCACACGCTGCGCGAGATGCGCCACCGCGCCCTGCAAGGCGGCGGGCCGCTGCGCGTGGAGCAGCAGCATGCGCGAGGGCGACTCACCGCGCGCGAGCGGCTGGACATGCTGCTGGACGACGGCTCGTTCCAGGAGCTTGGCGCGCTGGCCACCCACGACGTGCGCGACTTCGGCCTGGAGCGGCATCGCTACCCCGGCGACGGCGTCGTCACCGGCTTCGGCAAGATCAGCGGCCGGCGCGTGGCGGTGTTCGCGCACGACTTCACCATTCTCGGCGGCTCGTTCAGCGAGGTGCAAAGCCGCAAGATCTGCCGCATCCAGGACCTCGCGCTGGAAAGCGGCATCCCGCTCATCGGGCTGAACGACAGCGGCGGCGCGCGCATCCAGGAGGGCGTGAGGAGCCTCGCCGCCTATGGCGAGGTGTTCGTGCGCAACGTCATGAGCTCGGGCGTCATCCCGCAGATCTCGCTCATCCTCGGCCCGTGCGCGGGGGGCGCGGTGTACTCGCCGGCGCTCACCGACTTCATCATCGTCAGCGAGAACTCGACGATGTTCCTCACCGGCCCGGACGTGGTGCAGGCCATCACCGGCGAGAAGGTCAGCGGCGACGACCTCGGCGGCGCCGACGTGCACATGGGGCGCAGCGGCGTGGCCCACCTGCAGGCCTGGAGCGACGCCGCCGCGCTGGACCTCGTGAAGCAGCTGCTGGGCTACCTGCCGCAGAACAACAACGAAGACCCGCCGCCGATCACCCCCTACGACCCTGCCGACCGCATCGACCTGGAACTCGATTCGATCATCCCCGAGGCCGAGAACCAGCCCTACGACATGCGCAAGGTCATCGGGCACGTCTTCGACCGCGACAGCCTGCTCGAGATCCAGCCGCGCTACGCGCCCAACGCGCTGACGGGCTTCGCGCGGTTGGACGGTTTCTCGGTCGGCATCGTCGCCAACCAGCCCACGCACATGGCCGGTGCGCTGGACATCGACGCCAGCGACAAGATCTCGCGCTTCATCCGCATCTGCGACGCCTACAACATCCCCATCGTCACCTTCATCGACTGCCCGGGCTTCCTGCCCGGCACCGACCAGGAGTACCGCGGCGTCATCCGCCACGGCGCGAAGATCATCTACGCCTACTGCGAAGCGACGGTGCCCAAGATCAGCATCGTCACGCGCAAGGCGATGGGCGGTGCCTACGTGGCGATGAGCAGCAAGCAGATGCGCACCGACCTGGCGTTCGCATGGCCCACGGCGCAGATTGCGGTGATGGGCGCCGAGCCCGCGGTGCGCGTGCTCTTCCGGCAGGAGGTGGCCGCCGCCGCCGACCCGGCCAAGCGGTCGGCCGAACTGGTGGGTCACTACCGCGAGAAGTTCTTCAACCCGTACCGCGCCGCCGACGTCGGCCAGATCGACGAGGTGATCGAACCGCACGAGACCCGCCCACGCCTGGTGCGCGCGCTGGAGGTGCTGCGCACGAAGGTGCAGCAGAACCCGCCGAAGAAGCACGGGCTGATCCCGACCTGATGGCGCGCCTCGCGCCGGCAAAAACAAGCGCCCGGAGATGAACGACCTCGGCTGGGGATTGCAGATCACCGTGCTCGGCATGGGGCTGGTGTTCGCGTTGCTGGCGCTGCTGTGGGGGCTGCTGACGCTGGTGCTGCGGTTCGACCAGCCGCAGGCCGACGCGACGAGAGATGCCCCCGCAGGCGCCGCCACCGGCGGGGCCCTGGTCGCCACACCGGGCGATACCGCGGCCACTGCCGATGTGGCGTCGGAGCCCGCGCTGGAGCCGCACCTCGTGGCGGCCATCACCGCCGCGGTGCTGGTGCATGTGTCCCAGCGCCGCAAGGCCGCGATGCCCGACTTGCGCATCCACTGGCCTGGCAGCCTGCTGCACGCCTCACGCTGGGTGGCCAGTGGCCGGCTGCGCCAGAACCGCACGTTCCGCAAGGGGCGCGGGTAGCGCGCGAGCAGACGGGCGCAAGGACGCCAACGAACAAGGAGCCGGCACGATGCGCCGCTATCACATCGCCATCGAGGGCCGCGGCTTCGCCGTGGACGTGGAAGACCTGGCCGCCGAGCGCTGGCGCGTTGCCGTCGACGGGCGTGAATTCGACGTGGTGCTGGAGGGCAGCGAAGAGCTGGCGGCCGCGCCGGCCGCTGCGGTGCCCGGCGCGGCCGCCGCGCTTGCGGCGGCCGCCCCCGCGGCGCCTGCGCCACCGGCGGGCAGACCCATGGTGCGGCCCGCGGCCAAGGCGGTGCCGGTGCACGCCGCCCCTGCCACGGGGGCCGCGGGCAGCGTGCCCAACGCCGGCGACTCGCTTGCGGCGCCGATGCCCGGCGTCATCCTGCGCGTCGCGGTGGCGCCCGGGGCCCACGTGAAGCGGGGCCAGGACATCGCAGTGCTGGAAGCGATGAAGATGGAGAACATCCTGCGCAGCCCGCGCGACGGCTGCATCGCCGAGGTGTGCGTGCAGGCCGGCCAGCAGGTGGCGCATGGCCAGCCGATCGTTCGCTTCGAGGCGGCGGCAAGATCATGAACGTTGCCGAGAGCCTGGGCCTGCTGGCGATGGGCGTGGCGGCGGTGACGCCGGCTTCGCTGTTCATGCTGGCGGTGGCCGGCGTGCTGCTCTATCTGGGCATCGCGAAGAACTACGAGCCGCTGCTGCTGGTGCCCATCGGCGCCGGCTGCCTGCTGGCGAACCTGCCGCTGTCGCCGCTGATCGCCGACGACGGCATGCTCAAGGTGCTGTACCACATGGGCGTGGGCAACGAGCTGTTCCCGCTGCTCATCTTCATCGGCATCGGCGCGCTCACCGACTTCGGGCCGCTGCTGGAGAACCCGCGCATGGTGCTGCTGGGCGCGGCGGGGCAGTTCGGCATCTTCGCCACGCTGCTGCTGGCGCTGGTGCTGGGCTTCAGCCGGCCCGAGGCGGCCTCCATCGGCATCATCGGTGCCATCGACGGGCCGACCTCCATCTACGTCAGCGGCATCCTGGCGCCGCATCTGCTGGCGCCGATCACCGTGGCCGCGTACAGCTACATGAGCCTGGTGCCGATCATCCTGCCGCCGATCATGAAGGCGCTGACCAATGAGCGCGAGCGCCGCATCCGCATGCCCTACAGCCAGCGCAGCATCAGCCGGCGCACGCGCATCTTGTTCCCGATCGTCGTCACGCTGGTGGTGGGCACGCTGGTGCCGTTTGCCACGCCGCTGATCGGGATGCTGATGCTCGGCAACCTGATGAAGGAGTCGGGCGTCGTCGAGCGGCTGACCAAGGCGTCATCGCAGGAGATCGCCAACGTGGTGACGCTGTTCCTGGGCCTGGCGATCGGCTCCACGATGGTGGGCAGCGAGTTCCTGAAGACCAGCACCCTGCTGATCCTGGTGCTGGGCATCCTGGCCTTCGCACTCGATGCCGTGGCCGGCGTGATGTTCGCCAAGCTGCTCAACGCCGCCGGCGGGGGCAACTCGCTCAACCCGCTGGTCGGCGCCGCCGGCATCAGCGCCTTCCCGATGGCCGCGCGGGTGGTGCACCGGGTGGCGCAGGACGAGGACTTCGAGAACCACCTGCTGATGCACGCGATGGGGGCGAATGCGGCGGGGCAGGTGGCCAGCGTGGTGGCGGGTGGGGTGCTGTTGGCGTTGATGGGGGCGCGGTGAGGTAGGCGCCTCGTCGGGTTGCGGGGGGCGCGTCCGGAGTGGCGTTTCGTCGCTGCGTCGCGGGGGATGAGTGTCGTGCGGCGGTTGGGGGCGGCGTCCGCAGGTCGTGGCGGCAAAGGCGTGCCCGGGCAGGCCGTGGCGCTCAGATCG
>JAEUPD010000060.1 GCA_016788525.1 Rubrivivax sp.
TGGCCCCCCCCCGCGGGGGCGGCTGTGGGGGCTGGGGTTGGCGGGGGGGGGGGCCGGGGGTGGCCGCCTGGGCACGCGCCCCACCACCCCCACGCCCCCTCTGCCGCCCCGGCCCGAAGGGTGAGCGCCTGCAAGGGGCGCACTCGTTGTTGCGAAGCCTTGATGTGGGGCCCGCCACATCGGCGGCTTCGCGCCTAGATTGCGCCCCTTGCAGGCGCTCACGGGGGGTGCCATTTCACTGACTCAGTGGACTAGCGCATGCGGAGGACACGAAGCCCCCGCACCCCTTGCCGCGGTGCGAGGACCGCGCCAAGCTCACGCGCGGCCAGCGGCTCGCGCGCCCTGCAGGGGCGACCTGTCCTGCGGGCCGTGCGCCGCCTTGAACCCAACAACCCAGGAGGAAGCCTGTGAAGATCCCTCTGCCGTCCAACACGGTGTCAGTCAGCGATCCGCAGGAGCTGGTCCGCCACTTCTCGAGCACCTACTTCGGGCTGCGGATCGGGCTCGCGATCCTGGCCTTCGCCTTTCCGTTCATCCTGTTTGCCTACGGGAAGCTGCGTCATGGGCTGGACCTTCAGCCGTCGATGAGCTCGTACTTCTGGGCCGCGGCGGGGGAGGTCCAGTGCGCGACGTTTCCCATGCGCACGCTGTTCGTCGGGTTCCTGTGCGCGATCGCCGTCGGCCTCCATGCGTACAAGGGCTTCACGCCGCTGGAGAACACACTGCTGAATGCTGCGGCGCTATGCGCGGCGGCGGTCGCGATCTTTCCCGAATCGATCGACCCGCGTGAGGCGAAGACGGACCCGCACATCGCCACGCTGTTTCAGACCTGCCGCGCCGTCCACACCTGGGCGGAGCAGGACGGGACGCAGGTTCACCTCGTGGCCGCGGTGGCGCTGTTCGTGCTGCTCGCCATCGTCTCGTGGAGCTGTGCCGAGAAGACGCTCGAGTTCGCGCCGCCGACCGTCGATGTCGAGTCGTTCCGCCGCACCTACAAGGGGCTGGCGCTGGCCATGCTCCTGTTCCCCCTGCCGGGGCTCGCGGCGGCGTGGTTGTTCGGCCTGTGGGATACACACAAGGTGTTTTTCATCGAGGCGGCTGGCATTCTGATCTTCGGCGCCTACTGGGCGCTCAAGAGCCGCGAGATGTGGTTGTCGCAGCCGGAGAAGGAGCCGCAGCAGGCCGTTGACAACGCGCGCCGGCGTCAGCAGCGGCGGGCCGATGCGGCGGCAGCCAAGGCCGACGATGCTGCGGGACCCATCGATACGCACCGGTAAACCGGTTGGATCAAGCCCGCGCGGGCGCCGGTGCGGTTCCGTGGGCGGCCCGCAGCGCCCGGCCGCCGAGGTGAGGTAGTCCCCGACTGCGGCCCTGCGGGCAGGTGCCCTTGCGCGCCGTGCGGGGCCTCAGCGCACTCGTCGAGGCGGCCGCACGTGGCAACCCGGCGGCCGTGCCGCCCGCGCGCGAACGGGTCTGCGCGGCCGCGCATCCGCCGCGCGGCCCGCGGCGTATGGCAGGCACCCGCCACTTCCGACAGCCACATTCGCCATGCCTGCCCCCAGTCATCCCGTCGAGACCGTGATGAACCTTGCCCTCGGCTATCTCCTGTCACGCAGCCTGCACGTGGCCACCGAGCTCGGTCTGGCCGACCACCTGGCCGCAGGCCCGCTCAGCGTGGGGCAACTGGCGCGCGCCAGCGGCAGCCACGCCCCTTCATTGCGGCGGCTGTTGCGGTGCCTCGCGGCGCAGGGCGTGTTTGCGGAAGACATCGACGGCAGCTTTGCCAACACGCCGGCCTCGCAGTTGCTGCGCCAGGGCGTGATGCGCGACGGCGTGCTGCTGTGCGCCGAAGTCACCGGCGACGGCTCGTGGTGGAACGCGGTCGGCGCGCTGCGGCAAAGCGTGCAAAGCGGCGAGCCCGCATTCGAACGCCAGCACGGCATGGGCTTCTTCGACTACATCGCCCGTCACCCCGAGTGCAGCACCTGGTTCGACCGCGGCATGGCCAACTTCGCTTCGGCCGAAGACCCGGCCATCGCCGAGGCGGGCGACTTCGGGCGCTTCGCCAGCGTGGTGGATGTGGGCGGCGGCCAGGGCGGCCTGCTGGCGCAAGTGCTGTTGCGCCACCCGGCCTTGCGCGCCACCTTGTTCGACCAGCCCCTGGTGGTGCAGCAGCCTGCGGCGCTGGCAGCGCACGCTGCGCTGGCCGACAGCCGCTGGCAGGTGCAAGGCGGCGACTTCTTCCAAGCCGTGCCCGCCGGAGCCGACGCCTATGTGCTCAAGCGCATCCTGCACGACTGGGGCGACGACGCCTGCCTGCGCATCCTGCGCGCCTGCCGCGCCGCGATGGGCCCGCGCTCGCGCCTGCTGGTGGTGGACGCGGTGGTGCCTGAGGGCAATGCGCCGCATCCGGCCAAGGTGATGGACATCCTGATGATGGCGTTCGCCACCGGGCGCGAGCGCACGCAGGATGAATTCGCCGCGCTGCTGGCCCGGGCCGGGCTGCGGCTGGACGCGGTGCGCGGCAGCGCCAGCACGCTGTCGGTGGTGGAGGCGGTGCCCAGCGCATGAGGGGCGCGCCTGCGGCTCAGCCGCCCGGTCCCCGAGTGGCCGCGCACGCCGGCTGGGCATGTGGTCCATGCGCCACTGCGAGCCGGGTGTCACGGCGGGTGTCAGCGCCCGCCGCGGTGTGTGCGCTCAGCCGGACACCCTGCGCTGCACCGGCGATCGATCCAGCGGCCGATAGACCACGTCCATTGGCAGGGTCCTCAGGCGCTGTTCGACCCGTTCCAGATCGGGGCGCCCGGCGGGCAGGCCCTGGGTCACACGGCCGTCGGGCGTGATGACCACCGTCAGCGTGAACGACAAGCCTTTGCGCGCGGTCGTAAGGCTGACCTGCGTTCCGTCGGCAGCGATCGCGAAGCGGGTCTGCCGTGCCTGGGCGTGGCCGACGACTTCGAACACGGCGCCAAGCAGCCCGGACGTCGCGCGCCCGCCCACGCCCTGCAGCTGGTCGTAGACGATGACGTCGCCGTAGTCGAGGATGCGCCAGCTCGTCACCTGCTGGCGTGTAGTTTCGATGTGTGGGTCGGTCGAACGGTCTTCGTACGAGTAGCTTGCAGCGGCGCCCGACTCCTCGGGCCAACCGGCCTTGACGTTGAGTGCGCGCCTTGGCCGATCGCGGGTCGCCGCGAGATCGAGCACGCGGTCCATTCGGAAATCGAACAGCAGGTCCTCCTTAGCTTGGTATGGAGCGTTGACAAAGCTTGGAATCTTGTCTGGCGCCAAATCGGCCACTTCCACAAAGGCCGCGTAGTGATCGCGGTGGTCCACGCGCAATGGCCGCTGCAGCGGGTCTTCGGCGCCAGCCTGAGTGGCCAGCGCGAGCATCCACGCGGCTTGCAGCCGTACTGCGTTGGCGATGGCATCGAGCCGGTAGCCTTGTTGCTGTTGCGTTCGTAGCGCCGCCTCCAGGCGCTTTCGCGGTACCTGCTGCGCCTCGCCCCACGGCGTGGTGGCGCGGGCGGCCACGCTGCCCAGAGAGGCCGACAACAGCGCGAGGGTGCGCAACATGTCGCGGCGCGAAAGGCCCCGGCTGATCTTGGCCATCACTGAAGCAGGAACAGCGGCGGGAAGCTGGCCAACCAGGGCAGCCGCGACCAGCGCGCCGCCTCGGCAATGCGGTCGCGCCGATTCGGGCAACGCAGTCGCAAGGCAATCCAAAGCGCGGGGGCGACACAGCCGGCCCCGGCGAGCAACGCATAGCGCGTGTCACCTCGCCCGGCGAGCCAAGGCGCGAAGGCGGAGGCCACGAAGACCAGCATCAGGCACTGCACCAAGCGCGCGCAGCGCACGCGCCCCAAAATCGTTGCCGTCGTCTTCAGGCCCGCGGCCTGGTCCGAGTCGAGGTCTTCGAGCGTGAACAGTACCTCCTGCGCCAGCACATATTGAAAGCTCAGCCAGGCACCCAAGGCGATTGCGAAGTTGACGTTGCCGTTGGCTGCTACCGCACCGAATGGCAAGGTGGACGCGACGAGCAGCGCGATGCTGGCGTTGCCCAAAAGCAGCGTGCGCTTGAAATGGGCAGAGTACGCGAACGACAGGCCGAGCGCAGCCAGCGCATAAGCCGCTGCGAGCGGCCCCAGCGCCGCGGCGAAGCCGAGGCCGGTAGCGGCCAGACCGCCGGCCAAGCGCCAGGCGAAGCTCGGCGCCGCATCGCCGGCCGGCAGCGGACGATCCGGCTTGCCTAGACGATCGGCGGCAACGTCGAAGCAATCGTTGACGACGAAGGCAAAGGCTGTGATGCAGGAAACTGACAGGGCCGCGAGTCCAGCGCCAGCGGCGACGCCACCGGCGGGCCAGCCGCCTGCCAGCACGCCGCCCAGGAACGTGAAGCCGCCGGCCAGCAACGGCCGGCTGATGCGCACCAGGCGCAAGGCCAAGTGCGCACGCCCGGTCAGCCTGCGCAACGGACCGCCGTTGGCGGCGAAGGCGTGCGGCACCTGGGCCGTCATGCGTGGCCCTCCATTGCATTGGGCAGGTGCCAATGACTGCGGTTGTAGGCACGCATGGCGAGCACAGGCGCTGCCGCGAGAGCGAAGAGCAACGCCCCCTGGGACCACCCCAACGCGGGCAGTGCCAGCGCCGGCAGCACGGCCAACGTGCACACGATGTTCAGCGCTATCGCCGAAAGGAAAGCCTGCCTTCTGCTTGCCGTGCGGAATACGCGACGTAGCGAAACGACGCTGCCAGACAGCGCCGCGCCGACCAGCAGCGCCGCCGCTGCGAGGAGGGCATCGTTCAGCCGGCCGGCCAGCTCATGCCAAGCCATGTGCGCGCTGGTCACCAGCACGACCTGGAGTGCCCACGCGTAGCGCACGAGCGTCGCCGAGACCACGACGGCGCCGTCAGCGCTGGGGGTTGCACCCAGGCTCATGGCGGTTGTCCAGCCGCCACACCTCGCATCGTTGATCAGATCGCGCAAGCTGCCATGCACGCCATTGACAAGCATCACCGCGGCGAAGACATACACGCAGATCCAAGCGCTGGCGCGGCCGGGTAACCGATCGGCAAGCGCCGCGCCGACAAGCAGCAAAGCGCACCAAGCGGCAGACTGCAAGGCATCGGTCAGGAGTGGCCGCCGTGCCGTCTTGCCCCACAGGTTGTAGCCGGCCATACCGAGAAGAGCCGCTGCAAGCGCCACCATCGCGAGCGGACCGGCGCCGGCGGCCCAGGCGGCCGCGAAGGTCAGCGGCACCTGAGCCAGTGTCAACGCGAGCGCCTGGCCGCGGCTCCAGATGCCGAGCACCAGCGGCGAATCGGCGCGAAGCGGCTCGCTGCGATCGATCTCGAGGTCAGCGACATCATTGCCGACATAAGCGAAAGTGTGGAAGGCGAGCGCCATCAGTAGCAGCCACAGCACCTCGCGCGTGCTCCACTCGCCTGCCGTGCTCGCGGCGCCGACGATTGGCAACAGCAGCGTGAAGCCGAGCGTCGAGATGCGTAGCGCCAGGTACACGATGACGATGCAGCGTGTGAGCAGCTGCCGCCAGCGCCGCCGTGGCAGTGCCGCCGGTGCGGCCGGCCCCGCCTCGGCCGCCTCACGCTGCTGCCGCATCGCTGTGAGCCTCCGCACCCACGCCATCGGGCGCTGTCCAACGGCGTAAGTCAAACCGGGCCTCGCGCGCCATGTGGATGGCTCGCTGCGCATAGGCGCTGACGAACTCGCGCGGGCCCGTTGCCGTGGCAAGCAGTTGCAGCGCATGCATGGCCAGGCCGCGCCGCATGATGGGGTACTCGACGCAGAAGTGCACTGCGTTGTTGTGGTAGCCCAGCAGCGCCATGAACTGCTGAACACGGACCGGCTGCCCGCCAGCCACAATATCGCGACGCCGGGCGTCGGCGGTGCCAGCTGCGGCGAGCGCGCGGTCGACCGCTTCGAAGTGCAGGGTTCGGATGGTCGCCAGCGCAGCCACGGTTGCCGGGGCGAGCGCGGCATCGGACAGCAGCGCTGCCAAGTGCGGGCAGAGCAGGTCGAGGGCGGGTTGCGGATGGTAGAAGCCGACGATGCCCAGTGCTGTCACCAGCCGGCATGCCTCCTGTGGTCTTGAAGCGGCATCCTGGAGCAATGGCTCGAACATCGGCATGCCATCGCCTCGCTTGCCATATGCCAGCCCGAGCGGGACGTACAGCGCATCGAAGAACGGCAGGATCGGCGGCGGCCCCGGGGGGGTGCCCGATGCACCCGCGGCGGCACCCTCGTCGATCAGCCTTTCCGTCAGCTCCTCGAGCATCGGCACCCACTGCTCGGGCGTATCGGGAATCAGGACCGCCAATCCCGCCAGCAGCCAACCGCGACCCCGGGCGTCGAGTGAATCGAACAGCCCTTGAATCACGCCTTCTGCCTTCGTGAGGTCGGCCAGCGCATGGACCGCGACGACCAGCGCGGCGGCGCCGCGGACGACGGGCGTTGTACTCGTGAACATGCGTTGCAGGAGCGCACGCGCCTCGTCGACTTGGGTGGCTGGGTCGAGCCATGGCGCCGCTTGTGCGAGCAGGGCGCGATCGCCGGAGCGCGAGAAGAAGGCCTCCGGCTTGTTGGATTCATCAAGCAGGACCCAGCCGAGCACCCGCTCGGCCAGGACCGAACTGACCACCCCCAGCACCATCTTCTCCACCCTGTCGGGAAGGGCGATCCGGTCCAGGTGCAGCTTTTCCACGGCGATGCGGCGGAACAGCATCGCGGTGTGCTCGATCACCTGCTGGCGCTCGCAGTGATTGATGTAGATCGTGATCATCACGTCGAGCACGAACGCGAACGTATGCCCGGCTTTGAAAATGCTGAACAGGCCGATGCGCGAGACCAGCTCGTCCAGCAGCTCATGCGTGAAGTCGGGCGCACGGCGCCAGATGAAGTACAGCGCGTTCGTGCGGTTCAGACCGCCGGGCTGCGAGAAGCCACTCCAGATGAAGTACAGCGTGTCGCGCACCGCATGCTTCACCTCGTCGGAGCCAGAGACGACTTTGATGAGCCAGTCGCGCATCGCGGGGCCGATGTGCAATGCCGCCCGCACAGCTGTGCGCTTCGGCTCAGCTGAGGGGCGGTGAATCATCAAGTCCAGTCGGTTGCGGGCGTGCGCCGGATCGATGCCATGTTGACGTACCACGCTCTGCATGGCGAGTTCGCGCAGCTCGGGGTCGGCATCACCGGCGAGGTCGCAGATGACGGCATCGTCGGCGCGCGAGGCTACGAAGCTGATCGCAGCCTCCCAGGCCAAGGGCAAGTCGTCGGCGGCCGCTAGAAGGCGCTGCACGATTCCGCGCACTGCGCCGGCATCGACCTTGCCCTTGGTGTTCAGCGGCGTTCCGGGCGAGGCCGCGGGCAGCATCGCGCGCACCATGGCAAGCGCGCCAATCTGGGGGTAGGTGAATCGAAGCGATGCGTCGTCGATGCCATCCCCTGGCATCTCGGTGAGCACGCCCCGGTCGATCAGTTCAGCCAGGGTGCCTATAGGAAGCCGATCCGCATCGAACGAGCGTTCGAAGTGCGTGTCTGCAGCCAGCGCGCCGAGCGGCAATGCGGCCTGCCGGCGCGTCAGCATCTTCGCGGCCAACGCGGCCAAGCAGTCGCGTCCGGCGTCGCCACCTATGCGCTGGGCAAAGTAGTGCTGGAAGGCGATGGTGTCGAAGTCGAGATCCGCGCCCCGCGCTTGGAAGCTCACGAGTGCCTCAGCCAGCAGGCGCAGCATCGAGGGGTCTGTCAAGCGGGCTTGCAGCACGGGTGAAAACTCAACCCAGGCCTGCGGGAGCGAGAGACGAGCGGCGTGCAACGACCAAGCCCGCCGTGCTTCGTCCAACGTGAAGCGGTCGAGCTCGAGCACCGTATTTCGCTGCTCTGTGGCGTGATAGCGACCCCAGGCGAGTTTGAGCGGCCCGCGCCGGGTGGACATGCGTTCCCAGGTCGCCGCGGCGCTGCTGACGAGGAGGCGAATCGCGTGCCCCGGCAATCGAGCCATGAGAGCGTCGATGGCGAGCATCAGCTGGCGTGCGGCGTCAGGCCCTGAGCGGCAGTCGTCCAGGCCGTCGATGGCAATCCACAGGGTGCGTTGTGCATCTGCAGCGATGCCCTCGAGACGCGTCCAGGCGGCCTGCAGCTCGGAGCCATATTCGAAACCGAGGTCGTGTGCGATCTCCACCGGCAAGCGGGCAGCGTCCAGGCGCGCACCCGGATAAGCGAGTACGGCGTCGCCTTGCGCCAAACGGCTATGGCACCATCGCGCGAGCAAGTGTGTCTTGCCTACGCCGGGTTCGCCAATCAGCACCAAGCCCAGCGCTGGCCCCGCGGCGAAGCGCTTTAGCTCGGCTTGCACTTCGGCCCGCTCGACGTGCAGGTCCGCCTCGTACTGACCGAGCAAGGTGCCTGCAGGGGCCAAGGCTTCGGAGAAGCGCGAAAAGCTCAGGCGGGCCAGCGTCAGCAGGTCCTGCCAGTCGGCCGGTCCGCCGGCGCGCATCATGAGCTCCGCGCCGAGGTCGGCGCTAGTGGCGATCTGTCGCTGTCGATAGGGCGGCAACGCCGAAAGAAGCAGCCCGTGGCCGCTTGCGATGGCGCCGAGCAGCTCTGCAAGTCGTACGCCGTAGGCCTGCTTGTCCGTAAAGTCGAGGTAGTGAGCGGCCTCCAAGTACACCGGCCGATCGGCATCGGCCTGCGCGAGCAGCGGCAAGATGGGCTTGTGCAGCCGCACTGCACGCAACTGCTCACCACGGCAGATCGACGATTCGAAGGCGCCAGCGGTCAACAAGGCGAGCAGCGCATCGCTGCGGCCGACCTCCTCCTCAATGGCTCTCGCCCAAGCCTCGCCAGGTTCGATCTGACGCTTGTCAAGCCACGGATCGTGCCCATTCTCGGCAAGATCCTTCAGCAAGCGATGCGCTAACTCCGCACCGTCCCGTCTCGCATAGGAGATGAACAGCTTGGCCATGGTTGGCGGCGTGTCGCGTCAGTGGGTGCCAAGGCCGGGAAGAAGCGGGCGAGGACGGCGCAACGACACAGCGCCGCGATGGGCATCAAGGCCGCCTTCCGCTCGTGGTGTGTCCATTCTTGTTCCTTTGCGGGCAGTGCGCATCGTAGTGATCGCATATCGGCGTGTCTATACACGGCGTGGGGCCGGAATACCTCCAAGCGATGACGTTTAGGTGCTGAGCGCACATCGCCCAAGCCTGGCTCGGGCCGCTCTCAAAACAGGGTTCGGCCGGTCGCAGCCCGCGTTCTTGCAAAGGCGACTATTCATCCGGCAGGCTGAAAGTGCCAAATACGCGATCCCATTCAAACGTCGTCATCGAAAGATTGGACTTGACGTTCGTGTGATGGACTCGATGCGCGATTCGGCACCTTCGGAAAAACCCGAGGCGCTCGAGAAAATGGCCTTTGATGTGCAGGGCGTCGTGAATCCTGTCATTCACCACTGCCATAAGCGTGATCTCAACGGCCACCACTGCGATGGTCCAAGCGGGTACACCGATCTGCCGCAACGCGAAGAACGCTGGGAGAAGCACGATGGTTGCCAAAGCGACGAAGTAGGGGGTTATATTGCCGGATCCGGCGTCGCGATACTCCCCGACGGACAAGAAATCGCGCGAAGGGTACTTCACTTCGTGATGAGTCAAGTGAAGGCGATAGAGCTTGCCAGACCATCGTTGGTGAAGAACCCAATGAATGACATAACCGAGCAACCCGCCGGACAAGTATGCGAGCGCGAAGCTGATGAGCAACTGAATGAGAATTGGCGATTGCATATCTGGTCAGCGGCACGGCCCTCGACGGCTGCCCGGACATCCCAACGTTCTCTGGCGTTGGGCTCGGTGGCCCCGCCGGCCCAGCAAATGCAAGAATAGTGGGAAGCCTGGGTGTGGGTAGCACCTCAGGCATGCCACCGACACCGTGACACTGCGGGGCAGCGGGCTTGCAGTCAATGGTGGCCACGCAGGCAAGACGTCCTTCCAATCTACAGCATCCCGTCGCGGCGCGTCGCATGTCGCTCGACCTGCGCTTTGCGCCCTGGTCGACGCGTCGTGACGCGCCGCTCGAGCGCGTGGGGGCTCGCAGTATTTGAGCACTGGTGGCGGCACCCCCCCCAATCCCTTCAGCGACATTCATCCCGGGGGAGGATGCCCTCGAACGCGGTTGCACCTGAGACTGCCCGTGTGCCAGCCCTCGGTGGACTGTGAATCCGAGGGGCACGCGGCGAGGCGATCGCAGGCCATTCGCCTCACTTCAGATCAGGAACGTCGTTACCAGGGGAACAAGACATGCCCGCTGCCGCCAATGTGGTCCCTCAGGACCTGATGAACACCATGCTCGGCAAGATCTACGACGTCATCGTCAACGGTGACGGTACAGTCGTGCCCAAATCTGAGGACAACTTCTTCGCCTGGTGCACGCCCGGTGTGCCCTACGAGGCGAAGGACTTCGAGTTCCTCACGCAGGGGCTGACCGGCATCTACAAGCCCAGGATGATCATCAATGCCGAGGGCAAGGAGGTGACCGAGCCGCTCACCGACGAACAGCGCGAGGCCGAGATCGCCAAGGACACTTCGGCGATGTACATGCAGGCCGAGCAGTTCGCGCGGCTGGTTGACCTCATCCCCGACGCCTCGGGCATCGACGACACCCACGTGCGCATGAACGTCAAGAACAACGAGGGCACGCTGTCCGATGTCTACGAGGAGGTGCTGGCCTTCAGCCAGGTTGCCAACACCGAGCTGTCGGCCGCCGACAAGGCGCGCATCGAGAAGTTCCGCCAGTTGCTGCAGGTGGAGCGAGAGAAGGAGAACCTGGCGACCGGCGAGATGGTCAAGGTGCTCGAGCCCAGCCCGCTGGTCAAGGCGTACAACGACAAGATGCAGGCCTGGATGGATGCCGCGCTCGAGTACAACAGCGCGCGCATCGACGCGCTGACGGCCTCCACGCCGCGGGCGGTGCACAACTGGGCCCTCAACGCCAACGTATTGCGCAGCAAGGTCAGGTTTGCCCTCAACGACTGGGTGGCCAACGGCTACAAGCTCGAGTTCGAGGGCATCGCGGCGCGCATCGACCAGATGAGCTCACGCGACCTGTCGTTGCTCAAGGCCCAGTACAAGGACGCGCTGGCGAAGGCGCGTCTTACCGGGCTGACCAGCGGCTCGGACTTCTTCTTCACCGCGCTCGCGCCCTCGAACTTTGCTCAGTCGCGCGGTTGGACGCGTCTGAGCTTCACCAACAAGGACTACGACTACTACTCCAAGAAGGCCACCAGCTCCTGGGGCGCTTCCGGCATGGCGAACTTCGGGCTCTTCCACATCGGCGGCGGTGCCAAGGGCAGCCGCAGCCAACTCGACACCAAGTGCGACTTCAGCAGTTTCGAACTGGCGTTCGAAATCTGCCAGGTGCCGATCGTCCGGCCGTGGTTCAAGAGCAACTTCCTGACTTCCAAGACCTGGCGCTTCGCGCAAGGCAACGAGGGCTTCAAGACCAAGTTCCTCTCCGACGGACGCCAGCCGCCGCATCGCGACTCGATGATGCCGGCCTACCCGACCAGCATGATCTTCGTGCGCAACCTGCGCCTGAGCTTCACCAACGTGAGCTCGGTGGCGCAGGAACTGGAGTCCAAGATCGGCGGCGGCGGCGGGTTCGGCTGGGGGCCGTTCCATATCGGAGGGGGCTACCAGCGGGGCAACCAGGAACGCACCTCCAGGTGGCACAAGGACTCGCAGGGCATCACGATCGAGGGCCTGCAATGCATCGGCTACAAGTGCCACCTGCTGCCCAAGGCACCCAACCCCGACCCGGCGATCACGAGCTGGGTCTAGACGCGTGGTGGTGAGCGCGGCCGCCCAGTGGCGGCCGTGCTGATGCGCGCCCGTACAGGCAGGGGAGGGGCCGGTCATGAACCCATCGTTCTCGATTCTGCAAAAGCTCAAGCAGCTGTTTCTCGCCACGGTGACCGACCCGGAGCAGTACCAGGTCGCATTCGCTCCATTTGCGTTCACGCTGGACAACGACGACTTCTACTTCCTCAAAGGCGACGTCGCCACCGGCGCCCAGGCGCAGAAGTACCGTCGCACGCAATCGGAGTTCGCGGTCATCGCCAATTCGGTGCCCGAACGGCCGCACTTGTGGAGCATCGAAAGCAGCCGGCTTCTGTACAACCTGTACAAGGAAGTACTGGAGCACGCCGCCATCATCGACCCCGATGCGCTGGGCGCGGACGAGCAGGAGCGCATGGACAAGGCGCGCGCCGTTCTGTACACGCCCGAGGGCGCCGAGTCGGCCGAGTACACGAGGTACAAGGCCTGCGCCGAGCGCGTGCGCGAGCTCGAAGAGCAGTTGATCGAGCATCGTGCGGCGCGCTCGACGCTGGCGGCGACCGACGCGATCGACCGATGGGAAGCGCGACTGGCGACGCTCGAGGGTCGCAGACGGGAGTTGCAGATCGAGTGGCAGGTCGTCGGTGCGAAGTCCGCCATCGACGCCGCCAAAGCCGCCTACGAGGCGCTGTTTCGCCGCGGCGACTTCGTGCAGCGCTGGCAGGACGCCCGCAACGTCAAGACCGGCGACACCGCGGTCGTGACCGACGACGTCGGCCAGGAGTTCCTGCCCACCGGATGCGTGCCGAGCGCCATTGCGGAGGCCGGCGCGCCGATCTGGCAACAAGTGTCTCTGCCACGTGCCGAGATCGGGGTGCTCGCGCGCAGCTTCGGCAGCGAGGTGCCCGAGGCCGTGCGCGCGATGTTCGGCGAACTTGCTCCCGAGTTGATCTCGATCCGATTCGGCTACTGCCTGCTTGACCTCGTGCGGCCCTGGTTCGAAGAGGCGCTCCTGCGCAGCCGCTTGTGGACGCTTCCCGACGGCTCGTTGCTGAGCACGGGCGATGCGTCACTCCAAGGTCGGCTGCCCGCCTACCCGGTGAAGCTGATTCTCGTCAAGGACGTCGAGTTGAAGTTCGACCCTGCAGCTGCCGTGAACGGCGAGATTCGCAAGCAGCTGCGTGAGGGCTCGCGGCTGCTGTTCGGGCCACTTCTGTTGAAGACGATTCCGGCCAACCTGGCCGATGACCGGGTGACCGACTTCCGCGTACAGCAGATGTCCAAGTCCGAGCTGCAGGTTCTGACCCACGCGACGCAGCGCGTCGCACCCGGTGCCGGCGCGACCATGGCGGCCCCGCAACCCCCGGCGGCCCCGGTGCCCGCACCCGCCGCGCCGGGGCGCCCCGCATCGCCAACGATCGCCCGAGTGCAGAGCACTGCGATGCTGGCCATGCTTCAGGCGAGGCCGCAACTCGGCGCGCCGGCGAAGCTCGAACGCAGCTTGAGCGCCATCAAGGGCGAGAGAACCACGCTGGCGCGACCATCACCACTGGCAGCCGCTGCACCGCGGCAGATGAGCGCCGCCAGCATGAGTGCCATCGGGCTGGTCATGCGTCCACCTGGGCCGGCAGTCATCGTGGCGCCCCGACCTACCGCCGCGCCGCCGCCGCGGCCGGTACCGTCGCCGACACCCTCTCCTGCACCCTCGCCTGCGCCAACTTCGCCGCCTGCGCCTCCTGCGGCGCCCGTGCGGGTTTCGGGCAAGGTGGTCTCCTCGGCGAACGAACTGCTGCCGATCGCCGAGATCCAACTGACCCACGTCGAAAGCGGCGTGGTGCAGTGCGTGCTCTCCGACGAAGCCGGCGCGTTTGCCTTTGCCAGCGTTCCACCGGGCCGATACCAGTTCATCGCACGCAAGCGTGGCTACCAAGCCGTGGAGCGCACGTCCGAAGTGCGCGGCCCCTCGAGCCAGGAGTTCCTGCTCGAGCCGCAGCCCGCTCCGATGGACACCTTTCAGCTCATCGGCGTGGTCTGCAAGCGATTGCCACGGCTCCCCGACCCCTTGCCCGGCGCTCGCTACCTCTAGAGCGCGTTGGCTTCGGGCCCCAAGTCCCGAGCGTTCCTGCTCCTGCACTCGCGCACGCCGTCAACACTGGGCGAGACCGGCGTCACTCGGCAATCGAGCGGATTCGCTCACGCTGCACGCTCCCTAGACTGTGACGGTGGCAAGCGCCGCTTGTCCGCCCGAAAGGAGGGCTCTCGATGGCTTCGCGCAATACACGCACGCCCGGGTTCCAGTTGGGTGAATTCCACGCTCCCGATGTGCCTGACTACGTCGTTGCCGAGCTGCGCTATGACAGCGGGCTGGTCGTCACGCGTGGCGGCATCGCCGCGCCTTCCGCCGCATCCGAGGCGCGTGGGCGGGGACTCAACGAGACGCTGGCCGCATTCGACCTCGAACGCGTCGGGCCGCACTTCGAACTGCCGCAGCGCGTGCTGGCAACACGTTCGCGCGCGGTGACTCGTTCGCGCGAGCGGGTCAGTGCAGGCTATGCGCAAAGCGGCTTCGTGCAGGTCGTGCCCAAGCGAGGCAAGGATGCCAAGGCCATTGCGAGCAAGCTCGCGCGCAGCGGGGCCGTGTGGTCGGCCCACGTCGCACCACGGCCAGTGCCGGCTGCGGCGCCCGGTGGCGCCAGCAATCTGAGCCGCAACTTCGAGCCCGCACAGGGGTACTTGCACTCGCCGCCCGACGGCATCGGAGCCATGGCGGGCTGGGCCACTGCCGGGGCCACGGGCAAGGGCGTCACGATTTGCGATATCGAGGGCAACTGGAACCTCACCCACGAAGATCTGCCTGCGGGCATTGCCTCGCTCGGCGGTTCGGTCATCGCCGGGCAGGACTGGATCGACCATGGCACCGCGGTGCTGGGCGAGATGGTCAGTCAGCGTGGCCCGATCGGCACGGTGGGCGCTGCCCGCGACGCAGGCGCGGCGGTTCACGGGTGCATAGTCGCGGGTGTGTTCAACACAGCAGCGGCGATCACCTCCGCAGCCGCCCGATTGAAGTCCGGCGACGTGATCCTGATCGAGCTGCAGGCCACCGGCCCGAACAACGCCTACGTGGCAATGCAGTACTGGCCCGATGTCTTCTCGGCCATCAAGGCGGCCACCGATCAAGGCATCACCGTGGTGGAGGCAGCAGGCAACGGCAACCAGGACTTCGACCTGCCCGTCTACGCCGGCAGCGGCCTGCAGAAGGCATCGGGTGCGATCGTCGTGGGAGCAGGCATTCCGCCGACCAACTGGTATGACTTCCATGGGGGGGGCCCGGGCACCGCGTACTCGCAAATCGGGGTTCCCCGCTCGCGCATCTGGTTTTCGAACTACGGAAAGATCGTCGACGTGCAGGCTTGGGGGTGGCACGTCGCAACGCTCGGCTACGGCGATGCGCAGGGTGGCACGACAGACCAGAATCGCTGGTACACGCTGCGCTTCTCGGGTACCTCGAGTGCATCACCCATCGTCACGGCGGCGGTGGCCTGCCTGCAAGGGGCTGCCAAGGTGAAGACCGGCTCGGCGCTCACGCCCGCCAAGGTGCGCTCGATTCTCATGAACACCGGTAGCCCGCAGGTCGCAGGTCCAGGCGTGCCACTTTCTCAGCGCATCGGGCCGCAACCCAATCTTCCCGCCGCGCTGAAGTTGATCTGAGCGATGGTGCTGCGGCGTCGACCTGCCGGGTGGACCCATGGCGAGGCGCCGCCGACAGCCGGCGTGATCGTGATCGAGCTCCGCCTGGGCTGGCGGTTGGGCGACGATGGCAGCAGCGTGCTGTCCTCGACCGGCCGATCGCTTAGCCTGGACCTCCCGCAGGGTGTGACGCTGTCGCAGGCAGTCCCGATGGCAGGCTCGGTACCGGGTGGCGCGCCGACAGCAGACTTGCTGCGTTTCCTGCACTTGAAGCTGCCGCTTGGCGAGCCGGTCGCGAAGTGGCTCGTCCGCGTCAAGGCCTGGGACTTCGTGGCTGCGGCACACGTTTCCCCGGGTCCGGCCCTCCCGTAGGCAGGCAGGCAAGGCCAGATCAACTTGAAGGTTCGAGCGCGATCAACCCGTCGAGTCACTGCGAGCGCGTGACGGGGTGACAGGGTTTTGCACGACGGTGTTTTTCAGCGGCATTCGCCGCGTTCCCTGCGCTTGATGCGATTCGCGGTAGATCGACAAGCGCACCAACGAGGGCCACCTGGCCCGCGCCACCGCCAAGGTGCGGGCCCTGCGTACGCCGGCCGAGCAGCGCGACTCGCAGCGACCCCGCGTGAGAGCGGCGGTGCCGCGTTGTGGGCCTGTTGAACTGCCCCAGGCCGCTGGACGCTGCGGGGTAGAGTTGAAGCGAAGCCGATCAGCCCGCCCCGCCCGTCACCAGGATCTTTCCGTCCCTCTCGCCGGCCTGGGCCGCCGCCACTGCCTCACGGATGTTCGCCACCGGGTAGGTGGCGTGGATGCGCGCCTTCAGCGTGCCGTTGGCCACGAGCTGTGTCAGCGTGCCGTACAGCGCGCGCCGCGCGTCGGGGTGGGTGTCGCGGAACCACTTCACCAGCCAGAAGCCCCTGAGCGTGATGTCGCGGAAGATCAAGGCGCTGGGTGCCAGGCGGCAGGGCTCGCCGCTCATCATTCCGTAGTTCACGAGCGTGCCGCCTTCGGTCAGGCACTGGGCCAGGCGGTCGGTGGCCGCGCCGCCGACCGCGTCGATGCCCAGGCGGATGGGCGCGCCGCCGGTGGCCTGGTGCACGCGCTCGGCGATGTCGTCGCCATCGACGAGCACGACGTCGCCGCCCTGCGCCTTCGTGGCGGCCACGGCCGACTCGCGCCGCACCAGGTTCACGCTGCGCAGCCCGCGGTGGCGCGCCAGCTGCATCAGGTAGCCGCCCACCCCCGAGTTGGCCACGTTCTGGATCACCCATTCGCCGGCGGTCAGCGGCACGTACTCGCTGAGCATCAGCGACGCGGTGGGCGGGTTCACCGTCAGCATCGCCAGTTGCAGCGGGTCGCCCCCCTCGGGCAGCGGCACCAGCGTGCGCGCTTCGGCCAGCAGGTGCGTCACCCACGTGGCCGTGCCGCGCGGCAGCAGCACCAGCTGCCCCACCGCGAGGCCGAGGCCGCCGGTGCCTTCGCCCAGCGCGGTGATGCGGCCCACGCCTTCGGTGCCGCCCACCGCGGGCAGCGGCGGCAGCACGGCGTAGGCGCCGGTCAGCGCCAGCAGGTTGGCCGGGTTGATGGGCGAGGCGAGCATCGCCACCAGCGCCTGCCCGGCCGCCGGCGGCGGCAGCTCCAGCGGCACGGCGCGGATCACGTCTTGCGGTACCGGGCCGCGCCGGTCGTACTGGGCCTGGAGCATGGGTGCCGTCATCGGGGGGCTTTCTGGCGAAGGGGTGGCGGGGGGCGGGGTGGCAGGGCCTCGCGGCCCGGCCTAACTGCCCAGCCCGTACTTCTGCGCGTTGTTCGAGACGATCGCTGCGGCCAGGACGCGCGGCACGTACTCGCGCGTCTCCTCGGGCAGCAGCTTCAGGCGGTACAGATGCCAGAAATCGCGCTTGTCCTTGCGGAACCCGCCGGGCTCGCGGGCCACCTGGCCGAGCGCGCGCCGCACGCCGTTTTCGCCGCGGTTGTAGCTGGCCAGCACGAGCATGAAGGAGTCTTCGCCGAACTCCGACAGCAGCCGCGCCAGGTAGGTGGCGGCCGCCTTGGTCTGCTTGTCGGGGTCCAGCCGCTCGTCCACGCCGGCGCCGACCGTGAGCCCGAGCGACTGCGCGGTGCTGCCCATCATCTGCCACAGACCCACCGCGCCGGCCGGGCTCTGGGCGTTGGGGTCGAAGCCCGATTCCACCCAGGCGATGTAGGCCATCTCCTCGGGCAGGCCGAGGGCACCGAACTCGCGCGTGATGACCGGCCAGTAGCGCTGCTTGCGGCCGTACATGGCGCGCCGGTTGCCTGCGGTGGCCAGTTCGTTGATGTGGAACTGCAGCCGCTCGCGGAAGATCGGCGGGATGGCGTAGGTCGAGGCGTTGAACTTGGCGAGGATCTTGCGGATCTCGCGGTCGAGTTCGTCGCCGCCGGCCGCCAGCTGCGCGGCGCGCGCCTGGTCCTTGCTCTGCAGCTCCTTCAACGCGGTCTGGGCCGAGCCGGTGAGAGCGACGAGGTTGTCTTCCAGCGCCGCCAGGCTGGCCGAGTCCGTCTCGGCCTGCATGCGCTCCTGCAGCGTCTGGATCTGGCGGTCGATGCTGGTCTTGGCGTTCACCAGCCGGTCGATCTCGCGCTGCTGGAAGAACACCACGCCACCCAGCACGCCGATGACCAGCAACGCCGCGCCGCCCACGCCGGCCAGCACCTTGACCCAGGTGCGCCGGGTGCGGCTCTTCACCGCCTCGCTGACGCGGTGCATCGCCTCGCCGAGCAGGAACACGGTGTCACCCGACTGCTGGCCCCCGGCCTGGGCCCGGCGCTCGGCCACCTTGCGCGCCGCCTCATGCTTGACGCGCAGGGTGCCGGTGTCTTCGATGCCCATCCTCAAGGCGGCGGCCATGCGCTCGGCGTCCTGCCGCGCGTCGTAGACCGGCTGCCCGGGCCGCGGGCCGAGGGCCACCGTGTCGGCTTCGGCATCGGACACCGCGCCGTGCGGCGCCGGCGCCAGCTCGGTGGCGTCGATCTCGACGTCGGCCTCGGGCCCGCCGGGGTAGCCGAAGCACACGCGGTCGCCGCGCTTCAGCTCGTGCTTGGCGGTGATCTTGCGGCCGTTGACCAGCGTGCCGTTCCTGGAGCCGGTGTCGACCAGGAAGTACGCGCCGCGCTCGAAGTGGATCTGCGCGTGGTGGGCCGAGACGGCGCTGTCGTGCGCGTCGGCAAAGCGCAACTCGGCGCTGGCGCTGCGGCCGATGCGCACCGGCTCGCGGCCGAAGCTCACGGTGGTGCCCCGGCGGCTTCCCGAGACGATCTTGAGGCGGATCACCGTGGCTCCGTGTGGCGGGGGACCGGGCTGCGATTCTAGGGGGGTGCCTCGCCGCGCCTCGATCGGTGTCTACGCCAGCCCGGCCCGAAGCGGGCAGACGCAGAATGCGCTCCCAAGTCCTTGAAGCAGCGGAGCCGTGGGTCGCGCCGGCGCGGCACGCGCCGGCGATGGCGCATGTCCGCGGTGCGGCCGATGACCTTCCTGTGGCCTTCGAACCTGTGGTGGTTGCTGTTGGTGCCGCTGCTGCCGGTGCTGTACCTGTGGCTGCTGCGTCGGGGCGCCAAGCCGGCGCTGCGGCTGGCCAGCCTGGGGGTCGTGCGGGCGGCGGTGGGCCACTCGTGGCGGCGGCATGTTCCGCCGGCGCTCATGCTCGCGGCGTTCGCCGTCGCGTTGTTGGCGCTCGCGCGGCCGACGATGCAGCTCACGCTGCCGTGGGCCAAGTCGACCCTCCTGCTGGCCATGGACATTTCGCGCAGCATGCGCGTGGCCGATGTGAAGCCCACCCGCATGGTGGCGGCCCAGGAAGCCGCCAAGGCCTTCCTGGCCGATGTGCCCCGGCGCATCGACGTGGGGCTCATCACCTTCGCCGGCACGGCGCAGGTGGCGCAGCAGGCCACGCCCGACCGCGCCGCGGTCGTGACCGCCATTGACGCCATCCAGATGCAGTACGGCACCGCCATCGGCAGTGCCATCGTGCTGTGCCTGGCCGAACTGTTCCCGGACCACGGCATCGACCTGGGCGAGATGACCTTCGGCCCGCGCGGCGCTGCGGCGCGCAGCCTGGACAAGAAGGCCGAGCCCGCGAGCCCGCTGCCCAGGCAACTCGTGCCCGCGGCGCCTGGTTCCTACGGGTCGGCCGCGATCATCCTGCTCAGCGACGGCCGCCGCACCACGGGCGTCGAGACGCTGCTGGCCGCCAAGATGGCCGCTGACCGCGGCGTGCGCATCGACGTGGTGGGCCTGGGCACGCCCGACGGCCATGCCGCCATGGGCGAAGGCATGGCCATCTACCTGCAGCTGGACGAGCCCGCGCTGCGCGAGGTGGCCCGCATGACCGGTGGCGAGTACCACCACGCCGCCACTGCCGAGGCGCTGCGCGGCGTGTACCGACAACTGGGCTCGCGCATGCAACTGGAGCGCCGCCGCACCGAGCTGACGGCGCTGCTGGCCGGGGCTGCCGCGGTGCTGCTGGCGGCCGCGGCGGCGCTGTCGGTGGCGTGGTTCGGGCGCGTGGCGTAGGCAGTGCCGGCGGCCTGGTCGCCAGGCAGCTCAGCCCCCGCGCCGCGCCCCGGCTTCGTACCAGCCCTTGCTGCGGTTGACCACGCGCACCACCAGCAGCATCACCGGCACCTCGATCAGCACGCCCACCACCGTGGCCAGCGCGGCGCCGGAGTGGAAGCCGAACAGGCTGATCGCCGCGGCCACCGCCAGCTCGAAGAAGTTGCTGGCCCCGATCAGTGCCGAAGGGCAGGCCACGCTGTGCGCTTCGCCCAGCCGGCGGTTGAGCCCGTAGGCCAGCGCGGCGTTGAAGAACACCTGCACGAGGATCGGCACGGCCAGCATCGCGATCACCAGCGGCTGCTTCAGGATGGCCTCGCCCTGGAACGCGAACAGCAGCACCAGCGTGGCCAGCAGCGCGGCCACCGACCACGGCCCGATGCGCGCCAGCGCGGCGTCCAGTGTGGCCGGCCCGCGGGCCAGCAGCCCCTTGCGCCAGGCCTGCGCGACAAGCACCGGCACGACGATGTACAGCACCACCGAGGTGACCAGCGTGTCCCACGGCACGGTGATGGCCGACAGCCCCAGCAGCAGCGCGACGATGGGCGCGAACGCGAAGACCATGATGGTGTCGTTGAGCGCCACCTGGCTGAGGGTGAACAGCGGGTGGCCCTGGGTCAGCCGGCTCCACACGAACACCATCGCCGTGCAGGGGGCGGCGGCCAGCAGGATGAGGCCGGCGACGTAGCTGTCGATCTGCGCGGCCGGCAGCCACGGCGCGAAGACGTGGCGGATGAACAGCCACGCCAGCAGCGCCATCGAGAAGGGCTTGACGGCCCAATTGACGAACAGCGTCACGCCGATGCCGCGCCAATGCTGCTTCACCTGATGCAGCGCGCCGAAGTCCACCTTCAGCAGCATCGGGATGATCATCACCCAGATCAGCAGCCCCACCGGAATGTTGACGCGGGCCAGTTCCATGCGCCCGATGGCCTGGAAAGGCGCCGGCCACCATTGGCCCAGCGCGATGCCGGCCACGATGCACAGCAGCACCCACACGGGGAGGTAGCGCTCGAACAGGCTCATCGGCGCGCCGGCGGTGGCGCTTTCCGGGGCGGGCGGGGTGGTCGTGCTCATCGCGGTGGCGTGGCAGTCTCGGGCCGGGCGTTGGGGGTGGCGGGCATGGCAGGCGTGGCCGAGGTCGGGTGGCGCGGCGCCGGCCGAACGCCGGCAAGGCAGGCGCCGGTCAACTGCGGCCGATCTCCTCCAGCGCGCTGCGCAGCGCCTCGCGCTCCAGGCGCGCCAGCGGCAGCCCCAGCAACTGCAGCATGCGGTAGCCGAGGGCCTGGCGCGTCAGCTCGAAGGCGCGCTGCCGGCCCGCCTCTCCGCCTTCGGCGTTGGAGGGGTCGGGGTAGCCCCAGTGCACCCTGACCGGCGGCGCGCCGGCGCTGCCCGTGAACACCGGGCACGCCTCGGCCGCGGCGCTGTCGCATACCGTGATGACGATGGACAGCGGCGGCGCGCCTGGCGCGGTGAATTCGTCCCAGCTCTTGCTGCGAAGGCGCTGGGTGTCGATGCCGGCGCGCGCGAGCGCCTGCAGCGCCAGCGGGTTGATGCGGCCGCAGGGGGCACTGCCGGCGCTGTGCGCCTGCACGTCGCGGCCCAGCCGGGCCGCCCAGTGGGCCAGCATGCCTTCGGCCAGCACGCTGCGCGCCGAGTTGTGCGTGCACAGGATGAGTACGTGCGTGGTCATGGCGGTCGCGGTGGGCGGCGGCACGCCTCAGCAGCACGCGCTCGCGGACTTGACGGCGATGCCCACCACCGGCTTGCCGCGCGGCGCCGGTGCGCAGCAGCCCGCGGCCGCTTCGGCCGCCGGCGTGGTGGTGGCGGAACCCGCCGCCGCGCCGGTGCCGGCTGCCGAGCCCTGGTCGGCCGGCGCGCAGCACGGCGCCGGGTCGCCGCGCTGCGTGCCGCTGCCAAACACCGCGATGTTGCCCAGGGTGTGGAAGTGCTCCCACGCGATGCCTTGCGGGTCGGTCACCCAGTGCTTCTCGCTGCGCGCATAGCAGCAGGTGGTCTCGCCCTGGTCCGCCAGGGCCAGGTCGGCCGACTGCGCGCGCTGCTTCAGCTCGGCCAGTTCGGCGGCGTCATCGGTCTGGAAGCCAAGGTGGTCGACGCCGCTTCGGGCACCGCGCGTGGAGATGGCGAAATTCAGCCGCGGATCCTCGAGCATCCACTTGGCGTAGTCAGGCTCGACGCGGGCGGGCTCGGCGGCGAACAGCTTGGAGTAGAAGCCGATGCTGCGGTCAAGGTCTTCGACATGCAGATGGACGTGAAAGCGCTTCATGGCGGGCTCCTGGGTGGTGGTGGACGAGTGAACGGTGGACAAGGCAGGGGCGCTGCGTGCGCGGCCTCAGCAAGCCGCGCGGCGCCGCGAGCGCGCCGCCCGCGCCGGGGCGCAGGCCCGCCCCTGGCAGCAGTGGTCGGTGAGGTAGCCGATCAGGTGGGTCATCTGCCCGAACTCCGGGCGATAGAAGAGGTTGCGGCCGTCGCGCTGCACGCTCAACAGCCCGGCGCGCCCCAGCTCCTTCAGGTGGAACGACAGCGTCGGGCCGGGGATGCCCAGCATCGCGGCCAGGTCGCCCGGCGTCATGCCCTCGGTTCCGGCGCCCACCAGTGCTCGAAAGACTCGCAGGCGGGCCTCCTGGGCCAGCGCGGCCAGCGCGGCGACAGCGGCTTGTTCATCCATAGTTCCAAGTATATGGAAATATGAAAGCCTGTCAACCGGCCGCCACCGCCGGGCGGGCGCCGCGGCGCTTCGCCACAATGCACCGCCCATGAGCACCGCCACCCGCCCGGCGCCGCGCCGCATCGGCCCGTTCAGCGTCTTCCCCATCGGCCTGGGCTGCATGAACTTCAGCCATGCCTACGGCGCGCCGCCGCCGGCGGCGCAGGCCGAGCACGTGCTGCTGGCCGCACTGGACGGCGGCGTCACGTTGTTCGACACCGCGGCGCTGTACGGCTTCGGCGCCAACGAGTCGCTGGTCGGCCGCGTGCTGAGGGCGCACCGCGAGACCATCGTGCTGGCCAGCAAGGGCGGCATGGCCGGGGTGGCGTTTGCGCAGGGCACGCGGCGCGTCATCGACGGGCGGCCCGAGGCCATCCGCCGCGACTGCGAGGACAGCCTGCGCCGCCTGGGCACCGACGTCATCGACCTGTACTACCTGCATCGCTTCGACAAGTTGCGGCCGGTGCCCATCGAAGACAGCGTGGGCGAGATGGCTCTGCTGAAGGCCGAGGGCAAGGTCCGCGCGCTCGGCCTTTCCGAGGTGTCGGCACCGACCTTGCGGCGTGCGCACGCCGTGCATCCGATCGCCGCGGTGCAAAACGAGTACTCGCTGTGGACGCGCAACGCCGAGATCGCGGTGCTCGCGGCCTGCCGCGAACTGGGTGCCGCCTTCGTGGCCTTCAGCCCGGTGGCGCGCGGTTTCCTGACCGCTGAACCGCCCGACGTGGCCGCGCTGGACGCCAAGGACATCCGCCGCTCGATGCCACGCTTCATGGAGCCCGGGTACTGGGCCGCCAACCTGCGGCTGCGCGAGGCCTTCGCGGCGCTGGCCACCGAGGCCGGCTGCACGCCCGCGCAGCTGGCGCTGGCCTGGCTGCTCGCGCAAGGCGAACACGTGGTGCCGATCCCCGGCACGACGCAGCCTGAGCATCTGCATGACAACCTCGGGGCGGCCACGCTGCAGCTGCCCGCCGCGGTGCTGCAACGCGCCGGCGCGTTGATCAACCAGCAAACGGTCGCCGGCCCGCGCTACGGCGCACAGGCCAGCAGCGAGGTCGATTCCGAGGGCTTTGACTGAACCGCCGAGGGGCCGACGATGAACGAGACGCCTTGCCCGATCGCTGCGCAAGCCACCCCGCCAGCCCTCCGACCGGAGGGGCATGGCGGGCATGGCGGGCCCGGTGCGCCCGCTGCGCCCGCTGCGCCCGCTGTGCCCGCAGTGCCCGCGGTGCCCGCAGTGCCCGATGATGTACCTGATGCGCCCGCTGCCGCAGGGCCGATGTCCCGGCGCGGTTGGGGCTCTGCGCTGGCCGTGCTCGCCACGGCGGCGGCCGCGGCAGCTGCGGCGTGGCCGGCCCAGGCCCAGAATGCCCCGATGACCAAGCCGCCTGCACCAGGGCCTGCGTTGAGCGCTGCCGACCTCGAGCGGCTGGCGCAGCAGGTCTTCGCCGCCGAACGCGCGTTTGCGCGCACCCTGGTCGAGCGCGACCACGGCGCCTTTGCGCGCCACCTCTCCGCGCCGGCGCTGTTCTTCGCCGGCCGCCAGGTGCTGCGCGGCGCAGCGGAAGTGGCCAGCGGCTGGAAGCGCTTCTACGAAGGGGACCAGGCACCTTTCTCGTGGGAGCCCGACCAGGTGGAGGTGCTCGCCGACGGCACGCTGGCGCTCTCCACCGGCCTGGTGCGCGACCCCGCCGGCAAGGTGATCGCGCGCTTCAACTCGATCTGGCGGCAAGAGGCGCCGGGGCAGTGGCGCGTGGTCTTCGACAAGGGAAGCCCGCCCGACCCCGAGCCGCGCTGACCAGCCGCCGGCAACCCGCCGCCAGCGGATCGGCCCCACGATGGCCGCGGAGCCGAGCGTCCTCACGACCCACACGGAGACCCCCGCCATGGACCTGCAACTCACCGGCCGCCGCGCCCTTGTGACCGGCGCCAGCGCGGGCATCGGGCGCGGCATCGCCAAGGCCCTGGCGGCCGAAGGCGTGCGCCTGGCTGTCACCGCACGCCGCATCGAACGGCTTCGCGAGCTGGCTGACGAGATCGTCGCTGCCGGCGGCACGCCGCCGGTGCTGATCGAGCAGGACATGCTCGCCGACGATGCCGCCGCGCGCATCGCGGCCGCGGCCACCGACGCAGCGCGCGGCCTGGGCGGCGTGGACATCCTGATCAACAACGCCGGCGGATCGCGCAGTTTCAAGGACCTGCACGTCTCCGAGGCGGCGTGGCAGGAAGCCATCACGCTGAACTTCCACCGCCCGCGGCAGCTGGGCGACGCGCTCATCGACGGCATGATCGGGCGCGGTTTCGGCCGGCTCATCAACATCACCGGCAAGAGCGAGCCCGAGCACGTCAACGGGGCGTTCTGCGCCAAGGCCGGCCTGCACAGCTGGGCCAAGGGCCTGTCGCGCATGGTCGGCCGGCACGGCGTCACGGTGAACTGCATCCCGCCCGGGCGCATCCACAGCGAGCAGATCCTGCGCAACTACACCCCCGAGTACCGGCAGTGGCAGTGCGAGCACGAAATCCCCATGGGGCGCTATGGCGAGCCCGAAGACATCGCCGCGCTGGCGTGCTTCCTGGCCAGCCCGCTGGCGGGCTACATCACGGGTGCGGTCATCCCGGTGGACGGCGGCCTGCGCCGCTACCAGTTTTGAGCGCCCCGCGGGCCGGGCCAGCCCGGCCCGCCTGCCGCGGGGGGCCAAGCTGCCCGGCGCAGGCGGTTCAAGGTAAGAGTTGCCGCGCGATGGCCTCGGCCGCCCGCCGCCGCGCACTGCTGCTTCGCCTGGCGCTGGCCGCCGCCGGCGGCGCCCTCGCGGTGCCATGGCCGGCCACGCGGGCGCAGACGCCCGGCCCGGCGCCCGGGCCGGCCTGGCGCGACTTCCCGTTCGCGCAGCAGCTGGACATGTCGCTGGTGCAAGACGCGGTGCACAGCGCGCCCTCGGCGTTGCTGGCCACCATCGCGCGCCACCAGGTCGATGTGCTCGTGGTGCGCACGCCCGCCCCCGGCCGGCCGACCAACCCGCTGCTGGCCGGCCTGCCCGAGGCCTCGGCGGAGTTGCTGCGCCGCGCCGAGTTTCGCGACACCTACGAGGGCCGCGTGATCCTGCGCAGCAACGCCGCATGCGGCCTGCCGCGCGACACCCTGCTCATCCGCGACACGGCCACCAGCTACACGCTGCTGCACGAGTTCGTGCAATCGCGCCTGCGGCCCACCGGCGACTGCGGCGGCGCCGAGGAAGACGAGGCCGACATGGAGCTGCGCTTTGCCACCGAGTTCCGGCGCCTGCAGCTGTATCAGCGCCGGCTCACCGACGACGCCTTCCGCCTGCTCGACCCGCGCTGGCGCGGCGACATCCTGGCTGCGCTGGACGCGGTGGCCGCGCGCCTGTTCCGGCGCATCCAGATCGGCCAGAGCCAGGAGGCCATCGTCGAGAAGGTGCTCGCCGCCGCCATCGACGAACGCAACCCGTACTTCGATGCCGCCCGTCGCGCCGAGGGCCTGCGGTATGGCCAGGTGATGATCGACAACGCGATCGACCTGTTCAATGCCGTCGACGCGGCGCTGGCGTTCGCGCAGGAGACGGTGGGCCACCTGCGCGACGAGGTGCGCGCCGGCCGCATCGCGCCGCCGGCGCCGCTGGGCCTCAGCGAAGCCGACGCCGCGGCCTTCTCGCAGGCCGCGGGGCGCATCGCACCGGTGCTGGCGCGTGTGCGCACCGAAGTGCTGGCCCTGAAGCAGTTCTACCTTCGCTGAAGGCACCGTGGCGAGGCGGCTGCGCGGTGGCGCGCAGGCCCCGCCGGATGCCGTGCCAGCCCAAGGCTATGCCTTGCGCCGGCCGTCGTCGCGCCGCACCACCACCTTGCGCCCGCGAAGCGTGGCGCCGCGCAGCGCCGCCACCACGCGCCCCGCGTCGGCGGCAGGCAATTCGACGAGCGAGAAGTTGTCGCCGATCTCGATGTCGCCGATGCCGCGTGCGTTGACCTGGGCCTCGTTGGCGATGGCGCCCACCAGGTCGGCCGGCCGCATGCCCAGCTTGCGGCCGGCGCCGATGTAGATGCGCACCATCGCGCGGTCGACCTCGCCGGGGCCGGCGCCGCGGCCCGGCGCCGCCGCGGGGTGCACATCGGCAGGCCCGGCGACGGGGCGGCGCTCCCGGCCATCGGCCGCCCGCGGGCGTGGCGGCGGCGGCCGGCCAAAGCTCTCGTAGGTGGGGATGTGCACCTCGTCGTCCTCGGACCGCCCGGCGCCGGCCAGCGCCTCGTGCGCCAGCTTCACCGCCGCCGCGGCCACGTCCATCGGGTCGTACTCGGCGGCCAGCGTCTCGACCACGCCGCGATAACCCTCCAGCTCGCCGGCGATCACCGTCTCGCGCAACGTGCCCTTGGTGATGTCCAGCCGCCGCGCCTTCACGTCCAGCGGCGTGGGGACCGTGGCGATGTCGATCTTCTGCCGCGTGCTCCATTCGATGTTGCGCACGAGGCGGTGCTCGCGCGGCTCGGCCAGCGTGATGGCCACGCCCTCGCGCCCGGCGCGGCCGGTGCGGCCGATGCGGTGCACATAGGCCTCGGGCGAACTGGGCACGTCGAAGTTGACGACGTGCGACAGGTGCTCGATGTCGATGCCGCGCGCGGCCACGTCGGTGGCCACGAGCAGCTCCACGCCG
>JAEUPD010000086.1 GCA_016788525.1 Rubrivivax sp.
CATCGATAGCCCCCGTTGGTACTGCACCTTGTTCTGCGCCATAAACGACCTCCTGTTCGGATGGCCTTCATCGTCGCCGCCGAGTGGCTCACAGAGCGAGCCACTCCCTGGGTGGGCTGAATCATCTTCCTGATCAGGAGAACGCAAGGGAGTTCGTGCTGCGTACAGTGCCGGAACTAGCCTACGCGTTCGGACTGCCTGGTCTTGTCGCTCGTGCGTCGCAGGACGACCTGGACGAGAGCACGGCACTGGCGGCCACTTTGATGACCCTGGGATCCTGTGTGCGTGAGGGCCTGGACTCCCCAGAGAAGCTTGCATTGCGGCAGCTCAAACCAAGAAGCATGACTAGGATCGGCGTGCACCTGGAGTATGAGCAGATCTCGCCACATGTAGTCGAGGTGCCTGAGGGGGAGGACTTCGACGGCACCATGGTGCGCATCCGACATGCGGTCCGGGCAGCGCGCGCCTCGTAGCGCGGCAGTCGGGCTGTTCGGCCCAACTGCTGGCGGGTACTTGTGCTCAGAACCCAGCGGCGACAGTAGTATTGCGCCGATGCGAGATTCGTGTGGTCGCAGCGATTTGATGAACGCTTCGCAGTTCAGCGAGGCAGTTGGTCTGTCGGGCGACGCATAGTCCAAGGGATCAAGGCACCGACGAATTTCCGCTCTGGGTCGTATGCGGGTGTCACCGATCGCGGTCTGGGCGACCGCAATCAGTCTCCAGCGGTCCCTTGAGCCACCGCTCCGGCGCTCGGCACTGGGCGCTCGGCTTCGACCTCAGCGCCAGCGCACCTTACCCGGCCCCCACACAGCCCGCCCCGGTTTCGCGCCGGTGTGCTTGCCGTCTCTGAGAACAGGCACCCCGTTCACCAGCACGTGGCGTACGCCTGTCGAGTACTGGTGGGGCTCGTCGAACGTCGCCCAGTCGGCGATCGTCTTCGGATCGAAGACCACCACGTCGGCGACCATCCCTTCCGCGAGGAACCCACGGCCCCCTGGCTTGTCCAGGCCGAGGTTGGTGGCCGGCAGCCCCGAGAGCCGGCGCACCGCCTCGGCGAGCGTGAGCACCTTGTCCTCGCGCACGACCTTGCCCAGCAGCCGCGCCACGTTGCCGTAGGCGCGCGGGTGCGTGGACCCCTCGAGGAAGATGCCCTCCGGGGCCATGGAGGCGCCGTCCGAGCCCAGCGACACCCAGGGCTCCCGCAACTGCCGGGCGATGTTGCGCTCGTCGATGCTGAAAGGAACACTGAGGGGATGCGCGAGCGGTCCTCGAGCACGCGAGCACGAGGGAGAGGATCGTGTCCACCTCGTCCCTGCCGCGCGCCTTCGCACGCCTCCGCCAGCGTCTTGCCGATGAGGGGGCGAAGTTCGGGCTTGCGAAAGCGTGCGAAGACCGCGCGCGTGGTCTCCGAGGATGATGCGCGCATCTCCCGGGCGATCTTCTCGCGCGTCGGCGCGTCCTCGGGTCGGCAGGTCGTGGGCGCTGCTGGCGTCTCGGAGCTCTGAGCCCACGGGCGCGTGGCACACTGGCCGGGCGCTCGGCCCGGATCCGGCCGCCGCAACCCCGCCCCCCCCGAGGAGATGCCGATGCTGACGATGGAGAAGACAGCCGACTACGTGAAGCGCTGGATCGCCGCGTTCGAGTCGAAGGATCTCGACCGCGTGCTGGCCTTCTACACCGACGACGTGATCTTCCACTCACCGCTGATCGCACGCCTGAGCCACGACCCCAGCGGCACCGTGCAGGGCAAGGTGGCGCTGCGGGCCTACGTGAGGAAGGGCTTCGAGGTGTTCGACCACATCAAGTTCACCGTGCTCGACGTGCTGCGCGGCGTCGACAGCATCGCCATCCACTACAAGGGCATCACGGGCACGCATGTGGTCGAGGTGCTGTTCTTCGACAAGGACGGCCTCGTGCGCGAGTCGTACGTGCACTACGCGGCCTGACGCGCGCCTGGCGCGGGCGCTATGCCCGGCCCAAGGGCGCCGCCGGCCGGCATTGGGCGGCGCCCCCCAGCGCGCCGACTCAGTCTCGATGCGCGCCCTCATCCCGTCATGCCTCGTCATGCCCATCCGGACCATGCCGCAGCGGCTCGCGCTCAACCAGCATCGATGCAGGCCCTGCCAACCGCGGCTTTGCAGCAAGGGCGGCATGGCCGGCGTGTCGTTCCCGGACGGCACCAAGCGCGTCATCGGCGGCCGCCCCGAGGCCATCCGGCGCGACTGCGAGGCGAGCCTCCAGCGCCTGGGCACCGACGTCATCGACCTCTACTACCTGCACCGCTGGGACAAGCTGCGGCCGGTGCCGATCGAACAGAGCGTGGGCGAGATGGCGCGCCTCGAGGCCGAGGGCAAGGTGCGCGCGCTCGGCCTCTCGGAGGTGTCGGCCGCGACGCTCAAGCGCGCGCATGCCGTGCACCCGATCGCGGCGGCGAGGCCTTCGGCGCGGCGCTCGCACAGCCCGAGGTGCGCGCCAGGATGCTGGCCATGGACCAGGCGTTCGTGCCCAACACGCCGGAGCAGGCGGCGGCGCGCCTGCGCGCGGATGCCGACCAGTAGGCGCGGACGATGCAGCGATTGGGGTTGCGGGCCGACTGAGTTCAAGACGGACCTGAAGACGACACGGTTCGGCGCGCTGGACGCTCACACGTCCCTCGCGGCGAGAGGCTGGCTGGATTGAGGCGCTTGGCGCCGCTGGCGCCCCGCCTGTGGAACTCGGCGCACTGAACCGTGTGTCGCCTCAGTGCGCCGTCGGCTGGAACTCGACACCCAGGCCTTGCGCGGCGGCGCGCAAACGCTTGTCGCGGGTCCACAGCGACGACCCGCTCAACACGACAGAGGCGAGCAGATGCACATCCACGTAGCCGATACCCTTGCCGAAGAGTCGTTGGCGCTCGACGAACGCCAGGACCTCACCCACGTCGGCGAGCGGTGCCGCCGGTAGATCTGTCAGCAGTTCGATCACGGTGGCGCGGTCGGCGAGGCTGCCGCACGCGATCTCGCCGATGACGAACGGGTGTGCCAGCACCACCGCGCTCTCGAGGAGCGCGACGAGTTGCGTGTCGCCGCGGCGCAGGTGGTCCACCCACACCGAAGTGTCGACGAGAATCACGCCTTGCCGGCACCGCGGCGGCGCGGCACGGCCTTCAGCGCGGGTTGCGTCCCGCCCAATCGTGCCAGCCGACGAGCGCTCTCTCGCTGGATGAGGGCCCGGAGCCCTTCGTGCACCACCGCCGACCGATCCAGCGGCCCCGCCAGCTTGGAGGCCTTGGCCAGCAGATCGTCGTCGATGTTGATGGTGGTGCGCATGGCGGATGGTGTTTCGTGAAGGCCCAGGTGCATCAACTCTAGCATCACGTGATGCGCGTGCGATGAACGCTGGCCGATCGCGGTCGACGGGCAACCCAAGGCGCCCAGTCCCTCGCCGAGCGCCGCCGCGCCTCCTGCAAAGGCGTGCCCGGGCGGGCCGCGGCGCGAATCTGAGGGCGGCGAGAAGCACAGCCGGGCAGGGTCGGCCGCGCGAGCGGCTCCGCGGATCAAGCTTGCCTTGCGCAGCGGCCCTGCCCGGCGACCATCGCAGCGAAGTCCGGCCCGAAGGGCCGGACCGCCCGATCTGAGCGCCACGGCCTGCCCGGGCACGCCTTTGCCGCCACGACCTGCGGACGCCGCCCCCAACCGCCGCACGACACTCATCCCCCGCGACGCAGCGACGAAACGCCACTCCGGACGCGCCCCCCGCAACCCGACGACGCGCCTACCTCACCGCGCCCCCATCAACGCCAACAGCACCCCACCCGCCACCACGCTGGCCACCTGCCCCGCCGCATTCGCCCCCATCGCGTGCATCAGCAGGTGGTTCTCGAAGTCCTCGTCCTGCGCCACGCGGTGCACCACGCTATGGCCGCCGTGTCGTCTCCTGCCGCGGCTTCATGACGCGCATGGGCGGCGCCGTGGAATTCGACCCGCCCTCGCCTTCACCCCGGCGCATCATGGCGCCCGGCGCGGCCACAGCGAAGGCGCTGAAGGCCAGCTCCTACCGCGTGACCTAGCTGGCCTCGTCGTCATGGCCGCATGCCTTCCTCGTTGACCACACCTGGCGCCTGCGCCCCGATACCGAGCAAGACCGCCGCCTCTACGACGCCATGACCCGCCAAGACCATGCGTTGTGGCGCTCACGCTCTTTGCAGGACGTGGAGCACGCCGGCCAGCAGGAGGTGCTGAATTGGTGGGCGCTGATGGGCGCCATGGAAAGCCTGGGCAGCAAGCTGGCGTGGAGCACCTTCGTCGAGACGAGCATCTTCAACTCCAACAAGGTGTTTGCGATTTACGAGGCGGCTTGACCCGCCCGCCGCGCCTTCAGGCGCGGAACTCGCGCAGCACGCGGCCGCCGTGGTGTTCAGTGCGGTGGCCGTCGTGCATGGCCAGCTTGCCGTTGACCATGACGTGCACGATGCCACCGGGGTAGGCGCGCGGCTGGCTCACCGTGAAGCGGGCCTCGATCTGCTCGGGGTTGAATACGGTGACGTCTGCCCAATGACCCACCTGCAAGCGGCCGCGATCCGTGAGCCCCAGGCGCGAAGCCGGCAGCGCGGTGATGCGCCGGATGGCATCCGACAGCGGCAACACCTGGCGCTCGCGCACATAGTGCCGCAGGAAGCGCGCCGCCCAGCCATACCCGCTGAGCGAGAACAGCTGGTCGGCCAGTGCGCCATCGGGCGCCAGTGCGGCGGTGTCAGAGATGACGGCGCAGGCGCTGTCGCGCATGAACATCTCGATCTCGCGGTCGCTGAAGCTCTGCGTGGCCCACATCAGGCGCGGTGCGTCGTCGCCTTCTTCGATGAGCATGTCCATCGCCGCGTCGTAGGGGTCCACGCCGCGCTGGCGGCCAATCTCGGCGAAGTCGGTGCCGATCAACGCGCGGTTGGCGCGGGCATTGAGCAGCCGCACCTTGTGCCACTGGCCGGCCTTGACGATGAGCAGCATCGGTGCCGGGTTGTCCTTCACCTTCTGCCGCACGGCCGCGTCCTTCAGCCGCTCGAGCGTGGCGCGCGTGCCGCCTTCGCGCACCCACTTGGGCAGGATGGCGATGATGCTGGTGTTGTTCCAGTCGTGCGGGATGACGTCGAACGCGATGTCCATGCCATGCCGGCGCGCCGCGGCGATGAGCTCCAGCGTGTGCTCGCCGGCGTAGGCAGGCGCACCGTACTTGGTCTGCATATGCGAGATCTGCAGGCGCGCCCCCGACTGCCGCGCGGCCGAGATGGCCTCGCCGAAGCCCAGGTCGTAGTGCCGGTCGCGGTTGCGCACATGGGTCGAGTACAGCTTGCCGCGCTGCGCCGCGGCCTCGCACAGCGGCACCAGGTGCTCTGGCGAGGAGAGGATGCCCGGCCAGTACTCCAGGCCACTGGACAGCCCGGCCGCGCCGTCGTCCAGCGCCTCCTCCACCAGGCGCTTCATGCGCGCGATGTCTTCCACCTCGCCGGCGTGCAGCGCGTCACCGAGCACCGCGCGGTGCACCGTGCCATGGCCGACGAAGGCTGCGACGTTCACGCCCAGCGGGCTGGCCGAGAGTGCATCGAGATATTCACCAAAGCTGCGCCATTGCCGCCCGCCGGCGGCGCCCGGCGCGTGGCCGGCCGCCAGGTCGACTGTGTCGCCGCGCTGGCGCAGCGGCGCGCAACTCACGCCGCACTGACCGATGACCTCGGTCGTCACACCCTGATGCACCTGGCTTTGTGCCCGGCCATCGACCAGCAGCGTGAAATCGGAATGCGTGTGCAGGTCGATGAAGCCCGGCGCCACCGCCAGGCCGGCGACATCCAGGCGCTGGCGGGCCGCCGCGCCGGCCAGTTCACCGATGGCCGCCAGGCGGCCATCGCGCACGCCCAAGTCTTGCCGGACGGGCGGCCCGCCATCGCCGTCGTAGACCGTGCCGCCGATGAACAGGGTATCGAACATTCGCCGCGCCCTTACTTGCCCACGCCAAACACCAGGTTGGGCAACCACACCACCACCTGCGGCAGGGCCACCACGAACGCCATGCCCAGGATGTAGGCCACGCAGAACGGAATCACTGCCACCGAAATCTGCTCGACACTGGCTTTCGCCAGTCGCGCGCCGATGAACAGGTTGCCGCCCACCGGCGGCGTGAGGAAACCGATCTCGCACGTCAGCACCGTGAAGATGCCGAAGGTGATGGGGTCGATGCCGGCCTTCATGGCGGCTGGCAGCAGCACCGGCGTGAACAGGATGATCTGCGCCAGCGACTCCATGAAGGTGCCGATGAGGATCAGAAAGGTGCCCACCGCCAGCAGGAAGAGCCACTTGTTCTGCACGATCGGGCCCAGCAGTTCGATCGTGCGCTCAGGCAGGTTGTAGAGCGCCAGCACCTGGCCGAACGCCGTGGTGGGTGTGATGAGCACCAGCAGGCCGGCAATCAGCGCGGTGAAGCGTAGCGCTTCGAGGATCGAGGTCGCGTTCAACTCCTTGTAGACGAACAGGCCGACGAACAGCGCATAGGCCACGGCCACGCCGGCCGCCTCGGTGGGCGTGAAGACGCCGGTATAGATGCCGCCCAGGATGACCAGCGGTGCACCCACGGCCCACTTGCCCGCCCACAGGGCGCGCAGCAGCGGGTTCCAGGCGAATGGCTCGCCGCGCCCGCCGTAGCCGTTGCGCGCCGCGATCCACCACGCCGTGAGCAGCAGCAGCGCGGTGACCAAGATGCCGGGGATGATGCCGGCGAAGAACATGCGCGGGATCGACACCTCGGCCACCAGGGCATAGATGACCATCAGGTTGCTGGGCGGGATCAGGCTGCCCAGCGCACCGGCGGAGGCCGCCACCGCGCCGGCATAGCGGCGGCTGTAGCCTTCCTTCAACATGGTGGGGATGGTGACGCTGCCCACCGCTGCGGTGGTGGCCGGGCCAGAGCCGTTGAGCGCCGCGAAGAACGCGCACGCAATCACCGTCACCAGGCCCAGGCTGCCTTTGTAGGCACCCACCAGGCTGGTGGCGATTCTGATGAGGTGGGTGGCCATGCCCCCCTTTTCCATCAGGCGCCCGGCCAGCACGAACAGCGGTATCGACAGCAGCGGGAAGGGCTGCAGCGCCGTGAAGGCCGTCTGCGCCAGCATGGTCTGCGGGATGTCGGCATAGTGCAGCGCGACCGCGACGCTGAAGCCGACGACGGCATAGATCGGCACGCCCATGACCATGAGCACGCAGAAGACGATGCAGATGATGGCAACGTCGCTCATGGCCTAGACATCCGCCGCATCTTCGTCTTCCACTGTCGGAAAACCCTTGCGGCCGCCGCGCCACCAGCGCAGGTAGGCTTCCAGCAGCCGGTACAGCATCAGGCCGTTGCCGATGACGATGATGGTCTGGAACCACTTCGCGTCGATCTTCATCGAGGCGATGATGGTCTGCTGGCGCCACAGCAGTTCCAGGTATTCCCAGCCGTAGATCATCATGAAGACCAGGAACGCCGCCCAGATGAGGTCGGCCACGAAGGTGACGGCCCAGGCCAGGCGATAGGGCAGCACCATCACCGCGGCCATCATGCGCACATGGAACTTCTCGTGCACCGCCATCGCGGCGCCGAAGTACACGGCCCAGGTCATGGCGAAGGTGGCCACATCCTCCGTCCACACCAGGCCGATGTTCAGCACATAGCGCGAGAAGACCTGCAGGCATACGCACAGCGCGATCACGGCCACCAGGCCGCAAGCCGCCCATTCCTCGAATGGGCGGCCGCGCAACGACAGGCTCTGGCGCATGGGCGCGCTGGTCATGTGGCGCTGCGGCGAGCGGGCAGCCTTTCGATGCCCGTGCCGGCCTCGCCCGCGGCCGCCCTCATGCGGCGGCGCGGATCTTGTCGAGCATGGCCTTGAACTCCGGGCCGCGCTCGGCGACGAACTTGTCCTGCAGGGGCAGCACGGCGTTGATGAAGCTCTTCTGATTGGGCCGCGTGGTCTTCATGCCGTTGTCGGCGAGGAACTTGCGAACGTTCTCCACCTCGGCTTCGACGACGGAGCGCTGGTGCTCGCCGGCATCCTTGGCGCATTGCAGGAAGGTCTTCTGCTGATCGGGCGAGAGGCGGCCCATGAAGCGCGGGCTGGCCAGCAGCGGCGCGAAGCCGGCGAAGTGCTCGAGGATCGCCAGGTGCTTGGAGAACTCGTAGAACTTCATCGCCTTGATGACCGAGGTGCCGTTGTCGGAGCCATCGACGGCGCCGGTCTGCAGCGCCGCTGGCGTCTCAGACCAGGCCAGTGGAATGGGCTCGGAGCCGAAGGCGCGGAAAGTCTGGATCATGACCTCGTTCTTGGGCACGCGCACCTTCAGGCCGGCCATGTCCTTCACGTCGTTGATGGGGCGCTTGGAGTTGTAGAAGTCGCGGTGCGATAGCGCGCCCCAGCTCAACAGGTGCACGTTGGTGGCCTTGCGCAAGCGCTCGGCCAGTTCGTCGGCAATGCCGCCGTCGCGCACCTTGCGCACGTGGGCGGCGCCCTGAAAGATGTAGGGCAGCACCAGGATATCCATCAGCGGGAAATGCGGACTCACGTTGTTGCCGCTGATGAAGTAGGCGTCCACCGTGCCCAGCTGCAGCGCCTTGAAGGCGTCGTCCTCAGTGGCGATGGTGGCGCAGCAGCGGATCTTCACGTCGATGGCGTCGCCCATGCGCTCCTTGACGAGTTGCGCGAGCTTGGTGGCCAGGACGCCGTAGTCCGATTCGACAGGCGTGGAGAAACCGAGGTTCAGCGTGCGCGGACTCTGGGCGAGCACGCGTGCAGGGGCCGCGACGCAGGCAGTCGCCGCGAGGATGCCGTGGCTGAGAACGGTTCTGCGTGAGAGCTTAGGTTGCATATGCATGGCCTCCGGTGGTGGGCGTGGAAAGAAGCGAGGGTGAAAGGGGGGGCGGTGGGGGGGGGGGCGGCGGTGGTGACTCGGTGCGTGCCGTCGCCGGCACGCTCAGGGTTTGTTCGGTGTGCGTGGCGTATCCGGTGGCACGCTCGGCACGAACGGAAAGCGTGCCTTGGCCTTGGTGGCCGTGGTGCTGGTGGTGGAGACGCTGCGCACGTACTGCTTGGAGGCGTCTGTGCGCACCTGGTAGTCCCAGGGCGTGTGCACGCCCGTGGTCAGCGTGGTGTGCAAGAACAGGCGGCGGCGCTGGCTGGCCAGCACCTGCTGCTTCACGAGAGCAGGCTGGCAGCGCTGCTCGATCTGCTCGGCAAAACCCTGCGCCATGGCGGCATACGCGCCGTCCCGGCAAAGGTTGCGCAACTCACGAGGGTCGTGCTGAAGGTCAAACATCATCGGTGGGTCGCCTTCGCAGTGCACGTACTTGAGGTGAGCCTGGCGCAGGATGAAGGCCGGCGCATACACGCCCTCGCCGGTGAACTCGATCAGCGCCTCGTCCACCCAGCCGGCGCGCGCCGCGTCTTCGCCGTGCAGCAGCGCGGCCAGCGAGCGGCCATCGCAAGGGTCGGCCAGAGCGGGCGGCTTGCCATCGGTGGCCAGGTCGTTGAGCGTGGGCAGCAAGTCCACCAGCGAGCAGTTCGCGCCGACCCGCAGCCCGGCCTTCGCACCCGGCGCCTGGATGATCAGCGGCACCTTGATCGACTGCTCGTAGGGGTTGAACTTGAACCACATGCCACGTTCGCCGAGCATCTCGCCATGGTCGGCGGTGAAGACGATCACGGTGTCGTCGGCCCGGCCGGTTTTCTCCAGGGCGTCGAGCAGCAGGCCGACCTTGTGGTCGATGTAGCTGACCATGCCGTAGTAGGCATGGCGCGCCGAGCGGATCATCTCGTCGCTGACACGGTGCTCGTCCTGGCGGATGAGGCGGTAGTAGCGCTGGCTCCATGGGTCGCGCTGCTCGTAGGGGATGAACGGCACTGCCGGCATGTCGATGGCGGCATGGTCGTAGAGATCCCAATACTCGCGCGAGATGGTGAACGGGTTGTGCGGGTGGGTGAACGAGGCCACCAGCAGGAAAGGCTTGTGGTCAGGTCGTCGCGCCTGGTCGTACAGCCACTGCACCGACTGGTGCGCCACCTCGTCGTCGTAGTCCATCTGCAGCGAGCGCACGCACAGGCCCGACTCGACGATGCCGCGCATGCTCATCTGACTGGGCGCGTAGGGCTCGACGCGGCGCTCCCAGTCGGCCGTCCAGCCAAAGTCGGCCGGGTAGATGTCGGTCGTCACACGCTCTTCAAAACCGTGCAACTGGTCGGGGCCGACGAAGTGCATCTTGCCCGCCAGGCAGGTGTCGTAGCCGAGCGCACGCAGGTAGTGCGCGAAGGTGGGCACCGAGGCCGGGAACTCGGCCGCGTTGTCGAAGGCACCAATGCGGCTGGAGCGCTGGCCCGACATCATGGCAAAGCGCGACGAGGCACAGATCGGGTTCGGGCTGTAGGCGTTTTCAAACACCGTGCCGCGCGCGGCGAGGCGGTCAAGGTTGGGGGTCTTGACGAGCTTGTGGCCGTAAGCAGCCAGCGCGCTGGCGGCCAGCTGGTCGGCCATGATGAAGAGGATGTTGGGGCGTTGCATGTCGGCGCTGCGCTCGATCAGGCCACGCTTGGCGCGGCGGCGGTGTTGGTTTGTGTCGTTGCCTCCGCCATGGCCTGGCGCAAGGTGTCGGCGATGGCCTGGCAGTCTTCCTGGCTGAGCGTGAGCGGCAGGCGCAGGTCGCACAGGCCACCGAGCACGCGCGTGGCGTTGGCCAGCTGTTGCGGCGCGCCCATGTACTGCCAGTGCGCCCACACGCTGGTGAAACCGGCCGGCGCCTCGGCGCCAAACCACTTCACATGCAGCCCGCGCTCGCCACAGGCACTGATGAACGCAGCGATGCGCGTTGATTCGAGTCCGACCACCGAAAACTGCAACGAGCTGGCGACGAACTGCTCCTTGCCATCGCGCCTGGGCAGATGCACATGCGCAATGCCCTGCATGGCCTCGGCCAGCCAGTGGTAGCGCTGGTTCCAGCGCTCGCAGCGCTCGCGCAGCACGGCGCCGAGCTGTGGGCGCGCCAGCGCTGCGGGCAGGTTGCCCATGCGCAGGCTCAGGTTGGGCGTGCGCAGCTTCCAGCGCTCGAACACCGCGTCATCGGGGCGCGCCAGATGGGAGCGGTACAGCATGTAGCTGCCTGAGAGCAGGATGGCCTGCGCGGCGATGTCTTCGTCGTCGCACACCAAGAGGCCGCCCTCGCCGGCGTTGGCATGTTTGTAGCTCTGCAGGCTGAAGCAGCCGGCGCGGCCCCAGCGTCCGGTGGCGCGGCCGTTCCAGGCCGCGCCCATGGTGTGTGCGCAGTCTTCAATCACCTGCACGCCGTGCTGAGCGCACAGCGCAGCCAGCCGTTCCATGTCGCAGATGTGGCCACGCATGTGCGACAGCAGCAGCATGCGCGCGCCGCTGGCCACGATCTTGCGTTCGAGATCGGCCAGGTCGATGAGGTAGTCGTCGGTCACGTCCACCAGCACCGGTTCGGCTTGCGCGTGGGCAATGGCGCCCGGCACCGGGGCGAGCGTGAAGCAGTTGGTGAGCACGCGGTCACCGGGCTTGACGCCGGCGGCCTTGAGTGCCACGAACATGGTCGAGCCGCAGGAGTTCATGGCCACGCAAAAGCGCGCGCCGATCTCGCGCGCAAAGGCCTGCTCCAGCTGCGACACCTCGCTCGGCACGCCACCCACCTCGCCATAGCGGTGCAGGCGGCCACTGGCCATCAGGGCCAGCGCGGCATCCACACCGGCCTGCGGGATCGCCTCCTGCTGCGTGAGGTCGAGCTGCAACCGTTGGACGTTGTGGCTTGCGTGCGTCGCTTGCGCCGCGTTGGCGGTCTCTGAACTGATGGACACGCCGCGCCTCAATCGATCTTCACGCCGAGGTCTTTGATGAGCTTGCCCCACTTGGCGTGCTCAGCGCGCACATGCGCGGCAAACTCGTCCGGCGTGGAACCGATGGCCTCGTCGCCGCTCCTGGCCAGATGGTCTCTCAGGCTGCGCAGCGAGGTGGCTGCGTCGCGTTGCAGGCGGTCCACGACCTCGCGCGGCGTGCCGGCGGGCGCAAACAGGCCAAACCACGTGGTGGCATCGACGCCGGTGATGCCGAGCTCGTCGAACGTGGGTACGTCGGGCAAGCTGGCCAGGCGGCGCTTGCCGGTCACGGCCAGCGCGCGTGCCTTGCCAGCCTGCACCTGGGGCAGCACCAGCTCGATGTTCACCACCATGTACGCAGCTTCACCGGTGAGCAGGGCATTGACGGCCTGCGGCCCGCCCTTGTAGGGCACATGCACCACATCCAGCCGCGCTGCGTTCTGCAGCATGGCGCCGGCCAGGTGCACGGCGGTGCCGTTGCCGGTGGAGGCGTAGTTCAGTTTGCCCGGCTGCGCCCGCGCAGCGGCCAACAGCTCGGCCGCAGACTTGGCGCTCAGGGTGGCTGAGCTGGCCAACAGCAAGGGCGATGCTGTGACCTGCGTGATGGGTGCGAAGTCCTTCAACGGGTCGTAGGAAAGGCTGCGGTAGACACCGGGCCCGATGGCATGTGTGGCCACAGACCCGAACAGCAGCGTGTAGCCGTCGCCGGGCGCCCGTGCCACGGCCGCCGAGCCCACCGTGCCGCCGGCGCCGGCGCGGTTGTCAACCACCACCGTCTGGCCCAGGTGCTTGCGCATCTCCTCGGCCAGGGCACGGGCCACGATGTCGAGCGCACCGCCAGCCGGGAAGGGCACCACCATGGTGATGGGCTTGGCCGGAAAGGCACCCTGCGCCAGCGCCGTGCCGCTGCCGGCCAACATAGCCAGCGCGGCGCACGCACCGCTCAGGCCCAACAGGCCATTCAGGCTTCGGCAGAGGTGTTGAAAAGGGCTCATGAAGGGTTCCTGTTGGGGTGGTGCTCAGCGCCCATGTCCATCAAGCGTGCCGAGATCAAAACGGTCCTGCGGAAAGTACTTGTGCAACCGCACGTCGCCGGTGCGCGCGTGGCCCTCCATGCCTTCCAGGCGCGAGATGCGCGCGGCCACCTGGCCCACCGCGCGCGAAGCGCTGCGCGTCAGCCGCTGCCAGGTCACGGTCTTGATGAACTTGCCCACCGAGAGGCCACCCGTGTAGCGCGCTGCGCCCCGCGTGGGCAGGATGTGGTTGGGGCCACTGCACTTGTCACCATAGGCCACGGTGGTTTCTTCGCCGAGGAAGAGCGAGCCGTAGTTGCCGAGGTGGGCCAGCCACCAGTCCAGGTCTTCGGCCATCACCTGCAGGTGTTCGCAGGCATAACGGTCGCTCACCTCCACCATCTCGGCGCGCGTGTCGCACAGCACCACTTCGGCGTAGTCGCGCCAGGCCGCGGCGGCCGCCCTGCGCGCCAATTCGGGCAGCGCTTCGATGGCACCGGGCGCCCGGTGCATCACCTCTTCGGCGAGCGCGCGCGAGGTGGTGATCAGCCACACCGGCGAGTCGGGGCCATGCTCGGCCTGGCCGATCAGGTCGGCGGTGACCACCGCCGGGTCGGCAGTGTGGTCGGCGATCACGGCCGACTCGGTCGGGCCGGCCACCACGTCGATGCCGACGCGGCCGAACAGCAAACGCTTGGCTTCGGCGACGAACCGGTTGCCGGGCCCGACGATGAGGTCGGCGGCGTGGCCGCTGAAGGTGCCGTAGGCCAGCGCCGCCACCGCCTGCACGCCGCCCAGCGCCAGCACGGTATGCGCGCCGCACAGCTTCATCGCGTAGAGGATGCCCGGGTGCACGCCGTGCTCGCGCGTGGCGGGCGAGGCGGCGACGATATGCCGCACACCGGCCACCTGAGCCGTGCCGACGCTCATGATCGCGCTGGCGGCATGGGCATAGCGCCCGCCCGGCACGTAGCAGCCGGCCGTCTGGCAGGGAATCAGCCGCTGGCCGACTTCCAGGCCGGGCAGCAGCTCGGCTTTGAACTCGTGCATCGAGTCGCGCTGGCGGCGCGCGAAGTCCTGCACGCGGTCACGTGCGAAGCGGATGTCGGCCTTCACACCCGCAGTGAGGGCCTGCTCGGCGGCGGCGAAGTGCGCTTCGCCGAGCACGATCTCGCCGCCGTAGCCGTCGAGGTCGCGCGCAAAGCGCCGCACGGCCTCTTCGCCGCCGGCCTGGATCTCGGCCAGCATCTTCGCCACCGTCGCGGCTGTTGCGGTGTCGATGGCCTGCTGCGGCGGGTTGGCCTTCTTCAGGTAGGTGATGCTCACGGGGACTGACCATAGCGAGGCCCGTGCGCGCTGGCTCAGTCCAGATAGCATCAATCCATCAGTCCAGAATGGGCTTGAAATGGCTCCGGGCACACCGGGTTCACCCTGAGAGAGACGAGCATGACGCGCAGCGCACGCACCAGCGAACTGATGTGGCCGAGGCTGTTCAAGCGCTTCGACGGCAGCGCAAGTACCTTGCAGGGGCAGCTGCGAGACATGCTGGTGCATGCGGTGATGGAGGGCTTCATCTCGCCCGGCCAGGCCCTGCCGTCCAGCCGCCTGCTGGCTCAGGCGCTCGGGCTCTCGCGCACCACGGTGACACTGGCGCTGCAGGCGCTGGTCGACAAGGGCCTGTTCGTCGCCCGCGCGCGCAGCGGCCTCTATGTCAGTGAGCAGCTGCAATCCACCTACCTGGGGGCTCGCTGGCGCGCCCACGCGGCAGCCCACCCCGCTGCCGGCCCTGCACCCGCGACCACCGGCGTGCGCTGGGATGAACGCCTGAAGCTGCGCCCCTCCACACAACGCAATATCGAGAAGCCGCGCGACTGGCAACAGCAGCCCTACCCCTTCATCTACGGCCAGTTCGACGCCAGTCTCTTCCCGAGCACCGACTGGCGCGAGTGCGTGCTCGAGTCGCTGCAGGGCCGCAGGCTGCGGCGCTGGGCGCCCGACCACATCGACCGCGACGACGACTCCCTCGTCGAGCAGATCCACCGCCGCTTGCTGCCGGCGCGCGGCATCTGGGCCGAGCCTGAGCAGATTCTCGTGACGGCCGGTGCGCAGCAGGCCACCTTCCTGCTCGCCACGCTGCTGCTCGGCCCCACCACCGTGGTCGGCATCGAAAACCCCGGCTACCCGGACGCACGCAACAACTTCCTTCTGCGCTCGCGCCATGTGCGCGCGCTGCGTGTGGACGAGCAGGGCTTGGTGCTCGGTACTGCGCTGACAGGTTGCCGCGTCGTCTACGTCACGCCCAGCCACCAATGCCCCACCACGGTGACGATGTCGCTGCAGCGCCGCCAGGACCTGCTGGCACGCGCCGAGCGCGACGACTTCGTCGTCATCGAAGACGACCACGAGAGCGAGCTGAACTTCTCCGGCCAGCCGACCCCGGCCCTGAAGAGCCTGGACAGCCAGGAGCGCGTGATCTACATCGGCAGCCTGTCCAAGACGATGGCGCACGGCCTGCGGCTGGGCTATGTGGTGGCGCCGGTCGTGCTGACGCGCGAGTTGCGTGCGCTGCGCCGCCTGGTGATGCGGCATGTGGCCACGAACAACCAGCAGGCGGCGGCCAGCTTCATCGGCCACGGCCATCAGGAGGCCTTTGTGAGGCGGCTGAACATCGCCTACCGAGAACGCGCGCAAGCCTTGCGCACGGCACTGGCGCAACATGCGCCGGGACTTGTACCCGCAGCGGCGCACGGCGGCTCGGCTTTGTGGGTGAGTGCCGACAAGGGCGTGGACACACGTGCGCTGGCCGCGCGCCTTTATCGGCAGGGCGTGGTGGTGGAGCCCGGCGACGTCTTCTTCGGCGGCGCACGGCCACCGCGGCAACATCTGCGCATCGGCTACTCGTCGATTGCGCTGGAACGAATCGAGGGCGGTGCGTGCTTGATCGGGCAGGAGTTGGCAGCGATGCGCATGCCAGCGTAGCTGACGATCACCGGCTCGTCGCGTCCAGCGGCGCGAAGACGGCGCCGACATGGCAATGCCAGCAACGGTGCTGCCGCGCGGCTCGTTCGAGCGCCAAGGACATCGGAGCGCCAGGTGAACCACGACCTCGACCTCACTGCACACGACCAAGCCTTGCTCGGTGGCCAGGGTGGTGAAGCCGCGGCGCTGGCGATGCGCGTACTGGGCCGCTCGGCGGCGCGGATGGGCGCCCAGCGGCTGCTGGACATCACCAGTGCGCACATCGACGGTTGCCTCTACCACGGGCAGGCCTCGCTGGACTTCGTGCTGCGGCTGGTGGCCGGTGGCGGCAAGGTCGTGGTGCCCACCACACTGAATGTGGGCTCGCTCGATCTCATCCACCCCGAGCTCTTCCGCGGCGAGGCGCAACTCCAGTCGCAGGCCCGCCAGTTGATGCAGGCGCACCTCGAGCTCGGCTGCGAGTCCACCTTCACCTGCGCGCCCTACCAGGGCGCACAGCGGCCGCGCCTGGGGCAGCAGATCGCCTGGGCTGAGTCCAACGCCATCGTCTTCGCCAACTCGGTGCTTGGCGCACGCACCAACCGCTACGGCGACTTCATGGACCTGTGCGCCGCGCTGACCGGGCGTGCGCCCGCCTGCGGCCTGCACCTGGCCGAGAACCGGTTCGGCGACGTGCTGTTCGAGCTGCAGGGCTTCCCCACGGAGCGCGCCGGACGCGACATCTGGTTCGCGGCGCTGGGGCTCCTTGCGGGCAAGCAGGCGGGTGGGCGCATTCCGGTGTTCGCGGGGCTGCCGGCAGATACCAGCGAAGACGAGCTGAAGGCGCTGGGCGCAGCCTGCACCTCCACCGGCGCGGAGGGCCTGTTCCATGCGGTGGGCGTCACGCCCGAGGCGCCCACGCTGGCCGAAGCCTTCGGTGGGCGGCCGCCGCCGGAGAAGGTGGCGGTGTCGCGCGCCGAACTGCAGCGCACGCGCGCCACGCTCAGCCGCGCGCGCCCCGGAGACCCGCTCGCCGCGGTGAGCGTGGGCACGCCGCATTTCTCGCTCACCGAGGTCGAACAGCTGCTGGGCCTGCGCGCATAGGAATCTTGTACGGCCGGCCGCCAGTTCGGGACTTGGGTCAGCGGTCGTTCGGCGGCCTCACCGTCGGAGGCAGTTGGCAAGGTCAGCAGTACATCCATGACCAGTCATCCACTTGGCGTGTTGCCGGCGACTTCAATGATCGCTATGTCGCCGACATCTCGATCTGGCCGATCGCGGTCGACGGGCAGCAAACGCTGCAAGGCAGTTCCACCGCGCCCCAGAAGCGCACCTTGAACAGCAACCCAAGGCGCCCAGTCCCTCGCCGAGCGCCGCCGCGCCTCCTGCAAAGGCGCGCCCGGGCGGGCCGCGGCGCGAATCTGAGGGCGGCGAGAAGCGCAGCCGGGCAGGGTCGGCCGCGCGAGCGGCTCCGCGGCGCAAGCTTGCCTTGCGCAGCGGCCCTGCCCGGCGAGCATCGCAGCGAAGTCCGGCCCGAAGGGCCGGACCGCCCGATCTGAGCGCCACGGCCTGCCCGGGCACGCCTTTGCCGCCACGACCTGCGGACGCCGCCCCCAACCGCCGCACGACACTC
>JAEUPD010000101.1 GCA_016788525.1 Rubrivivax sp.
TCGGCTCCGCGAATGTCCTCTTCGGGGAGCCCAGCTTCGCTGGTCTCCCCGATGCCCCCTTCATTTCGCTGCGCCGACCACCCGGCGGCCTTGGCGGGCACGAGGATCGGTCGCCGAGCGCTCGTACTGCGCAGCGTGTGCCTGGACCGGGCCACCGGGGTGCCCTGCGCAGCGAAATCAAGGATGCATCTGAGTGCCCTGCGAAGCAGGGCACTCAGAAAAGGACATTCGCGAAGCAGGGCACCCCGGGGGCCCGGTCCCGCCACGAAGCAAGCAGGACGCCCCGACCTACCAGCTACGCAGCACAGAGCCGCTTCAGTTCAGTTCAGGTCAGCGGTCCTTGCGCACGATGCCCGTGGTCGCCCCCTGCGGCCCGACCACGAACACGCTGTACACCGAGCCGGCTGTCAACCGCTGGTTGGTGGCGCTGAACACCGCCTGCGCAACCCCGGTCGCGGTGACTGAGATGATCGCCACCTCGTTCGCGTCGGCGCTGCCGTAGGCCGACGCGGCGGCGGTGGCCACGCCGCTGGCGATGGGCAATGCGTCCACCGTCATCGAAAGCGCCCCGGCGATGCCTGCCGTGGCGTTGACCAGGCGCACGCGCACCGTGTCGCTGACCGTGGGCGGGCGGTTGTCGTCGGTGATCCAGGCCGCCGCGGGGGCCGCCGCGGCGCCGTGCACGAGCAACGTGTAGTCGCCACCGGCCACCAGCGAGGTGGTCGGGGCAGCCACCGTATTGCCGTTCACCGAAATGGCCAGCGCGGGCGCGCCGGCCGGCACCAGCGCGTAGCCGTTCAGCGCCGGCGAGCCCACCGCCGAGAGCAGCGGCGTGCCGCCCAGCGTGGCCGAGACCGTAGCGCTGTCGGCGACGCCGGCCAGCACCCGCACGCGCGCCTGCGTGCCCTCGGCCCGCGTGATGGCGCCTTGCTGAACGATGAGCAGTGCATTGACCAGCGCGCCGCCGCGCGAGGGGGTCAGCACCAGCGTGGCCACCTGCCGGCTGCCCAGCGCGACCGCGGGCACATCCAGCCGCACGTCGGTCTTGCTGTTGGCCGCGGCCACGCGCAGCCGCCAGGTGCCGCTGGCCACGTCGAGCACCGGGCTCAGCTCGCCATAGACGGCCCCGGCGCGGGCTGCCACGGCGGTGTCGAGGCTGTCGGCGGCGGCAGTGAGGTAGACGTCCAGGCTGCCGGCATCGGGCGCGGCGTTGATGACGCGCAGCGAAGTGCGGTTGGCCGCCGCCTCGGCCGCGTTGTCGTCCACCAGCAGCTGGCGCAGTGCGCCGGCGCCGCCGTAGGCCAGCACCGTGTAGTGGCGGTTGCGCGCCAGGCTCGGGGTGAACGACAGCAGCGCGGTGGGCGAGCCGGCCGCCGAGATGGCCGAGGTGGTCTTGTCCGGGTCGACCTCGGCATAGGCGGCGGTCTCGCCGGGAGCCACGTGGCCCTGCCGCAGCGCGCCGTCCACCGTGAGCTGCAGCGCGGGGTAGGCCTGGGCATCGGCGGCGTTCACTAGCCGCACCTGGGCCTTGGTGCGGTCTTCTCCGACCCCGCCGCAGGCCGTGAGCAAGGCGGCCAGCCAGGGGGTCAGGGCGGCGGCCAGGGCCAGGGCAAAGGCGCCCGGCCGGCGCGAAGGGTGGGCAGATCTCATGGTGAGCATTCTGCGCCGGGCTTGGGTGGGGGCTGTGCCCTGGTGTTTCGGCTCCGGCGCGGCACCGGGGTCCGCCGCGTCGCGGTCAGGCCGCGGCCAGCGAGGCTTCGGGTTGCCAGCCGCCAAGCTGCAGTTGCACCCAGGCGGGCACCGTCAGCTCGGCAACGACCGGGTCGCCGCCGTCGTGTTCACTGACCGCCAGGCCTTCGCGCAGGTCCAGGCTGGAGTCGAACCAGCCGCACCGGCGCTCGTCGGGCGGCACGCCCGCGGGCAGCTCGAACTCCTCGCCGGCCGGGGCGTGCAGCGCGCCGGTCCCGGCAGGGCCGGCCAGCCGGCCGGCGCACCGGGCCCACAGGCGCACGGCTCGGCGGATCCACCACGGCAGGCGGCGCGTGGAGCGGCGGCGGTGGGGGTTCGAGCGGCGCATCTTGCTGTCCTCGTCGGTGGTGCTGCGATGGCGTCATGCTCGGCCGTGCGACCGCGCGCGCCCATCGCCCCGACGGCGGCGCACCGGGGGAATCCCCGGCGGGGGGAACGCGCGGGGGGTCCGGCAGCGCAGCCCACCTCCCCCGCCAGGGGGCGTGACAACATCGCGTGCCATGTGCGGGCGCTATGTCGTGGCTTATGACCCCGAGACGCTGGTCTCGGGCTTCTCGGTGCTGCGCGTGCCGCTGTTCCCCCGGCGATGGAATGTCGCGCCGCAGTCCGAGGTGCCGGTGGTCTACGAGGCGCGCCAGGGCGAGCGCATCGTCGAGCTGATGCGCTGGGGCCTCGTGCCCTCGTGGGCCACCGACCCCAAGCTGGGCGCCAGGCTGAACAACGCGCGGGCCGAGGGCGTGTTCGACAAGCCCTCGTTCCGCCAGGCCATCCGCCGGCGCCGCTGCCTGCTGCCGGCCAGCGGCTTCTACGAGTGGCAGGCCACCCGCATCGGCGGCAAGCCGGCCAAGCAGCCCTGGTACATCAGCGCGGCCGGTGGCCAGCCGCTGGCGATGGCCGGCTTGTTCGAAGCCTGGCGCAGCGGGCCCGAGGCGCCGTGGCTGCTCACCTGCTGCGTCATCACCTGCGAAGCCAACCCGCTGATGGCGCCGATCCACGAGCGCATGCCGGTGCTGCTGTCGCCGGGCGACTGGGCCACCTGGCTGGCGCGCGACGTGCACGATGAAGCGCGCATCGCGCCGCTGCTGGCCGTGCCGCCTGCCGGCGGGCTGCAGGCCTGGCCGGTGTCGCGCGAGGTCAGCCGCGGCAGCAGCGAGGGGCCGCATCTGGTGCAGCCGCTGGTCCAGCCGCTGGTGCAGCCACCCGTGCAGCCAGCATTGCAGCCGGTGGCGCCTGGGAGCGTCTGGCCGGCCCCCGGCGCCGGGGCCCTAACGCCCGAACGGCTTGACGCCGAACCAGGCGCCATGGGCCCAGAAGGCGATGGCGGCCCATAGCCCGACGCCGATGGCCACGGTGAGCAGCGTGGGGCCCAGGCGCCCGGGCGCGGCGGCGACGCCGGCCGCCCGGTCGCGCGCCTTGGCGGCGCGGTAGTCGAACACGGCCCAGACCAGAAACGATCCGAACAGCACCCACTCGGCGAGCATCTGGTTGCTGACCAGGTGTGCGAAGGCCCAGACCTTGACGCCCAGGATCATCGGGTGGCCCAGCCGCGCCCTGAGGTGGTTGCCGGGCACATAGGCCGCCGCGATCATCACCAGCGAGACCAGCACCAGCAGCGAGGCCAGGTGCCGGGTCCAGACCGGCGGCACCCACAGCAGCACCGGCTGCTGGCGCGCCGCGCCGAAGCCGATGACGATGAGCGCCAGGCCGGCGATCGAAACCAGCGAGTACAGGCCTTTCCAGCCGTTGGGCGTGAGGCGCGCCACCATCGCCTGGCGCCAGCCTTCGGCGAAGATGCGCACCGAGTGTGCGCCGAGGAACAGCACGAGGCCCAGCACGAGCAGCGTCATCGAAGGTTCTCCTGCAGCGCGGTCACGTGCGAGGCAAGGGGTGCCGTTGCGGCGCGCGGCCGCGATGGTAGCGACGCCGCAGACCAACCCGAGGCGGTGCCGGTGCGGCGCGCGTGGTCGCGCCGGGGCCCGCTCGGACACAATGCCCGCGGCTTCCCACCGCGCTGCCCCGGTTTCAAGGCGTGCGGCCGGGCTGGGGTAGAAAGCCGCGCGCCGGGCGGCCCGCCCGGCCGAATGCCGATGCAATTCTTCGATGCCTCCACGGTCCGCGCGCGCACGCCGATGCCGGCGCTGGTGCAGGCATTGCGGCGCGCCTTCCTGGCCGGGGCCGAGGTGCCGCAGCGGCACCCGCACAGCCTGCCCGGCGGCGGCAGCATGCTGTTGATGCCGGCCTGGCGCGAGGGCGGCCGCCTCGGGCTCAAGAGCGTCACCGTGTGCCCGGGCAATGGCGCGCTCGGCCTGCCGGGCGTGCACGGCCTGTACAGCCTGTTCGACGCCGCCACGGGCGTGCCGTTGGCGGTGATGGATGGCAGCGAGCTCACCGCACGCCGCACCGCAGCGGCCAGCGCACTGGCGGCGGCGCACCTGGCGCGCCGCGATGCCGCGCGGCTTCTGCTGGTGGGGGCGGGCCGGGTCGCCGCGCTGCTGCCCGAGGCCATGCGCGCAGTGCGCCCCACGCTCGTCGAGGTGGCGGTGTGGGCCCGCCGTGGCGGGGCCGCCGAGGGCCTGGCCGCGCAGTGCCGGGCCGCCGGCTTCGAGGCCCATGCCGTCGACGACCTGGCGGCCGCGGCGGCGCGGGCCCACATCGTCAGCTGCGCCACGATGTCTGGCGCGGCGCTGGTGCATGGGGCGTGGCTGGGGCCCGGCGCGCACCTGGACCTCATCGGCAGCTACGCCCCGAACATGCGCGAAGCCGACGGCCCGGCTTTCGCGCAGGCCGGCGTGTGGGTCGACACGGCCGAGGCGCTGGCCAAGGCGGGCGACGTGCTGATGGCCATCGAAGAGGGTTGCTTCGAGGCCACGCGCACCGTGGGCACGCTGGCCGATCTCGTCCACGGCCGCTGCCGCGGGCGCGAGCGCGAAGACGAGCGCACGCTGTTCAAGTCGGTGGGCAACGCCATCGAAGACCTGGCCGCGGCCGAGCTGGTGTTCGACGGGCCGGGATAATCCGCCGCGTCGGCCACTTCCTGCCGTTCGCCTTGCGCCGGTTGCCGGCGGCATCGCCGGGCCTGCCGGCCTCGCACCTCACCCAAGCGCCCGGCGAACCTCGCACACCATGTTCAAACGCCTCGTCCTGCCGCTCGTCGTGATCGTCGGCCTTGCCGCGCTGTACTTCTGGGCGGCGTGGAAGTGGAGCTACTCCAGCGGCGAGCGCGCCGGCTGGGTGCAGAAGCTGTCCAAGAAGGGCTGGGTCTGCAAGACCTGGGAGGGCGAGCTCGCGCTCGTCTCGCTGCCCGGTTCGACCGCCGAGAAGTTCTACTTCACCATCCATGACGACGGCGTGGCGCAGCAAGTCACGCGCCACATGGGCAAGCGCGTGGCCCTGCACTACGAGGAGAAGGTGGGTCTGCCCACCAGCTGCTTCGGGGAGACGCGGCACTTCATCACCGGCGTGTCGCTCAGCGAGGAGATACCGCTGGCGCCTGGGGTGGTGGTACCGACGTCGCCGCAGTCCGGCGCTGCGGCGCCAGCCGCCCCGGCGACGCCTGCGGCCCCGGCCGTGCCTGCTGCGCCTGCGGCACCCGCCGTCCCGGCCGCCCCGGCCGCCCCGGCGGCCTCGCGCTGACCGGCGGGCAGCGGGGCCGGAGTGCCGGGCGCTGATCGCCCGGCGCACGGGGCGCCCCGCGCCAGCAGCCGACCCGCGGCCGGGGGCCGGCACGGGCAGGCGCTCTCGCGCACAATCGGCACCCCTCGACAGCAGGGCGCGGCCGCGCCATGAGCGGCGGTGCCGCGCAAAGGGCCTCCACCATGAGCACCTCTACCCATAGCGCGGCAGCGCACCTGGTTGCCTTCGGGATGTCGGCGTGGCTGCTGGCCGCCGCCCCGGCGGCCGTGGCCGCCGGGGCGCCCTCGGCCAACGTCGCCTGGCTGGCCGCCGCGGCCGATGCCGACATCGAGCGCGCCTTCACCCGCGCCAGGGCCGAGAAGAAGCCGGTGCTGCTGTACTGGGGCGCCACGTGGTGCCCGCCGTGCAACCAACTGAAGGCCACGCTGTTCAACCGCCAGGAGTTCGCGCAGCTGTCGCAGAACTTCGTCGCTGTTCATGTCGATGGCGACCGGCCGGGCGCGCAGAAGCTGGGCCAGCGCTTCAAGGTGAGCGGCTACCCGACCACCGTGCTCTTCACCCCGGAAGGCCAGGAGATCACGCGGCTGCCTGGCGAGGTGGACGCGCCGCAGGCGCTGGCCACGCTGCAGCTGGGCCTTTCGGGCGGGCGGCCGGCCAAGGTGGTGCTGGCCGATGCGCTGGCCGGCAAGGCGCTCACGGCCAACGAGTGGCGGCTGCTGGCCTTCTACAGCTGGGAGACCGACGAGCAGCAGCTGGTGCCCAAGGCAGAACTGCCCGGCACGCTGGTGAAGCTGGCCGCGGCCAGCCCGGGCGGACTGAACGGCGAAGGCGAGACCACCACGCGCCTGTGGCTCAAGGCGCTGGCCGCCAGCGACGACGGCAAGGGCCTGAAGGCCGACGACGCGCTGCGCCAGCGCGTGAGCAAGGTGCTGGCCGACGCCCGCGAGGTGCGCACGCAGATGGATGTGCTGAGCAGCGGCGCCGCCGACATCGTGCGCACGCTGGAAGACGACGAGTCGCCGCGCCGTGCGCCGCTGGTGGCGGCCTTCGACGCGGCGCTCAAGCGCCTGGAGGCCGACACCACGCTGTCGCGCGGCGACCGCATGGGCGCGCTGATCGCCCGCATCGACCTGGCGCGGCTGAAGGAACCCAAGGACAACGCGCACCCGAAGCTCGCCGCGGCGCTGCTGGCCGACGCGCGCGAGCATGTGGCGCGCGCGGACCGCGAGATCACCGACGGCTACGAGCGGCAGGCGGTCATCACCGCGGCGGCCTATGCCCTGGGCCGCGCGGGCCTGTGGGCCGACAGCGAAGCGCTGCTCAAGAGCAACCTCGCCAAGAGCCATTCGGCCTACTACCTGATGAGCCAGCTGGGCAGCAACGCGCGCAAGCAGGGCAAGAAGGACGAGGCGCTGCGCTGGTACGGCGAGGCCTTCGACAAGAGCCAGGGCCCGGCCACCCGGCTGCAATGGGGCTCGGGTTACCTGACGGCGCTCATCGACCTGGCACCGCAGGACGCGGCGCGCATCGAGAAGGTCGCTGCGCAGCTGCTGCGCGAAGCCGCCGGCGACGCCGGTGCCTTCGAAGGCCGCAGCGTGCGCAGCCTGCAGCGTGCCGGCAACAAGCTGGTGGGCTGGAACGGCGAGGGCAAGCATGCCGCGGTGATGAAGCGGCTGCAGACGCAGCTGGACGGCCTGTGCGCGAAGACCGGTGCGGGTGACCGTGCAGCGTGCGAGAAGTTGCTGAAGCCGGCCTCGGCGACCGCGGCGAAACCGGCATGAGCCGGCTGAACCGGCGCCGGCGGCGGCTGGCCGCGGCGCTGCTGGGCGCGCCCTGGGCGGCGGCGCTGCCTTCGGCGCTGGCGCAGGGCCAGGGCGGGACAGACCGAGCCACGGTGCCGGCAGACCCTGCGCCCAGGGCTGCCGCCGCCGCAGCCGCGGCGCCGGCCCCCGACGACGGCGCGGCCTTCACCGGCCGCTGGGTGCACGCCTTCGCGGCCTATGGCGCGCCGAAGTACGGCCCGGACTTCAAGCACTTCGACTACGTCAACCCCGATGCGCCCAAGGGCGGCACGCTGAGGCTGAAGAACCCCGACCGGCGTTCGAGCTTCGACAAGTTCAACCCCTGGACGACGCGCGGCAACGCGCCGGCCGGCGTGCTCATCTGGATGGTCGAGGGCCTGGCGCACCTCGGGCAGGACGAGCCGCTGGCGATGTACGGGCTGTTGGCCGAGGCGATCAATGTCGCGCCGGACTTTGGCAGCGTGAGTTTTCGCCTGCGGGCCGAGGCGCGCTTCTCGAACGGCGACCCGGTGCGTGCCGAAGATGTGCGCCACAGCTTCGAGATGCTGGCCAGCAAGCATGCGCGCCCTTCCGTGCAGACCCAGTTGGCCGGCATCGCGCGCGTCGTGGTGCTCGACGAGCGCACGCTGCGCTTCGAGTTCCGTGACAAGACGCGCGAGCAGGTGTTCGTCGCCGGCACCATGCCGGTGTTCAGCCGCAAGTGGGGCCTGCAGCCCGACGGCCGGGTCAAGAAGCTCGACGAGATCGTCACCGAGCACCCGATCCTCTCCGGCCCGTACCTCATCGACAAGGTCGAGATGCCGCGGCGCATCGAGTACCGGCTCAACCCCGACTACTGGGGCCGCGCGCTGGCCGTGCGCCGCGGCCACTTCAACTTCGAGCGCGTGGTCTACCGCATGTACGCCGACGACGCCGTGGCGCGCGAGGGCTTCAAGGCCGGCGAGTTCGACCTGATGAAGGAGTACCGCTCGCGCGCCTTCGTGCGCCAGCATGCCGGCGTGAAGTGGGACGACGGGCGCATCGTCAAGGCCATCCTGCCCACGCGCTACGGGCAGTACCTGCAAAGCTACCAGCTCAACCTGCGCCGGCCGGTGTTCCAGGACATCCGCGTGCGCGAGGCGCTGGTGCACACCTACGACTTCGAGACGCTGAACAAGACGCGCATGTTCAAGCGCCACAGCAGCATGTTCAGCAACTCGGAGTTCGCCGCCCAGGGGCTGCCCACACCCGGCGAGCTGGCGCTGCTGGAGCCGTTCCGCGCGGAGCTGCCGCCGCGCGTGTTCGGCCCCGCGTTCGTGAGCCCGCGCACCGACGCCGACCCCAACGGCCTGCGCCGCAACCTGCTGAAGGCGCGCGACCTGCTCGACGCCGCCGGTTGGAAGCTCGACAGCGCGGGTGTGCTGCGCAATGCCAAGGGCGAGCCCTTCGTCTTCGAGTACCTGCAGCCGCTGGCCAGCAACGTCAACGACTGGCAGGGCAACCTGCGCAAGCTGGGCATCGAGATGAAGGTGCGGCTGGTGGACTTCGCGCTCTATCGCCGCCGGCTGCAGCAGTACGACTTCGACATGGCCGCGCTCGTCGAGGGCCGCTTCACGCTGCCGCAGGGCGCCGAGGTGGCGCGCATGATCGGCAGCAGGTCGGCCGACGAGCCCGGCAACTACAACTACCGCGGGGTGAAGAACCGCGCCGTCGACGCGCTGATCGACGTCATGAACCACGCCAACTCGCTGGACGAGTTGCGCAATGCGGCGCGTGCGCTGGACCGCGTGGCGATGTGGCACTTCTGGTGCATCCCCGATCTGTTCTCGGGGCAGGAGGCGATCTCCTACTGGAACAAGTTCGGCATCCCGAAGGCCAGCGCGCACTACTTCCAGGCCGACACGCTCATCGACGGCTTTGTCGAGCACCCCCCGTGGCCGCTCCTGACATGGTGGGACAAGGGCCGCGAAGGCGCCTCGCCGGTGGCCAAGGCCGGCCGAGGTTAGTGCACGCGAGGCGCGGCAACCCCATGTGGCTGTACATCCTCAAGCGCATCGCGCTCATGGTGCCCACCCTGCTGGGGGCGCTGACCATCACCTTTGTCGTCATGCAGTTCGTGCCCGGCGGCCCCATCGAGCAGATCATGGCCGAGCAGAGTGCCGGCGCCGGCGGCGAGACCAGTGGCTACAAGGCCGGCCGCGACCTGGACAAGAAGCAGCGCGAGGAGCTGATGAAGCTGTACGGCTTCGACAAGCCGGCGTATGTGCGCTACTTCGAGATGCTGGCCAGCTTCGCGCGTTTCGACCTCGGCAGGAGCTTCCTGCAGAACAAGGACGTGTGGACGCTGATCAAGGACAAGCTGCCGGTGTCGATCTCGCTGGGGCTGTGGACCTTCTTCATCAGCTACCTGATCAGCATTCCGCTGGGCGTGGCCAAGGCGGTGCGCGAGGGCTCGCGCTTCGACACGCTGACCACCTTCTTCGTGCTGCTGGGCTACGCGATCCCGGGCTTCGTGCTGGGGGTGCTGTTGATCGTGCTGTTCGCCGGCGGCAGCTTTCTCGAGTGGTTCCCGCTGCGCGGGCTGACCTCCGACCATTGGGCTGAGCTTTCCGCCTGGGGCAAGGTAAAGGACTACTTCTGGCACCTGACGCTGCCGCTCATCTGCCTGGTGATCCACAGCTTCGCGGTGGTGACGCTGTTGACCAAGAACACCTTCGTCGAGGAGGTGCGCAAGCAGTACGTGCTGGTGGCGCGCTCCAAGGGCCTCTCGCAGGAGCGCGTGCTCTACAAGCACATCTTCCGCAACGCGCTCATTCCGCTGGTCACCGGGTTTCCGGCGGCGTTCATCGGCGCGTTCTTCGCCGGCTCGGTGCTGATCGAGACGCTGTTCTCGCTGGATGGCCTGGGGCTCCTGTCGTTCGAGAGCATCGTGCGGCGTGACTACCCGGTGGTGCTGGGGTCGCTGTACCTGTTCACGCTGATCGCGCTGGTGGTCAAGCTCGCCTCCGACTTGCTCTACACGGTGGTCGACCCGCGCGTGCAGTTCGGGGCGGTGGCGCGATGAGCGCGGCGCCGGGCCTGCCCGTGGCACCCGAGGGCGCCCAGGCGCCGGCGGCCCACGCGGCGGTGGCGCCGATGTCGCCGATGTCGCCGAACCAGCGCGCGTGGGCGCGCTTCAAGCGCAACCGCCTGGGCACGGCGTCGCTGTGGATCATGGCCGTGCTGCTGGTGCTCACGACCTGCGCCGAACTGATCAGCAACGAGCGGCCGCTGGTCGCACGCATCCACGGCCAGTGGGTCGCGCCGCTGCTGGCCAACCCGAGCGAGAAGGCGCTCGGCGGCGACTTCGACACGCCCACCGACTGGAAGGACCCGTTCGTCGCCGAGCTCCTGCGCAAGCCGGGCAACTGGGCGCTGAGCACAGTCAACCCGCACTCGGCGCACTCGATCGATTACTTCCGCCCCGGCCTCGACCCGGCGCCGCCGAGCGGGCAGAACTGGCTGGGCACCGACGCCAAGGGCCGCGACATGCTGGCGCAGCTGATCTACGGCTTTCGCGTCAGCATCTGGTTCGCGCTGGCGCTCACCGTGGTCGGCACAGCCATCGGCGTGGCGATGGGGGCGCTGCAGGGCTTCTTCGGCGGCAAGGTCGACCTCGTGCTGCAGCGGCTGATCGAGATCTGGGGCTCGGTGCCCGAGCTGTACCTGCTGATCATCTTCGCGTCGATCTTCGAGCCCTCGCTGCTGCTGCTGCTGGTGCTGCTGGCGCTGTGGGGCTGGATGGGCCTGTCGGACTACGTGCGTGCCGAGTTCCTGCGCAACCGCAGCCTGGAGTTCGTGAAGGCGGCGCGGGCGCTGGGCCTTTCCAATGGCCAGATCATCTGGCGGCACGTGCTGCCCAACTCGATGACGCCGGTGATCACCTTCCTGCCGTTCCGCATGAGCGGGGCGATCCTGGCGCTGACCTCGCTGGACTTTCTCGGTCTGGGCGTGCCGGCGTCGGTGCCGTCGCTGGGCGAGCTGCTCAGGCAGGGCAAGGAGCACCTGGACAGCTGGTGGGTGATCGTGCCGACCTTCGCGCTGCTGGTGCTGACGATGCTGCTGCTCACCTTCATCGGCGACGCGCTGCGCGACGCCTTCGACACCCGCAAGTCCTGACCGACCACGATGACCGCGCCCCGCTCGCCGCTGCTCGACGTTCAGAGCCTCACCGTGCGCTTCGGCGCCAGCACGGTGGTGGACGAGGTGTCGTTCGCGATCGCCGCGGGCGAGAAGTTCGCGCTGGTGGGCGAATCGGGCTCGGGCAAGTCGATCACCGCGCTGTCGGTGTTGCGGCTGGTGGATGCGGCCGAAACGCGCGGCGCCATCCGCTTCGACGGCGAAGAGCTGCTGGCCAAGTCCGAGCGCGAGATGCGCGGGCTGCGCGGCAGCCGCATCGGCATGATCTTCCAGGAGCCGATGACGGCGCTGAACCCGCTGTTCACGGTGGGCAATCAGATCGGCGAGGTGCTGGAGCTGCACCTGGGGGTGTCGAAGCCCGAGGCGCGCTCACGCGCCATCGAGCTGCTGAAGCGCACCGGCGTACCCGAGCCCGCGCGTCGCATCGACGACCACCCGCACCAGCTCTCGGGCGGCCAGCGCCAGCGCGCGATGATCGCCATGGCGCTGGCCTGCAAGCCGCGGCTGCTGATCTGCGACGAGCCGACGACGGCGCTGGACGTGACGATCCAGGCGCAGATCCTGGCGCTGCTGGACGAACTGCAGGCCGAGATGGGCATGGCGCTGCTGTTCATCACGCACGACCTCAACCTGGTGCGCCGCTTCACCCACCGCGTCGGCGTGATGGAGAAGGGGCGCCTGGTGGAAACCGGCGCCACCGCCGAGGTGTTTGCCCGCCCGCAGCACGCCTACACGCGGCGGCTGCTGGCCAGCCGCCCGGTGCGCAGCGTGGTGCCGGTGGCCGCGGGCGCGCGCGAGCTGGTCAGGGGCGAGGCGGTGCGGGTGAGCTTTGCCCGCAGCGTGCCGGGCCTGGCCGGCTGGTTCAGGAAGGCGCAGTTCCATGCCGTGCAGCGCGCCACGCTGAGCCTGAAGCAGGGCGAGACGCTGGGCATCGTCGGCGAGTCGGGCTCGGGCAAGACGACGCTGGGGATGGCGCTGCTGGCGCTGCAGCCGGTCTCCGACGGCGCGGTGCACCTGGACGGTGAGCGCATCGACAACGCACCACGCGAGGCGCTGCGCAAGATGCGCCGGCGCATGCAGGTGGTGTTCCAGGACCCGTTCGCCTCGCTGTCGCCGCGCATGACCATCGGGCAGATCGTGGGCGAGGGGCTGGCGCTGCATCGGCCAGAGCTCGGCACGGCCGAGCGCGAGCAGGTGATGCTGGAGATGCTGGACGAGGTCGGCCTCTCCGATCGCCACGGCGTCGCCGGCGTGCTGCAGCGCTATCCGCACGAGTTCAGCGGCGGCCAGCGCCAGCGCATCGCCATCGCGCGCGCGGTGGTGCTGCGCCCCGAGGTGCTGGTGCTCGACGAGCCGACCTCGGCGCTGGATGTGTCGGTGCAGCAGCAGGTGCTGCAGCTGCTGGTGGCGCTGCAGAAGCGCTACGGCATGAGCTACGTCTTCATCAGCCACGACCTCGCGGTGGTGCGCGCGATGTCGCACCGCGTGATGGTGATGAAGGACGGCGACGTGGTCGAGGAAGGCGAGGCCGAGGCGCTGTTCGCCGCGCCGCGCGAGGCCTACACGCGCGAGCTGCTGGCCGCGGCGCACTTGCAGTAGGCACGTGCCGGCAACGCCAGGGCGGAAGCGGACACACGGCGCCGATGGCAGCAGTTGAGAGCGCGGCACGCGCGGGGCTGCCGCTGTCGGCGGTGGTGGCCGGTTTCGTCGCCGTGCTGGTGGGGTTCACCAGTTCGGTGGTCATCGTCTTCCAGGCCGCCGACGCGCTGGGTGCGACGCCGGCGCAGAAGGCATCGTGGATCTGGGCGCTCGGGCTCGGCATGGGGCTCACGAGCCTGGGGCTGAGCCTGCGCTACCGCCAGCCGGTGCTCACCGCGTGGTCGACTCCCGGTGCCGCGCTGCTGGCCACGGCGGGGGCCGGGCTGAGCATGGCCGAGGGCGTGGGCGCCTTCCTGGTCTGCGGGCTGCTCATCACCCTGGCGGGGGCCACCGGCTGGTTCGCGCGCGTGATGAACCGTCTGCCGATGGCGTTGGCGGCCGCGCTGCTGGCCGGCGTGCTGGCGCGCTTTGCATTCGATGCCTTCCTGCAGCTGGGCAGCGACGGGGCGCTGGTGGCGCCGATGCTGGTGGCGTACCTTGCCGGGCGGCGCTGGTGGCCGCGCTACGCGGTGCCCGGGGTGCTGGCGCTGGGCATCGGCATCGCGGCGGTGCAGGGGCGGCTGGCCGCGAATGCCCTGGCCGCGGCGGACTGGGCGCTGGCGACACCGGTGTTCACGATGCCGGTGTTCAGCCTGGCGGCGGCGGTGGGCGTGGCGCTGCCGCTGTTCGTGGTGACGATGGCCTCGCAGAACCTGCCCGGCGTGGCCGCGCAGCGCGCCGCCGGGTACGACACGCCGGTGTCGCCGGTGATCACGACCACGGGCGTCGCCACGGTGTTGCTGGCGCCGTTCGGCGGCTATGCGCTGAACCTGGCGGCGATCACGGCAGCGATCTGCATGGGGCGCGAGGCGCACGAAGATCCTTCGCGGCGCTGGCTGGCCGCGGCGATGGCCGGTGTCTTCTACATCGCGCTCGGCCTGGTCGGCGGCGCGGTGGTCGGGCTGATCACCGCGCTTCCGAAGGCGCTGGTGCTGGCGGTGGCGGGCTTCGCGCTGCTGTCGACCATTGGCTCGGCGCTCGCGGCGGCCATGAAGGACGACGGCAGCCGCGAGGCTTCGCTGATCACCTTCGTCGTCACGGCGTCGGGGCTGACGCTGTTTGGCGTCGGGGCAGCGTTCTGGGGCGTGGTGATCGGTGCGGGGGCGCTGGCGCTTCAGCGCGGGCGGGTCGGGTAGCGGGGGCCGCTGCGGGGCCGGGCAGTCCGCTCGAGTCCGGCAGGTGGTGGCTGGCTCGAGGTCGGTGGCGCAAGCAGGGCGGCCTCAACCGTGTCCAGTCAGCGGCCGCCGGCTTTCTCGAGCAGGGTGGCGATGGCGCGCTGCTGCCGTTGGCGCGCATGGGTCAGCGGGGTGACGCCCTGGGAGTCGGCGAGGTTGACATTTGCGCCGTGCTGGATGAGCAGGCGCACGATCTCGGTGTGGCGCGGGCCCCCATCGCCCAGGATCACCGCTTCGAGCAGCGCGGTCCAGCCCAGGCGATTGACGTGGTCGATGGGTACCTTGTTCGGGCCGCGGTATTCGAGCAGCGCCCGCACGGTTTCGACGTGCCCGTAGTGGCAGGCCGGGATCAGCGCGGTGCCGCCATAGCGGTTGAGCACCTTCGGGTCGGCCACGGCGTGGGCGGCCCGCACGATCTCGGTGTGGCCGCGGGCGCCGGCGAGCAGGAAGGCGCTGTCCTGGACGCTGTCTTGCGCGTTGACGTCGGCGCCGCGTTCGATGAGCCAGCGAGCCACCGACGCATGGCCGCCCTGGGTGGCGGCCAGCAGCGCGGTGCGACCGCTGGCATCGCGCGCTTCCAGGGGCACACCGGCTTGCACGGCGCGCTGCGCGGCCGCGAGGTCGCCACGTGCGGCCGCGTCGATGAGCGGGGTGCCGGCCGCCTGTGCCCAGGCGGCGCGCACCGGGGCTGCGCAGGCCGCGGCGAGCAGCATCAGCGCCAGGGTGGCGCGCGGCGCTCGCGCGGGCAGGTGGCGGCGGCCAGGCATGCGCGCCGGGCGGCCTTACTTCAACAGCCCTTCGGCCTTCATCGCCTCCTGCACCGCAGGCCGCGCGCCGACGCGGGCGATGAAGGCGTTCAGGTTGGCCAGCCCCGTGATGTCGACGCCGACGAACGGGCTCCAGCGGGCGACGGTGAAGAGGTAGGCGTCGGGCACGGTGAAGGTGTCGCCCATCAGGTACTGCCTGCCGGCGAGCTGGCTGTCGACCCAGGTCAGGCGGTCGAGCACCTTCTTGCGGTAGACGGCCTTGCCTTCTTCGTTCATGGCCGGGTTGAACAGCGGCGAGAACGACTTGTGGATCTCGGTGCCGATGAAGGTGAGCCACTCCATCACACGGTAGCGCTCCATCGTGCCCCAGGCCGGCACGAGCTTCTTCTCGGGCACCTTGTCGGCCACGTACTGGACGATGGCCGGGCCTTCGGCCAGGCGCTGGCCGTCGTCCAGCTCCAGCAGCGGCACGTAGCCCTTGGGGTTGATGGTGTAGTAGTCGGTGCCGTCGGCCAGCTTGTGCGTCTTGGTGCTGGCGAGCGCGGCATCGAACTTCAGGCCCGCTTCCTTCAGCACGATGTGCGGGCTGAGGGAGCAGGCGCCGGGGGAGTAGTACAGCTTCAAGAGGGGTCTCCTGGGTGGACTGGCAAGGCGGCGGGACGATAGCGCCGAGGGGTTCGCCCACTGTTCAACAGGGGTGAACGCATCCTTCGGGGCGGCGGCGGTGGTGTGTGGCTTGCGGCCGGGCGCGCGGCAGCGCTGCTCGCGGCGAGCTGCAGCACATGCAAGCCCGAAGACCGGCGGCGCGCCCGGTTCCGCCGTTCGCCGCGTTAGGCGAGGCGGCGGGCGCACGGACCCGGACAATGCCCAGCCCATGAGGACGCCACGGAGTCATGGAGTGCGTGGGGCGGCTGCCGCGTCGTGTGCGGCGGCCGGCCTGGTGATGGCGGTGGGTGCGCTGGCGCCGGGTGCGCGCGCTGCCGGAAGCGAGGGCGCGGCGGTCACCGCGCTGCGCAGCTGCCGCGTCGCGGGCTACGAGCACGACGCGTCGTGTGGCGTGGTGCGGCGGCCGCTTGATCCGGGGGCGCCCGCCGGCCCGATGATCGACATCCACTTCGCGGTGCTGCCGGCGCTGGCGCGCAACAAGCAACCCGACCCGGTGTTCGTGTTCGCCGGCGGGCCGGGGCAGTCGGCCATCGAGCTGGCGGGCAGCTGGTCGCGGCTGCTGGCCCGGGTGGGCAACCGGCGCGACATCGTGCTCGTGGACCAGCGGGGCACCGGGCGCAGCGCCAAGCTGGCCTGCCCTGACCTGCCCCCGGACACGCCGCTTTCGCAGGTGCTGCCCGAGGCCGCGCAGCATGCCCGACTGGATGCCTGCCGCGTTGAGCTGCAACGGCTGCCGCACGGGGACCTGCGCCGCTACACGACCACGTTGGCCATGCAGGACGTGGAGGCCGTGCGGCTGGCCCTGGGGGCGGCTCGCGTCAACCTGGTGGGCGCGTCGTACGGCACCCGCGCCGCCCTGGAGTACCAGCGCCAGTTCCCGAGGGCCGTGCGCCGCGTGGTCATCGACGGCGTGGCACCGCCCGACATGGTGCTGCCGGCCGCGTTCTCCACCGATAGCCAGGCGGCGCTGGAGGCGATGTTCGCCGCATGCGAGCATGACCAGGCGGGCTGCAACAGCCGCCACCCGGCGCTGCGCGCGCAATGGCAGGCGCTGCTGGCCGCGTTGCCGCGCGAGGTGACGGTGGCCCACCCGGTGAGCGGTGCGGCCGAGCGCGTGACGCTCACGCGCGAGGCCTTGCTCAGCCTGGTGCGCGGGCCGCTGTATGCCCCGGCGCTGGCCGCGGGCTTGCCGCGGGCCATCGGCGAGGCGGCCCAGGGCCGGTTCGAGCCGCTGCTCGGGCTGGCCAGCGGCCTGGCGCCTTCGAGGAGCGGCGCGCTGGCCGAGGGCATGCACTTCTCGGTCGTCTGCGCAGAAGACCTGCCGCGGCTGGAGGCGGGTGCGGCAAGTGCGTGGGCCGAGTCAGGCAATGCGCCGGGCGCGGATTTCAGGGCCGGCTTCGCAGAGCACTACCGGCGCGCCTGCGCGATGTGGCCCAGGGGCGAGGTGCCCTCGGCCTTCTACACCTTGCCCGAGGCCCTGGCGCCGGTGCTCGTGCTCTCTGGCGGCGCGGACCCGGCGACGCCGCCACGGCACGGCGCCCGCGTGGCGCGCGCGCTCGGCGGCAAGGCACGCCACGTGGTGGTGGCCGAGGCCGGCCACGGCGTGATGGGGCTGCCATGCATGCGCGACGTGCTGTTCCGTTTCATCGCCGCCGAAGGTGATGCCGAGGCGCTGGCGCTGAAGGCCGACTGCGCGGCGCAGGTGCCGCGACCCCCGGCCTTCGTGCCGCCCGGCACGGCGCCCGGGGCGGCCGGGAGGCGGCCATGATCCGCGTCGAGCAGCTGCACAAGCGCTTTGTCGCCGGGCGCGGCCGCCACGCGCGGGTCGTGCAGGCGGTGGCCGGCGTGGACTTCGTGGCGGCCGACGGAGCGATCACCGCGTTGCTGGGGCCTAACGGCGCAGGCAAGACGACCACGCTGCGTGTCGCGGCCGGGCTCGTCGAGGCCGACGGCGGCGGCGTCAGCGTCGACGGCCTCGACGTGGCCGCGGCGCCGCGCGCCGCGCTGGCCCGCATGGGCGTGCTCAGCGACGCGCGTGGCCTGTACCCGCGGCTGACGGCGCGCGAGAACATCGTCTACTACGGCCGGTTGCAGGGCATGACGCGGCCGGCGGCCGAGTCGCGAGCCGAGGCGCTGGCCGACCTGCTGGAGATGAGGCCGCTGCTGGCGCGGCGCACCGAGGGCTTCAGCCAGGGTGAGCGCATGAAGACGGCGCTGGCCCGCGCGCTGGTGCACGACCCGCCCAACATCGTGCTGGACGAGCCGACCAACGGCCTGGACGTGCTGGCCACCCGGGCGCTGCGCGAAGCGCTGCGCGTGCTGCGCGGGGCCGGCAAGTGCGTGGTGATCTCGACGCACATCATGCAGGAGGTGCAGCGTCTGGCCGACCACGTGGTGCTGGTGTCGCACGGGCGCACCGTGGCCGAGGGCACGGTGGCGCAGCTGTGCGCACTGGCCGGGGAAGGCGACTTCGAGGAGGCGTTCGTGAAGCTGGCGTTCACGCCCGAGGAGCGGGCGCAGGGGGTGGGGCGCCGCGAGGCGGGGCCACGGGGAGAAGGGCCATGAGCGCCAAAGAGGCCGGCTCCGCTGCGGCCTTCGGCCGCGGCGCCTGGACGGTGTACCTGAAGGAGCTGGTTGACGCGCTGCGCGACCGGCGAACGCTGGTCACGGTGCTGCTCAGCTCGGTGGCTGTTGGGCCGCTGGTGCTGTTCCTCGTGTCCAACCTGGTGGGCGGAATCGAGAAGAGAGCCGAGGCGCGCAGCGTGGTGGTGCATGGCATCGAGCGTGCGCCGACGCTGGCCAACTTCCTGGCGCGGCAGACCTACACGGTGCAGGCCGCGCCGCCGGACTACGAGGAGCAGCTGCGCAAGAGCCGCCTCGGCGACCCCGTGATCGTGGTGCCCGATGACTTCGAGGCGCAGCTCGCGGCGGGCGAGGCCCCGCGGGTGGAGGTGGTGAGCTCGGCAGCCAACCAGCGCGCTGCCAGCGGCGTAGGGGCGGCGCTGCGGTTGCTGCGCGGCTTCAATCGGGAGCAGGCCGTGTTGCGCGTGGCCTTGCGCGGGGTGGCGCCCCAGGTGCTCGAGGCCGTGCGCGTGGAGGAGCGCGACCTGGCCAGCGCAGCGACGCGCGCGGCGCAGCTGGCCACGATGGTGCCGTTCTTCGTGCTGATGGCGATGCTGTACGGGGCGCTGAACGCGGCGCTGGACACCACCGCCGGCGAGCGCGAACGCGGTTCGCTGGAGCCGCTGGTGATGACGCCGGTGTCGCACCCGGCGCTGGTGGTGGGCAAGTGGGGGGCGGTGGCCAGCGTGGCAATGCTCATCGCCGTGCTGTCGTGCCTGAGCTTCCTGCCCGGGCAATGGCTGCTGCGCAGCGAGGCGCTGGCCGCGATGTTTCGCTTCGGCCTGGGCGAGGCCGCGTGGTTCGTTCTGCTGCTGCTGCCGCTGGCCGGCGCGCTGTCGGCCTTGCTGATGGCCATCGCCGTGCGCTGCAAGACCTTCAAGGAAGCGCAGGCCAACGCCACCGTGCTGCTGCTCGTGGTATCGCTGCTGCCGCTGGTGACGGTGTTCAACCAGGAGGGCGAGGCGGCGTGGCACCTGTGGGTGCCGGCGCTGGCGCAGTCGACGCTGATGGCGCGCGTGCTGCGGGTGGAGGCGCTGCCGCTGCCAGATTTGCTGTGGCCGGTGCTGGTGTGCGCGGCGCTCGCCGCGGCGTCGCTGGCGTACGTGGCGGGGGTGTTGCGGCAGGCGGCGGTGCGGTAGTGGCAGTGCGTGGGCTGGCCGACGGCGCCCGGTGAGTTTGGGCGCCGGGCGTGGCGGCCAGCTCAGCGCGTTGCGGCCGGGCAGGTGTTCAGCCCGAGCATCGAGTAGACGGGGCAGGTGCGCAGGGCGCCGGTGGCCAGCGGCACCAGGCCGAACCAGCCCCAGGGGCCGATGACGCCGGCCAGCGTGAGGCCGATGAGGGCGGCGCCGCCGCCGATGCGGCGGAGGTCCGCGGGAACAGTTTCGATGACAGGGTATAGCGCCGACAGGCGCTTCAGCAAGGCGTCGTTCATGAGCGCGTCGCGGGGTCCGTCGCCCGCTCCAGTTGCGCGAGATAGGCAAGTGCTTCCTTGCGGCCATTGCCGCACAGCTGCGTGCTGGGCCGCAACGAAACGCAGACCGGCGGGCGTTCCGGGCGGCCGAACAGGCGGCAGCGCAAGCCTGCGTCGAGGTGCGGGCACGCCACGCCCGCTGGCTTGCCGCCGGGCATCCCGGGCAGCGGGCTGCTGATCGACGGCGCGATGCAGCAGGCAGCGCAATGAGGCCGGCACAACATCATGAGGGCGGGGATGCTATCGCCGCGATTTGGTCGCAGCGAGCAGCGAGAGAAGGGGGCGGCGGCGTCCACTCCGGCGGCGGTGCCGCGCAGATGTGAGCCGTTACCTAGAATTGCCGCCCCATGCAGCGCACCCGGCAACCAGACTGGCACCCCGAGGAGTTCGACGTCATCGTCGTCGGTGGCGGGCATGCCGGTACCGAGGCGGCGCTGGCCGCGGCGCGCATGGGTTGTCGCACGCTGCTGCTCACGCACAACATCGAGACGCTTGGGGCGATGAGCTGCAACCCGAGCATCGGCGGCATCGGCAAGGGGCACCTGGTCAAGGAGGTGGATGCGCTGGGCGGCGCGATGGCTGCAGCCACCGACGAGGCCGGCATCCAGTTCCGGATCCTCAACGGCAGCAAGGGGCCGGCGGTGCGGGCGACGCGGGCGCAGGCCGACCGCGTGCTGTACCGGGCGGCGATCCGCCGGCGCCTGGAAAACCAGCCGAACCTGTGGCTCTTCCAGCAGGCGGTGGACGACCTGGTGCTGGAAGCCGACCGCGTGGTCGGCGCCGTCACGCAGATGGGGCTGCGCTTTCGGGCCCGTGCGGTGGTGTTGACCGCGGGCACCTTCCTCGATGGCCGCATCCACGTCGGTTTGCAGAACTACAGCGCCGGGCGCGCCGGGGACCCGCCGGCCGCGAGCCTGTCGGCCCGGCTGAAGGAGCTGAAGCTGCCGCATGGGCGGCTGAAGACGGGCACCCCGCCGCGCATCGACGGGCGCACGATCGACTACGCCCGGCTCGAGGAGCAGCCGGGTGACACCGGCCCGACCCCGGTGTTCAGCTTCCTCGGCCGGCCCGAGCAGCACCCGCGGCAGGTGCCGTGCTGGATCACGCACACCAGCGAGCGCACGCACGAAATCATTCGCAGCGGCTTTGACCGCAGCCCGATGTTCACCGGCGTCATCGAAGGCGTAGGCCCGCGTTACTGCCCGAGCATCGAGGACAAGGTCAGCCGCTTCGCCGACAAGTCGAGCCACCAGATCTTCCTGGAGCCCGAGGGGCTGGGCACGCACGAGATCTACCCGAACGGCATCTCGACCTCGCTGCCGTTCGACGTCCAGCTGGCGGCGGTGCGTTCGCTGCCGGGGCTGGAGGGCGCGCACATCCTCCGGCCGGGCTACGCGATCGAATACGACTACTTCGACCCCCGTGAGCTGACGCGGCACTTCGAAACCCGCGGGGTGCGGGGCCTGTTCTTCGCCGGGCAGATCAACGGCACCACCGGCTACGAAGAGGCGGCGGCCCAGGGGCTGTTTGCCGGGGCCAACGCGGCACTCCAGGTGCTGGGGCGCGAACCGTGGTCCCTGCGGCGCGACCAGGCCTACCTCGCTGTGCTGGCGGACGACCTGGTCACCAAGGGGGTGAGCGAGCCCTACCGGATGTTCACGAGCCGGGCCGAGTACCGCCTGCAACTCCGCGAAGACAACGCCGACCTGCGGCTGACCGCCATCGGCCGCGAACTGGGGCTGGTCGACGATGAGCGCTTCGCGGCCTTCGAGCGCAAGCGGGAGCGCATCGAAAGCGAGATGCAGCGGCTGCGGTCCAGCTGGGTCCGGCCGGCCACGGTGCCCGCCGCCGACGCCGAGCGCGTGCTCGGCAAGGCGCTGGAGCACGAGTACAGCCTGGCCGAGTTGATCCGCCGGCCTGGCGTGGGCTTCGACCAGGCAGCCGAGCTGGCGGGGCTGGCCGGCCCGGTGGTTTCACGTGAAACACTGAGGGGGAAGTGGGGCGCCCTGGAGGCCGACGCGGTGATTGAACAGTGCGAGACCGCCATCAAGTACGCCGGATACGTCGACAAGCAGCGAGACGAGGTCGAACGGGCGGCCCTGTTGGACGAGATGCCGCTGCCCGAAGCGCTCGACTATTCGCAGGTCACCGCCTTGTCGCATGAGGTCCGGCAGAAGCTCGCCCGACACCGGCCTGCCACCCTCGGCCAGGCGGCGCGAATCTCGGGCGTGACCCCGGCGGCGATCTCGCTGCTGCTGGTGCACCTGAAGAAGAGGCGGCTCGGGCGGTTCGCCAGCCAGGGCGCGGCGGCGTGACCCCACCTCGCCTGAACGCCGGGCATGGCACGGGCCACGGCCCGGGTGAGGTCACTGCCGGGCAGATCGAGCGAGTCTGCGAGTCGCTGGGCCTCTCCGCCACCACCGACCAGCAGGCCGCGCTTCTGAGCTACCTGGAACTGCTCGGTCGGTGGAACCAGACCCACAACCTGACCGCGATTCGGCGGCCAGCCGAGATGCTCACGCAACACTTGGCCGATTGCCTGGCCGCAGTCGCAGCCTTAGGCCGCCACGCGTGTGGCGCCACGGCCCGCCGCATCCTCGATGTCGGCAGCGGCGGCGGGCTTCCCGGCTTGCTGCTGGCGATGTTCCGGCCGGCGTCGACCGTGGTCTGCATTGACGCGGTGGCGAAGAAGGCCGCGTTCATCCGGCAGGCGGCGGGTCAACTTCGGCTTGAAAACGCCGAAGCCCGACACGGTCGCGTCGAAGCCCTGCCCGGGCCGCCGTTCGACCTCATCACGGCCCGAGCGCTGGCCACGCTTGCTCAATTCGTCCAGATGACCAGGCACCTTCTCGCCGAGGGGGGGTGCTGGATGGCGATGAAAGGGCAGGCGCCGGGCGAGGAAATCCTCCAACTGCCCCCGGAAGTCGAGGCGTTCCACGTGGAACGACTCAGCGTGCCTGGGCTGGACGCGCAGCGATGCCTGGTCTGGATGCGGCTACGGCGCGACACCTGAAGCCCGCGCCGCCTCAACTCGGGCGGCGCCGGGGCCAGGTGCTGGGTGCCGCCGCTGCTCTCGGATACGCTCGCCCTCCGCGTTGACGGCGCGCCAGGCGGGCTCGCCTTCCATCCCGCCGGGCAACCCCAGCACATCCAGCGCCACCAGCACGCCTCCCCTGCATGACCTCTTTGCGCATCTTCTGCGTCGCCAACCAGAAAGGTGGCGTCGGCAAGACCACTACCACCGTGAATCTCGCTGCCGGCCTGGCACAGATCGGCCAGCGCGTGCTGGTCATCGACCTTGACCCGCAGGGCAACGCCACGATGGGGTCCGGCATCGACAAGCGGGCCCTGGGCCGCAGCGTCTATGACCTCCTGCTCGAGTCGGCAAGCATTCCCGAGGCCCGCCAGCGCAGCCCCAAGGGCGGCTACGACGTCGTCGGCGCGAACCGCGAACTGGCCGGCGCCGAGGTCGAGCTGGTGAACCAGGAGCGGCGCGAACGCCGGTTGAGAAAGGCGCTGGGCCAGGTGCGGGATCAGTACGACTTCGTCCTCGTCGACTGCCCACCCAGCCTGTCGCTGCTCACGCTGAACGGCCTGGTGGCCGCCCACGGCGTGATCGTGCCGATGCAGTGCGAGTACTTCGCGCTCGAAGGGCTGTCGGACCTCGTCAACACGATCAAGCAGGTGCATGCAAACCTCAACCCCGACCTGCAACTCATCGGCCTGCTGCGGGTCATGTTTGACCCCCGGATCACCTTGCAGCAGCAGGTGAGCGACCAGCTCAAGGCGCACTTCGGCGAGAAGGTCTTCGACACCGTCATTCCACGCAACGTGCGCTTGGCCGAAGCCCCCAGCTACGGGCAGCCCGGCGTGGTGTTCGATCCGGCCGCGCGCGGCGCCCAGGCGTTCATCGACTTCGCCCGGGAGATGGTCGCGCGCGTGGGCCGGTAGCACGGCTGGCGGACCCGCGAAGCCTGATGAGCCCGTCCCCACCCGACGGCGCGCGCATCCTCGGCGCGCACAGCGTGGACCTGCTCTCGCGCATTGAAGACGCCGGCCTGAACGCCAGCGCCCCACCCGAACAGCGATGGATGGACGGCTGGCTGGTGCGAACCAACCCCGGCAAGGCGCAGCGCGCGCGCTGCATCAACGCGGTGGCCGATGGGCGCGAGCATTGGCAGTCCAAGCTGCCGCGATGCGAAGCGCTCTACCGCCGCCTCGGGCTGCCGCTTCTGGTCCGCATCACCCCCTTCACCCGGCCCGCTGACCTGGACGCCTGCCTCGCCGCCGCGGGATACCGCCCCCACGACGACACGCGCGTGATGGTCATGCCGAGCCTGGACCGCGTGGAGCTGCCAGCCGAGGCCGCGCCGCCGGGCGGCACCACCTGGCGGGCGCTCGACCCCGACGCCTACGCCGAGTCGGTTGGTGTCATGCGCGGTTCGACCGCAGAAGCGCGCCGGGCGCATGCCGCACGGCTGCGTTCCTCGCCGGTTCCGTACTCGGGCTACGCCTTGTTCGACGGCAAAGGCGAGGCCTTGGCCTGCGGCCAGTTCGCCGCCGAGGACGACCTCGTCGGGCTCTACGACATCGCTACCGCCACCACCTACCAGGGCCGCGGCCTCGGCACCTGGCTATGCAAGCGGCTGCTCACTGCCGCCAAGAGCGAGGCTGGGTCACGATCAGCCTATCTCCAGGTCGGCGCCGACAACCACACCGCGCGGCGCCTCTACGCGCGGCTGGGGTTCGAGGACGCCTACAGCTACCACTACCGCGTCACCCCGAAGGCGCCGCCCGACCAAGCGGCGCGGGCCGCCCCCCGAGACTAGAGCCCGAGGCCCTCGTCCATGCCCAGGTGCACGTTCATCGCCTGCACGGCGGCTCCGCTGGCGCCCTTGCCCAGGTTGTCCAGCCGGGCGATGACGATGGCCTGCACATCGTCGGCGAACACGAAGATGTCTGCCCGGTTGGTGTCGTTGCAGGCCTGCACGTCGAAGTAGCCGCCCTCCAGCGTGGCCGGGTCTGACAGCGGCATCACGCGCACGAAGCGCTCGCCGGCATAACGCCGCTCGTACGCAGCCTGCACCGCCGCCGGCGTGCTGCCCATGGCCTTCAGCGGCAGCGGCACCGACACCGCCAGCCCCTTGTAGAAGTTGCTGACGATCGGCATGAAGATCGGCCGAGCCGTGAGGCCGGTGTGCGCCATCATCTCCGGCACGTGCTTGTGCGCGAGCTTCAGGGCGTAGGGCCGCGGCGCGCCCAGCACCGGGTGGCCGTGGCCGGCCGTCAGGGCCGCGGCCATCGCGGGCGCGGCCGCCTGGTACTCCTCGATCATCTTCTTGCCGCCGCCCGAATAGCCGGTGATGGAGGTGGCGGTCACCGGCCACGTTGCCGGCACGATGCCGGCGTCGACCAGCGGACGCAGCAGCAGGATGAAACTGCTTGCATGGCACCCCGGGTTGGCGATGCGCTTGGCCGCCCTCAGCGCCTCGCGCTGCCCCGGCGCAAGCTCGGGCAACCCGAACACCCAGCCGGGCGCGGTGCGGTGGGCGGTGCTCGCATCGATGAGGCAGGTGCGTGGGTTGGTCACCATCGCTGCCGCCTCGCGCGCCGCGGCGTCGGGCAGGCACAGGAACGCCACATCCGCCGCATTGAGCAGCCGCGCCCGCTCCGCCGGGTCCTTGCGGCGCTCGGGGTCGATGCGCAGCACCTCCACGTCACTGCGGCGGGCCAGGACCTCGTGGATGCGCAGGCCGGTGGTGCCCTCGTGACCGTCGACGAAAATCTTGTGAGCCATGGCTGCCGCGCCCGCGCTGGTGTTCGGCCGAGGATACGGCAAGGTGCGCCGGCCCGCCGGCGCCGGGGCCGCCCGGCGGCGCGGGCCGGCAGCAGGTCACGCCGGAGCCCGCTGACACAATCGGCGCCCATGGTCACGAAGAAACCCAAGGGCCTGGGCCTCGGCCTCGAAGCCCTGCTTGGCCCCAAGGTCAGCGACACGCCGGCCGGCGCCGGCCAGCCCACCGAGCTCTTGCTGACCCAGCTGCGCCCCGGCAAGTACCAGCCGCGCACGCGCATGGACGAGGGCTCGCTTTACGAACTGGCCGAGAGCATCAAGAGCCAGGGCGTGATGCAGCCGGTGCTCGTGCGCCCCGTGGGCACCGACCGCGAAGACGCTGGCGGGGCCCCCTACGAAATCATCGCCGGCGAACGCCGGGTGCGTGCCGCTGCGCTGGCCGGGCTGGATGCCGTGCCCGTGCTCGTCAAGGCCGTGCCCGACGAGGCCGCGGCGGTGATGGCACTCATCGAGAACATCCAGCGCGAAGACCTCAACCCGCTGGAGGAAGCCCAGGGCCTGCAGCGCCTGATCGGCGAGTTCAAGCTCACTCACGAGCAGGCCGCGCAGGCCGTGGGCCGGTCGCGCAGCGCGGCCAGCAACCTGATGCGCCTGCTGCACCTGGCCGAGCCGGTACAACACGCGTTGCTCGCCGGCGACCTCGACATGGGTCATGCGCGCGCATTGCTGGCACTGTCGGCCGCGCAGCAGATCATGGCCGCGCAGGAGATCGCCGCCAGGAAGCTCAGCGTGCGCGAGGCCGAGCGCCTGGTCAACCGGCACCTCACCCCCGCCGCGGCGCGCCGGTCTGCCAAGGCCCGCAAGGGCGAGGCCAACCCGCGCGACGTGGCGCGGCTGGAGGAAAAGCTCGCCGACCAGCTGGCCGCGCCGGTGGAAATCCGCCTGAAGCGGCGCACCAGGCGCGGCGAACAGGGCGAGATCGCGATCGGCTTTGCCTCGCTGGACGAACTCAACGGCCTGCTCGACCGCCTGGGCGTGACCGAGCGCTGAGCCCGGCACGCCGCGCTCCCGCGCGCCCAGCCCGCCACCCACCGCCGCAGTGCCCCGATGTCCACCCACATCACGCTGCGCCAGTTCCGCTACTTCATCGCCGTGGCCGAAAGCGGCTCGGTGGCTTCGGCCTCGCGCATGCTCAACATCGCGCAGAGCGCGCTCACCAAGAGCATGCACGAGCTCGAAGACGAGCTCGGCGCCCGCCTGTTCGAACGCAGCTCGCGCGGCATGCAGCTCACGCCGCGCGGCCACCGCTTCCTGGCCAGTGCGCGAAAGGTCATCGCCAGCGTCGCCGATGCCACGCGTGAACGCGCCGGCAGCGACGGCGCAACCGAGGTTTCCGGCGTGCTGTCGATCGGCGTCACCAGCCTGGTGGCCGGGTACTACCTGAGCGATCTGTTCAGCCGCTTCCGCCGCGCCTGCCCGCAGGTGGAGGTGTTCGTCACCGAAGACGCGCCGCGCTTCCTCGAGCACCTGTTGATCAACGGCGAGCTCGACGTGGCGATCATGCTCAGCAATGCCCTCAGCGAACCGCAGGCCCTGGTGGCCGAGACGCTGACCCGCAGTCCCAGCCGTGTGTGGCTAAGCGCCAATCATGCGCTGCTGTCGAAGGACGAACTGACGCTCGCCGACTGTGCCGAATGCGACCAGATCGTGCTCGAGGCCGACCGCATCGACGAATTGCTGGCGGCCGTTTGGGCGCGCCACCAGCTCAAGCCGCGCGCCATCCTGCGTACCTCCTCGCTCGAGGCCGTGCGCTCGCTGGTCGGTGCTGGCGCCGGGCTGGCCGTGCTGCCCGATTTCCTTTACCGGCCCTGGACGCTGGACGCCGAGCACGTGGACGTGCGACCTCTGCGCGACGCGCTGCCCACAGTCGACGTGGGGCTGGTGTGGCGGCGCGGCTCGGGAATCAAGCCGGCGGCCGCCGAGTTCATCGAACTGGCGCGCGAGTCGTCGCGCGGCCGCCGGGCCTAGCGCTCACCCTTTGGAGCTTTCGCCGGGTTCGGCGCGCCACGACCCCGACTTGCCGCCGCTCTTCTCGAGCACGCGGATGCCCTCCATCACCATGCCGCGGTCGGCTGCCTTGCACATGTCGTAGACGGTGAGCAGCCCCACCTGCACCGCGGTCAGCGCCTCCATCTCGACGCCGGTGACGCCCACCGTCTCCACGCGCGCCTCGCAACGCACGCAGCTGCGGGCCGCGTCGAGCTCGAACTCCACCGCCACGCGGGTGATCGGCAGCGGGTGACACAGCGGCACCAGCTCGGCGGTGCGCTTGGCGCCCTGGATGGCGGCAATGCGCGCCACCGCGAGCACGTCGCCCTTCTTCGCGCGGCCCTCGGCCACCAGTGCGAAGCTGGCGCGCTGCATGCGGATCGTGCCCTCGGCCACCGCCACCCGGTGCGTGGGCACCTTGGCGCTCACGTCGACCATGTGGGCCTGGCCCTGGGCATCGAAGTGCGTCAACGGCGAGGTTGCGGGCGGGGGCGAAGGCGGCGGGGCAGACATCTGTTCAGCAATCTGCAGAAACATGGCGGTGTCATGATTGTCCCCCGGTGAGGCTCCGGGCCTCTGCCGGACTCGCCCGCAACAGCCAGCGGGTGGCCGGCCTGCCCGCATTCGAAGCCCCGCGGCCAGCGGAACGCCGCTGCCCGGGGCCGCTCCAACGCGTTCCGCCCCTACCGAATCCTGCCCACCTTGAAGCCAACGCACCCCCCCTTTGCGCGCCGCGCGGTCGGCCTCGCGGTCAGCGTTGCGCTGCTTTGCTCGAGCCTGCCCGCGCCGCGCCCGGCACTGGCGCAACCGCAGGCTCCGGCACCCCGCCTGCCGGCGCTGGGCGATGCCGGCAGCGAAGAACTCACCCTCGGCGAAGAGCGACGCATCGGCGAGCAGATCATGCGCGAGGCGCGGCGCGACCCCGCCTGGCTCGACGACCCGGTGCTGCTGGCCTACATCCAGTCGCTGTGGCAGCCGCTGGTCGAGGCGGCGCGCAAGCGCGGCGACATCGACGCCGGGATCGATTCGCAGTTCCGCTGGGAGATCTTCCTGCTGCGCGACCGCGCGGTGAACGCCTTCGCGTTGCCGGGCGGCTATGTCGGTGTTCACCTGGCGCTGATCGCGATCACCGGCAACCGCGACAAGCTGGCTTCCGTGCTGGCGCATGAGCTGTCTCATGTCACGCAGCGGCACATTGCGCGCAGCGTCGGCAACGCCAGCCGCACCTCGATGCTGGCGCTGGCCGGGCTGCTGCTGGGCGTGCTGTCGGCCAGCCGCAGCAACAACATCGACGTCGCCAACGCTGCCATCATGGGCAGCCAGGGGGCGGCCATGCAGGGCCAGCTGAACTTCTCGCGCGAGATGGAGCGCGAGGCCGACCGCATCGGCTACGGGGTGCTGGCCGACGCCGGCTTTGCCACTGGCGGCATGGCGCAGATGTTCGAGCGGCTGCAAGGCAACGCCGCCGTGGCCGACAGCGGCGCCTTCCCGTACCTGCGCACACACCCCTTGACGGTGGAGCGCATCAGCGAGGCTCGCAACCGTGTGCTGCTGGCCGGCGCCACGCAGACGCCGCGCGCCACGCTGCTGCACGCCTTGATGCAGTCGCGCGCCCGGGTGCTCATGGACCGCACCGCGCAGGCGCTGCAGCGCCTGGCTGGCGGCGCCACCGCGTCGCCCGCGCCGATCGAGCGGGTCGCGGCACTGGCCACCGGGGCGCTTGCCCAGGCCCAGCTGGGCCACGGCGTGGCCGCCGAGGAGCTGGCAGTGCAGGCGCTGCGCCTGGCCCGCACCGTGCCCGTGGCCGAGCGCGAGCCCGCCGCCGAGCGCGTGCTGTGGCTGCTGCAGGCCGAATGCCGGCTGGCTTCCGGCGACGGCGCGGGTACCTGGCGGCTGCTCGAAGACGGCGATCCGGCGCCCGCAGCGCCCGGCACGCCTGGCACGCTGTTCGCTGCGGGCAGCGATCGCAGCGTGCTCACGTTACGCGCGCAAGCCGCCCTCAAGTGGCACGAGCGCGACCCGCGGGCCGCCACCGACGCCGTACGCATCAGCACCGAGGCGCTGCAGACCTGGCTGGCCGAACATGGGCAGGATGCCGGGGGCTGGGAGCTGCTGGCCCTCACCGCCGACGCGCTGGGCCAACGGCTGCGCAGCATGCGAGCAAGCGCCGAAGCGCGTGCGGCGCAGGGCGACCTTGCGGGCGCCATCGACCGCCTGCGCGCGGCGCAGGCCATGGCGCGCACCGGCAGCGACTTCATCGACGCCTCGATCATCGACACCCGCCTGCGGCAGCTGCTCGAGGAACGGCGCCAGCTCGCACTCGAGGCGCGCCAGCGCAGCGGCGGCGGCAACGACCGCGAAGGGCGCTGAGCAGACGTCGGCGCGGCGCCGGCGCGCGCCGGGGTGAGCCCCCGGGCCTCAGGCCGCCGCGGCCTGCTTCAACGCGAACCCGTGCGCGCTGGCCGCCGGCCAGTACAGGCGGAACACGTTGTGCGGCCAGTCGCCGCGCCCTTCCATCGCGGCCAGCAGCGAGCCGGGCGCGACGAAGGTGAGCTGGTTGGCCAGCAGCCGCACCTCCTGCGTGGCCGTGCGGCGCACGATGTGGCTGGCGGTGATCTCGCGCGGGTGCGTGAGGCCGGCCGCCTGCACCAGTTCCTTCAGTGCCTGCATCGTGCCCTGGTGGAACCGCAGCACGCGCTCGGTCTTGGTGGGCACCACCAGCGCACGCTGGCGCAGCGGGTCTTGTGTCGTCACGCCGGTGGGGCAGCTGCCGGTGTGGCAGGTCTGAGCCTGCAGGCACCCCAGCGCGAACATGAAGCCGCGCGCCGAGTTGCACCAGTCGGCGCCCAGCGCCATCGCGCGCGCGATGTCGAAGGCGCTGACGATCTTGCCGGCGCAGCCCAGGCGAACGTGCTCACGCAGGTTCAGCCCGGTGAGCGTGTTGTGCACCAGCAGCAGCCCTTCCTGCAGCGGTGCACCGACATGGTTGGTGAACTCCAGCGGCGCCGCGCCGGTGCCGCCCTCGCCGCCATCGACGACGATGAAGTCGGGCAGGATCCCCGTCTCCAGCATCGCCTTGCAGATGCCGAACCACTCCCAAGGGTGGCCGATGCACAGCTTGAAGCCGGTGGGCTTGCCGCCGGACAGGCGCCGCAGCCGCTCGATGAACTGCATCATCTGCACCGGCGTCGAGAACGCCGAGTGCATCGCCGGGCTCACGCAGTCCACGCCCACCGGCACGCCGCGCGCCGCGGCGATCTCGGCGGTGACCTTCGGCCCGGGCAGCACGCCGCCGTGCCCGGGCTTGGCCCCTTGGCTCAGCTTGAGCTCGATCATCTTCACCTGCGGCGAAGTGGCGTTCTCGACGAAGCGCTCGTCGCTGAAGCGACCTTCGGCGTCGCGGCAGCCGAAGTAGCCGCTGCCGATCTCCCAGACGAGGTCGCCGCCGTGTTCGCGGTGGTAGCGGCTGATCGAGCCCTCGCCCGTGTCGTGCGCGAAGCCGCCCCGCTTGGCCCCCGCGTTCAGCGCCAGCACGGCGTTGGCCGACAGCGCGCCGAAGCTCATTGCCGAGATGTTGAAGATGCTGGCGCTGTACGGCTGCGTGCACGAGGTGCGGCTGGAAGTGCCGATGTCGACGCGGAAGTCGTGCGAGGGCAGCACGGTCGGTGCGATGCTGTGGTTGATCCACTCGTAGCCGTTGGCGTGCACGTCCAGCTGCGTGCCGAAGGGCCGCTTGTCCGAGTCGCCCTTGGCGCGCTGGTACACGAGGCTGCGTTGTTCGCGCGAGAAGGGTGCCGCTTCGTTGTCGCTTTCGATGAAGTACTGGCGCATCTCCGGCCGGATGTACTCCAGCAGGAAGCGCAGGTGCCCGATGACCGGGTAGTTGCGCAGCACCGAGTGGCGCCGTTGACGCACGTCGCGCAGCCCGAGGCCCACGAGAAACAGGCACGCCAGCGCGAAGCCGCCGCCAACGTCGTAGGCCACCTTGGTGAAGGCGCCCAGCAGCAGCCCCACGGCGCACAGCAGCCAGGCCGCGTAGCGCACGGGGAAGTACTGGTCGAGCCGTTGCAGCCAGGCGTGCATGGGGCCTCCTCTTCGAGCCGGGGATGGGCGCCGATGCTATGGGCCGCGCTCGATGGACCAGACAGGAAGAAAGGCGGGGAGGCGCGGGCTGTTCGGCGCCTGCGCGGGGCGCTCCCCGGGGCCGGGCGCCCCGGCACGCAGACCCGGCCTTGGCCGCCGGCAACCCGGCACGCTCGCTATACTGCTGCGCGATAGCGCCGATTTGCTCCGGCTTGCGGGCGCTCAACAAATACCGCTAAACAGGACGCCCGACCCGGTCGCCGTCTCATGAAGCGGTGCCGGGTTTTTTGTTGCCTGCGTCACTCGAGATGCCGTCCATCGGGGCCGTCAGCCCGCACAAGCTGCACTTTGCCGAACCGCTGCCGCTGGCCAGCGGCGCGGCCCTGGCCGGCTATGACCTGGTGTACGAGACTTACGGCACGTTGAACGCCGCCCGCAGCAACGCCGTGCTGGTGTGCCATGCGCTGAACGCCGGCGCGCACGTGGCGGGGCTCGACGCGAACGGCCAACCCGGCTGGTGGGACAACCTGGTGGGGCCGGGCAAGCCACTCGATACGAACCGCTTCTTCGTTATCGGCGTCAACAACCCGGGCTCGTGCTTCGGCTCCACCGGGCCGATGCACCGCAACCCGGCCACCGGCCGCGCCTGGGGGGCCGACTTCCCGGTGGTGACGGTCGAGGACTGGGTCGACGCGCAAGCGCGCCTCGTGCAGCGCTTGGGCATCGAGCAGCTCGCCGCGGTGATCGGCGGCAGCCTGGGCGGCATGCAGGCGCTGGCCTGGACGATGCGCCACCCCGGGCGCGTGCGCCATTGCATCGCGGTGGCCACGGCGCCCAGCCTCTCGGCGCAGAACATCGCCTTCAATGAAGTGGCGCGCCGCGCCATCATCACCGACCCCGACTTCCACGGCGGCCACTACTACGCGCACGGTGTGGTGCCCCGGCGCGGGCTGCGGGTGGCCCGCATGGTCGGGCACATCACCTACCTTTCCGACGACTCGATGGAGGCCAAGTTCGGCCGCGAGCTCAAGGCCGGCCCCGACGGGCCGCTGAGCTACACCACGCAGGACATCGAGTTCCAGATCGAGAGCTACCTGCGCCACCAGGGCGACAAGTTCAGCGAGTACTTCGACGCCAACACCTACCTGCTGATCACGCGGGCACTGGACTACTTCGACCCGGCGCGAGCGCATGGCGGCGACCTCGCCGCGGCGTTTGCGCCGGCGCGTGGCAAGCACTTCGTGCTCGTCAGCTTCACCACCGACTGGCGCTTCGCCCCGGCGCGCAGCCGCGAACTCGTCAAGGCGCTGGTCGACAACGCCGCTGCCGTCAGCTACGCCGAAATCGACGCGCCGCATGGCCACGACGCGTTCCTGCTGGACGACCCGCGCTACCACGGTGTTCTGCGCGCCAGCTTCGAGCGCATCTTCCACGAACTCGGCACGCTGTGAGGCGCATTGAAGCCCCGCCATGTCCGAACGCGCCGACCTCGAGATCATTGCCAGCCTGGTGCCCGAGGGCAGCCGGGTGCTTGACCTGGGCTGCGGCAACGGCGAGCTGCTGGCGCACCTGATGCGCACGCGCGGCTGCAGCGGCTACGGCATCGAGCTGGCCGACGCGAACGTGCACGCCGCGCTGAACAACGGCATCGACGTCATCCAGCTCAACCTCGACGAGGGCCTGCAGTTGTTCGACGACCGCAGCTTCGACGTGGTGCTGCAGCTCGACACGCTGCAGCACCTGCGCAACACCGAGCGCATGCTGCGCGAAACGGCGCGCGTGGGCCGCATCGGCATCGTCAGCTTCCCGAACTTCGCGCACTGGCCCAACCGCGCGCGCGTGCTGACCGGCCGCATGCCGGTGACCAAGGCGCTGCCATACCAGTGGTACGACACACCCAACATCCGCGTGGGCACCTTCGCCGACTTCGAGGTGCTGGCGCGCAAGTGCGGCCTGGCGGTCACCGACAGCTTCGGCCTGCACCAAGGCCGCGTGGTGCGCCGCTGGCCGAACCTGGCCGCCAGCGTGGCGGTGTTCCGCTTCGAGCAGCGGTGAGCGGCATGGCGCGCGGCCGGCGCGAAGGTCCCGCCACGGCCGCGCCGAGCTGGCCGGCCCTGAGCGCCGCGGGCGCGCGCGACGAGCAGGCCCGGATGCCGTTTGTCTACGCCGGGCGGCCGGTGGGCTCGGTGGCGCGAGCCCACCTCGCGCTGTTGCGGGCACAGGCACCATGGCTTGTCGAGCGCGCCGGCGCGTTGCATGGCGAGGCCGTCGGCGACGCCGCCCTGGCTGCGCTGCATGCGCGATTGCGGGAGGCCGGCGCGATCGTCGCCTGGCGCGACGAGCTCTTTCCTCTGTTCGACCCTGCCACGCTCGAGCCGCTGGCCCGCATCGAGCGCGCCGCAGCACGCTTCTGGGGCACGCTCACCCTGGGCGCGCATGCCAACGGCTACGTGCGCGGCGCCGACGGCCGGCCGAGCCACCTGTGGATCGCCCGCCGTTCGCCGCTGAAGGCCACCGACCCGAACCTGCTGGACAACCTCGTCGGCGGCGGTGTGCCGGCCGGGCAGACGCCCCGGGAGGCGCTGGTGCGCGAGGGTTTCGAGGAGGCCGGTCTCGCGCCGGCGCGGATGGCCGCTGCCGTGCATGCCGGGGCGCTGGGGCTGGAGCGTGACATTCGCGAGGGTTTCCAGCAGGAGTGGCTGTACGTCTTCGACCTCGAGCTGCCCGCCGGGGTCGAGCCCCGCAATCAGGACGGCGAGGTGGCCGAGTTCCACCTGCTGCCGGTGGACGAGGTGGCCGACGTCGTGGCCTGCACCGAGGCCATGACCACCGACGCGGCGCTGGTGACGATCGATTTCCTTCTGCGCCATGGCCTGCTCGGCCGCTTGGGCGCGGAGGGGGTGGCCGCGCTGCAGCGCCGCGTCGACGCCAGGCGCGTGCACAGTGGCCCGGCGGCGCCGGGCGGCCGCTGACCTCGTCCCGCGCCTCGGTGGCTGGCGACCCAGGCAGCGGGCACGGAGCAAGCGCGCTGCCTCGGTCCGGTTACGCGCGGGGGAAAACCCGGATGAACTTCGCGCGGGGGCGGCGGGATATTCCGCCGCTACCCTCCACCGCAACGGGAGTCACCCCGATGACCGAATCTGCTGCCCAGGCGCCCCGCCGCCGCTTCCTCCGTTCCGCCACTGCCGGTGCCATGGGCGCCGGGGCGCTGGTTGCGCCGATGATCTCGGTGGCCCAGTCGCCCGTGGTCCTCAAGATGCAGGGCTCGTGGGGCGCCAAGGACATCTTCAACGAGATGGCCGAGGAGTACGTCAAGCGCGTCAACGAAATGGCCGGCGGCCGGCTGCGCATCGACTACCTGGTCGCCGGGGCGGTGGTCAAGCCGTTCGAGGTCATGGACGCGGTCAGCAAGGGCGTGCTCGACGCCGGCCACACGGTGCCGGTGTATTGGTACGGCAAGAGCAAGGTGGCCTCGCTGTTCGGCTCCGGCCCGATCAACGGCTGCGACGCGCCGCAGACGCTGGCCTGGATCTACCGCGGCGGCGGCCTGGCCCTTTACAACGAACTGCTGCAAAAGCTCAACCTGAACGTCGTCGGCTTCTTCGCGATGCCGATGCCGACCCAGCCGCTGGGCTGGTTCAAGAAGCCGATCAAGGACGCCAAGGAGTTGCAGGGCCTGAAGTACCGCACCGTGGGCCTGGCCGCCGACCTGTTCCAGGCCATGGGTGCCAAGGTGACGCAGCTGCCCGGCGGCGAAATCATTCCGGCGCTGGAAAAGGGCGTGATCGATGCCTTCGAGTTCAACAACCCGACCTCGGACATGCGCTTCGGTGCCCAGGACGTGATCAAGAACTACATGATGGGCAGCTACCACCAGGCGATGGAGTTCTTCGAGATCAGCTTCAACAAGACCAAGTGGGCGGCGCTGCCCAAGGACCTGCAGGCGATCCTGCAATATGGTGTCGAGGCGGCCAACTCGTCCAACTGGTGGACGGCGATGGACAACTACTCGCGCGACCTGCAAGACCTGATGGGCAAGCACAAGGTCAACGTGATTCGCACACCCAAGAGCGTGTTCATCGAGCAGCTCAAGGCCTGGGACGTGCTGACCAAGAAGCTCAGCGACGAAGACCCGTTCTTCAAGCGCGTGGTGGAGTCGCAGCTGGCCTGGGCCAAGCGGGTGGCGTACTACATGTTCGTCAACGAGGCCGACTACGCGCTCGGCTACGAGCACGTGCACAAGGTCAAGCTGCCCACCGCTTGATGACGCGCGGCCGGCTCGGCCGGGCGTTGTGGGAGGGGCGGCCGGTCCGCCCCTTTTTTGATGCGCCGGGCCGGGCCGCCTGCAGATGACGCCGGCATCCGGAGGGCCCCGTGAACAAGACCATTCTCGCCATCGACCAGCTCAGCAAGACGGTCGGGCACGCCTTCGCGTGGTGCATCGTGATCCTCACGCTGGGCACCTGCTACGAGGTCTTCGTGCGCTACGCGCTCAACGACCCCACGAGCTGGGCCTTCGACCTGAGCTACCTGATGTACGGCGCCGTGTTCTACATGGCCGGCGCCTACACGCTCTCGCGCGGCGGCCATGTGCGCGCCGACATGTTCTATCGCAAGTGGCCCGAGCGCACGCAGGCGACGGTGGAGCTGGTGCTGTACGTGCTGTTCTTCTTTCCCGGCATCCTGGCGCTGGTGGTTGCGGGCGGCGACTACGGCTTCGAGTCGATGCGCATCCGCGAGTCCAGCGTCAACAGCCCGGCCGGCGTGCCGATCTGGCCGCTGAAGATGATGATCCAGTTCGGCGCCGGGCTGCTTGCGCTGCAGGGCCTGGCCGAGGTGCTGCGCTGCATCGTCTGCCTGCGCGAAGGGGCCTGGCCGGCGCGGCTGCATGACGTGGAAGAACTCGAGCAGCAACTCCTGCAGCAGCACGGCAGCCAATCGCCGCAGGCCTCGGCCACCGGCGCCAAGCCGGAAGGAGCTGCACCATGAGCGATCCCGCCGTCGCCCTGGTGATGCTGGGCATCCTCGTCTTCGTCATCTGCATCGGCTTTCCGGTCGCCTTCACGCTGATGGCGTTGGGCGTGGGCTTCGGCTACTACGCCTACTACCAGGCCGGCCAGGCGTTCTTCGACAACCGCGTCTTCTACCTGCTGACGCAGAACACCTTCACGGTGCTCAACAACGACGCGCTGGTGTCGATTCCGCTGTTCCTGCTGATGGGCTATCTGGTCGAGCGTGCCAACATCCTGGACAACCTGTTCAAGAGCCTGCAGATCGCGCTCAAGCACATTCCGGGCTCGCTGGCGGTGGCCACGCTGGCCACCTGCGCCCTCTTCGCCACCGCCACCGGCATCGTCGGGGCGGTGGTCACGTTGATGGGTCTGCTGGCGCTGCCGCAGATGATGAAGGCCGGCTACGACTCGCGCCTGGCCACGGGCGTCATCTGCGCCGGCGGCTGCCTGGGCATCCTGATTCCGCCTTCGATCATGCTCATCGTCTACGGCGCGATGGCCGGGCTGTCGGTGGTGAAGCTCTACGCGGCGGCGTTCGTGCCCGGCTTCTTCCTCGCCGGCATGTACATCCTCTACGTCGTCGGGCTGGCGATCGTGAAGCCCGAGCGCGCGCCGAAGCTGCCCAAGGCCGAAGGCGATGTGCCGCTGGCCGAAGTGGTGATGATGCTGCTCAAGTCGTTCGTGCCGCTGGCGCTGCTCATCCTGTCGGTGCTGGGGGCCATCATGTTCGGCATTGCCACGCCCACCGAGGCTGCCGCCGTGGGGGCCTTCGGCGCCGCGGTGCTGGCCGCGGCCTACCGCTCGCTCACCTGGCAGGGTCTGCGCGAATCGGTGTTCCTGACGGCGCGCACCTCGGCCATGGTGTGCTGGCTCTTCGTCGGTTCGGCCACCTTCGCATCCATCTTCGCCTACCTCGGGGGCAACCAGATCATCAAGGAGTTCGTCCTGGCGATGAATCTGAACCCGATCACCTTCATGCTGCTGGCGCAGGTCATCATCTTCCTGCTCGGCTGGCCTCTGGAGTGGACCGAGATCATCATCATCTTCGTGCCGATCTTCCTGCCGATGCTGCAGCACTTCGGTATCGATCCGGTGCTGTTCGGCGTGCTGGTGGCGCTGAACCTGCAGACCGCGTTCCTGTCGCCGCCCATGGCGATGAGCGCGTACTACCTGAAAGGCGTCAGTCCACCCTCGGTGCTGCTGACGCAGATCTTCAGCGGCTGCATGCCGTTCGTCTATGTGGTGCTGGTGACGATGCTGGCCGTGTACGTCTTCCCGGGTCTGGCGATGTGGCTGCCCAACGCCTTGTACGGGCGCTGAGACCGGCCAGCCGACCGCCGCGGCGTGATGGATCCGAACGCATTGCACGCCCTGGGGGCCGCCGAGGCGGCGCGCGCCATCGCCGCCGGCCAGATCAGTTCCGAGCAGCTGGTGCAGGCGTGCCTGCAGCGCATCGGCGCCGTCGAGCCGGCTGTCCAGGCCTGGCAGTTCCATGACGAAGCCCATGCGCTGGCGCAGGCGCGCGCGCGCGACGCCGATCGCGCCGAGGGCCGGGCCATCGGGCCGCTGCACGGGGTGCCGGTGGGCCTGAAGGACATCATCGACACGGCCGACATGCCCACCGAGGACGGCACCCCCCTGCACGCCGGCCGCACCCCCGACCGGGACGCCGGCGTGGTCGCGGCGCTGCGTGCCGCCGGTGCGGTGATCATGGGCAAGACGGTGACCACCGAACTGGCCACCTACAGCCCGGGCAAGACGCGCAACCCGCACGACACCTCGCGCACGCCGGGCGGCTCGTCATCGGGCTCGGCCGCTGCGGTGGCCGCCGGCATGGTGCCGCTGGCGATCGGCACGCAAACCAACGGTTCGGTGATCCGGCCGGCGGCCTTCTGCGGGGTCTACGGCTTCAAGCCGACCTTTGGCCTGATTCCGCGCCATGGCATCCTGAAAGTCTCGCGCACGCTGGACACGGTGGGCGTCTTCGCGCGTTCGCTCGACGACATCGCCCTCGTCGCGCAGACGCTGGTCGGGCATGACGAGCGCGACCCCGACACCCGGCCGCGCGCGTGCCTGCCGTTGTCGCAGACGCTGGCCTCATCGCCGCCGCTGCCGCCACGGATTGGCTTCGTGAAGACGCCGATCTGGGATCGTGCCGACGCCTCCACGCACGAGGCCTTTGCCGAGTTGGTGCACACGCTCGGCGCCCAATGCGAGGAGGTCGAGTTGCCGGCCTCGTGGGGCGAGGCCTGGGACTGCCAGCGCACGATCATGGAAGCCGAGATGGCCTTCAACCTCGACGCGGAGTGGGCGCGCGGCCGGGCGCAGCTTTCCGCGCCCCTGCAGGCGCAACTCGAGCGTGGCCGTGGTGTACCGGCGTTGGCTTACCAGCAGGCGGTGGCGCGCATTCCGCGGCTGCTGGAGGCGCTGGGCGAGTGGTTTGCCAACTTCGACGCGCTGGTGACGCCTGCCGCGCCCGGCGAAGCCCCGGCGGCCGAGACCACCGGCGACCCGTCGTTCTGCACCCTTTGGAGCCTGTGCGGGCTGCCGGCACTGAATCTGCCGCTGATGACAGGCCCGAACGGCCTGCCCCTGGGCGTGCAACTGGTGGGCGACCGCATGCGCGATGCTCGCCTGCTGCGCAGTGCCCGCTGGCTGCAGGAGCAGGTCCTGTCGTCCTAACGCCGGCCGTTCAACGAGTCGAACCTGGATCGAATCACTGCCCACCGGAGCCCCGCCATGCCCGTTCGGATCTTTGCCGCCGTGGTCGCCGTGGCGCTGATGCTCGGCTACCTGCTGCCAGTCGTCTTCAAGCTCAAGGAGGTGTCGCTGGGGGCGGTCATCGCCATCGGCCTGGTGATGATGCTGCGCGACCTGTGGCAGTCGCTGCGCGCCGCCGAACACTGAACTGCTTCCAGCGTGAGGGCGCACCGGTCAGGGTCGCGCCTTCGCGCGCCGTGCACCCGTCGTGCACGCCTCAGCTCTCTCGCGCCGCCACGGCGGCGGCCAGCGCGAAGACCGAGTTCGGTGCGTTGGTGCGCAGCGGGCGCGCGACGAGCGCTGGCGCGATCGCGCGGCGCCGCTGCTGCGGCACGACGATGGGGCCGCCGAGTTCACGCTGCTGCTCCACCAGACTCGCCAGCGAAATGGCGGCCATGTGCTGGTGCATCGTCTCCTCCAGGCGCAGCCACAGGCTGGCTGCTGCAAGCGTGCCCGGGCGCTGGTCGACAGGGGCCTCGCGCTCGTCGACCGCGGTGACGATGTCGGCCACGCTGATCTCTTCGGCCGGCCGGCCGAGGCGGTAGCCCCCGCCCGGGCCGCGGCTGCTGTGCACGAGCCCGGCGCTGCGCAGGCCGCCGAAAAGCTGCTCGAGGTACGACAGCGAGACGCGCTGCCGCTCGCAGATGGTGGCCAGGGCCACCGGGCCCGCGGTTTCGCGCAGGGCCAGATCGATCATCGCGTTGACGGCAAAGCGACCCTTGGTACTGATGCGCATGAGCTTCTCCCGTGGTGGCGCCCGGGGGCGCCGCAAGGTGGTTGAACGGAACGGAGCAACCGTCGATCGGTGTCCTTTCCTCCATGCGCAATCTAGGGTTATCGTGCCAGCACGTAAATGCGAACTTTAATGAACTTCAATTCGGGAAAAGCGCAGCATGCTGAACCTCCGACACCTGCACTACTTCTGGGTGGCGGCGCGCGCCGGGGGCGTGGTACGGGCCGGCGAGCAGCTGCACACGACGCCGCAGACGCTGTCGGCGCAAATCAAGCTGCTGGAAGATCGGGTCGGCCGCAAGCTGTTCCGCAAGCGCGGGCGCCAGCTCGAGCTGACCGACGACGGGCGCGTGGCACTGCGGTACGCCGACGACATCTTCGGCCTCGCGGGCGAGTTGGAAGCGCAGCTGCGCGAGCGCCGCGCCGAGGGCCCGCGCGCGCTGGAGCTGCGCGTCGGCGTGGCTGACTCGGTGGCCAAGTCGGTGGCCTACCGGCTGTTGGAGCCAGCGCTGCACCTTGACGAGCCGGTGCGCCTGGTGTGCCACGAGTGGAAGTTCGCCGACCTGCTGGCCGAGCTCGCGCTGCACCGCCTGGACCTGGTGATCGCCAACGAGCCGATCTCGCGCCGTGTCAGCGTGAAAGCCTTCAACCACCAACTGGGCCGCTCGCCGATGACCTTCTTCTGTGCGCCGGCGCTGCGCAAGAGGCTGCGCGGCCCATTTCCGGAGTCTCTGAACAACGCCCCGTTCCTGGCGCAGGGGGCCGGCACGGCGATCCGCCGGCAGTTCGACGCCTGGCTGGAACGCCACCATCTCGCGCCGCGGATCGTCGGCGAGTTCGACGACAGCGCGCTGGTGAATGCCTTCGGCCGCGAGGGCCGAGGCGTCTTCATGGCCGCCAGCGCGCTGGAGCAGGAGGTGCAGTCGACCAGCGGCGCGGAGATCATCGGCCGCAGCGCCGAGCTGGAGGAGGAGTTCTTCGCCATCACCGTGGAGCGGCGCATCCGCCACCCGGCGGTCGTCGCCATCACCGAGGCGGCGCGTTCGGAGTTGTTCGCGCGCTAGGTGCCTCCTGGGCGCCTGTGCGCCAAGGGGCCCGGGCTCATGCCCCGGCAGCGCGCGGGCCATGGGGTGGAGTCGGCGTGACGCGCATCACGCCCCTGCGAAGCCGGCCATGGGCGTCGTCGGCTCGCCAGAGGATCACGGCAATGGGCTTCGCGCCGCACACTGCGACCAGGGGCGCGCACCGCGCGCGGCCAATCACTTCGCGGGGGGAGCAGGATGCTCGAGCGCCTTTTCGATGTTCCCGCCAACGATCGCCGCATCGCGGGCTGGGTGGCCGCCTCGCCGCCGGGTGGCCAGCCGCGCAGGGAGGGCCCGGGCGAGCGCCGCCGCGGCGGCGCCGACCTGCTGGCGCACTTGCCGCAGGCGCATCGCGCCGACGCCAGCCTGCTCAAGCTCTCCGTCTGCATCGCCATCGCCACGCTGGCGCTGGCGCTGGCCACGAGCGTGGCCGGCCGGCCCTGAGGGGCGCCGCGCAGGCCCCGCCGCGTTGATGCCGCACAGTGCGGCCCGCGAGCGAAAGCGCGCTAGCCGCGCGGCGCTGATGTGCCGCCGCGCTCGATGCGGCGGTAGTCTGCCGGCACCCGCATCGTGGCCGCGTCGGGCTCGCCGCGCTTGAGGTCCTTCAAGCGGTAGAGCACCTCGCCGGTGCGCGGGTCGAAGTCGCGCGACGACACCGTCAGCAGCAACTCGGGCGCGGTCCAGACTTCACGCACGATCTGGATCGCGCGTTCGTTGCCCACCCTGCCGGCCTCGATCGTCCAGGTGGTGCGTTCACCGTGCGTACGCATGCCATCGATGTCGCGCGGGGGCAGCGCCGTGGTGATGCCCGCGCCGCGTGGTGCCAGGTGGGTGGCGCGCCATTGCACGGGCGGCGGTGGCGCGAGCACCGCGTCGGGGCGTGGGGCGCCGGCGTCCAGCCGCAGCACGGTGACTTCGGCATCGCGCCCGCCGGCACGTTCCACCCGGGTGATGAGAGCGGGCGCCGGGGGCATCGAGGCCGATCCCGGGGAGAGGACTCCAATGGAAGCTGCAGGCGGCACGGGCGGCGCAGGTGGAACGGGCGGCGCGGCAGGTGCGGCTGGCGGCGCCGGAGGCACCGGCACCATGGCGGGTGGTGCCCCGGGAGCGCCGGACGCATGCCCGCGCGCGGCGGCGCGCGCCGCGTCGGCGCTGGTGCGGGCCCATTCCCGCAACTGCTCGGCGTAGTCTCGCCACGCCGCGGCGTCGGCTGCGGCGTCCAGCGACAGCCGAGCGTCGCCAACCAGCCGGCGGGCCGTCTTTCGCGACGGGTCGAGCATCCAGCTCTCGCGCGCCACCGGGTCGCGCAGATAGATCACGCGGCGCCCACCGCGCTCCACCTCCTGCCGCGTGCGACCTTCGCCGTCGCGGCACAGGCGCGTGCTGTTCTGGCGCACGATGCGGTTGGCGGCCGCGCCGGCGGGGTCGTGGAGCCACTGCACGGTTTCGTGCACCGCCTCCGCGCAATAGGGCGCACCCTTCACGACGCGCTCGCTGCCGCCGGTCTCGATGCGCACCTCGCGCTCAAGCTCGAGCGAGGGGCCTTCCCGGGCAGCCAGGCGCAGCTCCGCCGCGTCGGGGCCGGCCTCGGCCGCGGCCAACTCGATGACCTGCTCCTGTGCTGCCGGCGAGGGCGGCGCCCACGCCATCAGCGCGGCAGACAGCGCCAGGGCGGCGCGGGTGCGGCGACCGCGGAGGGACGCGTCGGCGAGGGGTACGGGCAGCGTGGGCATGGTGTCTTTCCTTCAGACGGTGTCAGTGGCGATCGCCAGGGTCTCGGTGGTCAACAGAGCGGGCTGCGGGCCGCGGGCAGCGGGCAGCGGGCAGGGAGCAGGGAGCAGGGAGCAGGGAGCAAGGTGGTCCACCTGGCGAGGCGGCCCCTTGGCGAGGTACCGCTTGATCATGGGCAACGCAGGACCATGGGCATCGAAGGCGTGGCATCCGCGTGGGCGCAGCGCGCGGCGGTGACTCAGAAGCGAAACCGAACCGCAAGCACCTCACCGCTGCCGGAGACCAGCAACTCGGCACGCAGCGGTTCGGCCGCCCGTCCGGGGTCGTAAGGCAGGCCGAGGCTGGCCAGGTGCTGCTGCGGCATCTCGGCCGTGAGAACCCAGGCCGCGGCCGCGGCCGCGGGCGGCGGGGCCCCGGCTGCGCCGGCGGAGGCACCCGACTCCGCGGGGCCGGCCAGCGCACGCAGGCGCTCGGTGCTGACCAGCGGCACGAAGTGCCCCACCGGGGTCCAGCCACTCCCGTCGATGGGTTCGGTGCGATCCGGCCGTTGCGGCGCCACCTCTTGCCCCCGGGTTGCGCGCGCGGCGAGGTCGGCCACCTGCTCGGGCAGGTGTTCGCGCGGCACACGAAACGTGAGCAGCAGCGACAGCAGGATGACCGCAGCGCAGGTGGCCGCGCCAGCCCAGGCCGGCCAGCGCGGCAACCGCAGCCCCGACACCAGCCCGGCAAGTGGCGCGGGCGGCGCTGCCCCGGCCGACCGCCGTACCGCGCTCCACACGGCTGCAGGCGGCGCCTGCCCAGCGAGATCGTCGCGCAGCACCTGCAGCGCCGCGGCCAGTGTCGTGTCGTTCTCGGCAGGCTTCATCGTGAACTCCGTTGATCAGCAGGCAGCCCGCCCAGGAGCGCGGCCAGTCGTACCCGGCCGCGGTGCAGGCGGGTGCGCAAGGTGTTGAGCTCGACTCCGGCGATCTGGGCCGCTTCGGCATAGGGCCGCTCCTGAAGATCGACCAGCACCACGGCCTCGCGAAACATCGGCGGCAGGGCGGCCAGGGCAGCCCAGAGCGCGGTGATCTCCTGTCGCCGCACCAGCAGCGCCTCCGGGCCGGCGGCGCCCTCCCACGCCCCCGCCCCCGGCCCGGGGGAGCCCGCGGACGTCTCGGTGCCGTCGCCCTCCGCCTCGGCCTGCGCCGGTTCAAGTGGCATCTCGCGCTTCAGCTCGCGCCAGCGTGCGGCCAGGGCATGGCGCGCCACCCCTGCCAGGTAGGCGCCCAGCGCGCCGCGTTGCGGGTCGAACCCCTGCGGCCGCTGGGCCAGCGCGACAAAGGCCTCCTGGGTGGCATCGGCCGCCCACGCGGCGTTGCCCGTCAGGGCCAGCGCATAGCGATAGACGAGTGCCGCCTCGCGCCGGTACAGCGACTCCAGCGCGCCGACATCGCCTTCGCACAGCCGCTGCCACAGCGCCGTCGTCGACCCCTCTTCTGCGACCTCCGGGGCCGAAGGCCGAAGCCGGGTCCGCTGCATCGGGGCGAAGAACATCATGCCGGGCAGGAATGGGGTTGCCGAGGTCGCGCGCTGGTTCAGCGTATTGAGCCCAAGGGGCAGGGAAGTTCCCGCCGCCGGCACAAAGCCCGTCGCGGCAAGGCAGACTTCGCTCGTCGGCGTTTCCCTGCAGACACGGCCGGTCAGCCTGTCCGCGACCGGCGCAGCCTGTCCAGCGCGTGCGCCGCTGCATCGCGCGACGGTGGGTCTGCCCGGCGGCGCTCGCTACAGTGCCAGCACATCGAGCATGCCTGCGCCACCGCGCTCACCGCGCACGGCGCGCTTGCCAGGCCCACCGCACCGCGACTCCCCCCCAGCGTGATGACTGCCCCCGCCCCCCCGGTTACCACAGATGCCGCCCTCTGGCGTCAGCGCTGGCAGCGCTTTTCGGCCGCTGTCGTGCGTGCGTTCCATGCCTACGCCAGCTGGCTGGTGAGCATCTCGTGGCGGCGCTTCCTGCTGCTGGCGCTGCTGTTGCTCATCGTGGTGGGCATCGTCCACGACATGCCGCCGTTCACCTGGACCGTGACCGAGCAGGTCGAGGAGCGCGTGCCACGGGCGAGCGCGCCCCGGCCGGCCAAGCCTGCCGAGCCGCCGGCGCCACCGGCCAAGCCGGGTGGCGTGGATGTGCCCATCCGCATCGAGCCGCCGAAGAAGGGCGACGGCAGCGAGGGCCTGGACATCAGCATCGGCAAGGACGGCATCCGCATCACGCCGCGCCGAGCGGCCAGCGCGCCAGGTGGCGCGGCGTCGGCCCCCGCAGCCCCGGGCAGCGGCGCATCGGCCGCACCGGCCGACGACGTGGGCGTGCGCATCACGCTGCCCCCGGGTGTCACCTCCGAGGCCGTGCGCGACGCGGTGGAGGTGGCGCGGCGCGAGGTCGAAGAAGCGCTGCGCGAGGCGCGCGAAGAGGCCGAGCAGGCGCGCCGCGAAGCCGAGGCCGCGCGCGACGAGGCCGAGCGCGCGCTGTCCGGCCTCGCCGGCACCGAGACCCGCAAGCGCCGCCGCGTCACACGCTTCGGCATCGGCGACTTCCTGATGCAGTTCACCGTGCTGTGGCTGCTGGGTTCGGCGCTCATCAAGGGCACCTACAAGGGCCGCATGCAGGCCGAGCGCCAGGCTGCGCGGGCCACCGAGACGGCCGAGTCCGAGTCGCTCAAGCGCCAGGTGGTCGAGGCGCGCATGGCCGCGATGCAGGCGCAGGTCGAGCCGCACTTCCTGTTCAACACGCTGGCCTCGATCGACCACCTGATCGAGACCGACGCGGCGCGTGCCAGCCAGATGCAGCGCAACCTGATCGCCCTGCTGCGCGCCAGCATGCCGACGATGCGCGAGACGGCCGGTGGCGGCACCGGCACCAGCAACGGCCTGCGCGACCTCGGCCGCGAGCTGGCGGTGATCCGCCCGTATCTCGAGATCCTCAAGGTGCGCATGGAGGAGCGCCTGGCCACCGAGATCGACGTGCCCGAAGGCCTGCACTCGGCGGAGTTCCCGCCGATGATGATCCAGACACTGGTGGAGAACGCCATCAAGCACGGGCTCGAACCCAAGGCCGAGGGTGGCCGGCTCAGCGTGAAGGCGCAGATCGTGCACGGCAAGCTGCAGGTGGTGGTGGCCGACACGGGCCTGGGCTTCGGCAAGGCGGCCACCGCCGGCACCGGGGTGGGGCTGGCCAACATCCGTGAGCGGCTGCAACTGCACTACGGGCCCAAGGCTTCGCTCACCGTGGCCGAGAACAGCCCCAGCGGCACCGTGGTCACGATCACCGTGCCCTACAAGATGGTGGGCGAGGCCCAGGCATGAACCACGAGCCGCTGCGCGCCGGAGGAAGCCCCATGCCCTCGATGACCGATGCCGACATCCGTGCCTTCTCGCCGGGCCCCGCGGGCACCGGCAACGCGCCGCCACCCCGGCGCCGGCGCCGCTGGCCGTGGGTCCTGCTGGCGGCGTGCCTGGTGTTCGTGGCCGCGGTGGTCGCCGGCGTGCTGGTGCTGGGCGACACCCTGGATCGGGCGCTTGGCGGCATGAGCATCACGGTGGACGGCGAACGCGTGTTTGCCCTGCCGCGCGGCGAGGCGGCCTGGTGGGCGGTGTCCGCGGCGCTGCTGGCCGCCATGGTGGTGCTGGTGGTGGTGCCGCTGACCCTGTTGCTGGCGTTGCTGATGGCGGCGCTCGGCGTGGCCGCCGCGGTGGTGGTGGTCCTTGCCGTGGCCGCGCTGGCGCTTTCGCCGCTGTGGGTGGTGGCGCTGCTGCTGTGGCTGGCGCTGCGCGAGCCGCGCCGGCCGCCGCCGGCCGGCGCACCATCGATGGTGGGCCCGGGGGTGTCGCCGACGCCCGCGCCGCAGGCATGATCGCGGCTTCGTTGCCGCTGCCGCCGGCCCCCGCGCCATGAACCTTGCCGTCACCCCCTCTACGCCGCGTGCCGTGCTGGCCGACGACGAACGCCTGATGCGCGAACAGCTGCGCGCGCGGCTGGCCGAGGTCTGGCCCGAGCTGGAGGTGGTGGCCGAGGCGAAGAACGGCCTCGAGGCCGTGGAAGCGGTGGAGCAGCATCGGCCCGACGTCGTCTTCCTGGACATCCGCATGCCCGGCCTCACCGGCGTGGAGGCCGCGCGCCAGATCGCGCAGCTGCCGCCGCCCGACGATGACGAGGACGCCCTGCTGCCCGAGGTGGTGTTCATCACCGCCTACGACCAGTATGCGGTGGAGGCCTTCGAGCAGGGCGTGGCCGACTACGTGCTCAAGCCAGCCGAGCGCGAGCGGCTGCAGTTGACGGTGGGCCGCATCCAGAGACGCCTGGCCGCGCGGGCGCTTGGCCAGGATGCGCCGGCCGATGCCGCCACCGGCGGTTCGCTGCAGCAGCTGCTGCACCAGCTGTCTTCACGCATCACCGGCCAGCCGCCGCAGTACCTGCAGTGGATCCAGGCCAACGTCGGCCAGAACATCCAGATGATCGCCGTGGACGAGGTGCTGTTCTTCATCAGCGACGAGAAGTACACGCGCGTGCAGACCGCGCAGGTCGAGGCGCTCATCCGCAAGCCGATCAAGGAACTGGTCGACGAACTCGACCCGCGCCTGTTCTGGCAGATTCACCGCAGCACGCTGGTCAACGTGAATGCGATCGCCGGCGTCAGCCGCGACTTCCGCGGCCGGCAGATCGTGGCCGTCAAGGGCCACGGCGAGAAGCTCGAAGTCAGCCGCAGCTACACGGGGCTGTTCAAGGGCATGTAGCGAGTGCGCGGGCCGGCATGCCTGCCAGGCACGGCACCTTGCGCCACGAAGGCGTGCCCGCCGCCGCCCGCCCCCGCGTTCGCGGGTGCGGGCGGCGGGCACGGATACAGGCCCTTCCTCGTGCGCGGCGGCGGCCGCGACACAACTGAAGCAACTCATCGCAAGCCCGAACCCGTGGTCACGGCATGAGTGCGCCTCGATCGGTATGGTCCGCGCCAGGCTGGCTGAAGCGGCTGCGCGGGGTGTTCCAACGCCCGTGGGCGCAGCGCGAGGCCGGACCGATCGAGCCCCGCCCACCGACCACCGAGCACGAGATGCTGCAAACCGCCCTTGCCCGCACGCCACGCCCCCTGGAGCCCCTGCGCCGCCTCGCCGCGGCGGCCGACGAGGGCGGCTGGGTGCGCCGCGACGAAGCCATCATGGGCACCGCCGTCACGGTGGAGTTGTGGGCTGAAGATGCCCGCATCGGCGCGGCCGCGGCCGCGGCGGTGCTGGGCGAGATGCACCGCATCGATCGCCGCATGAGCCCGTACAAGGAAGACTCGGAGCTGTCGCGCATCAATCGCGAGGCCTTCGCGCGACCGGTGCGCGTGAGCGAGGAGATCTTCGGCCTGCTGGAGCGCGCACTGCAGTTCTCGGCCGTGTCGCAGGGGGCGTTCGACGTCACCTATGCCGCCGTCGGCCGGTTGTACGACTACCGCATCGGGGTGCGCCCCGACGACGCGGCGCTCGCCGCGGCTCGCGCAGCGGTGGGGTGGCAGCACCTGCATCTCGATCGCCGCACGCAGTCGGTGCGCTTCGGCCAGCCCGGCATGTGCATCGACCTCGGCGGCTTCGCCAAGGGCCATGCGGTGGACAACGCCATCGCGCTGCTCGAAGGCCTGGGCATCCGCCACGCCCATGTCGCGGCCGGAGGCGACAGCCGCGTGCTCGGCGACCGCCGCGGGCGGCCGTGGAGCGTGGCCATCCGCGACCCGCGGCACACCGCCGGCGTGGCCGCCGTGTTACCACTTGAAGACACTGCGATCTCAACTTCGGGTGACTACGAACGATATTTCGAGGAACCGGGCCTGGGCGGCGAGGTGACGCGCCACCACCACCTCATCGACCCGGCCACCGGCCGCTCGCCGCGCGGCGTGATCAGCGTCACCGTGCTGGCCCCCGACGGCCTCACGGCCGAGGCGCTGGGCAAGACCCTGTTCATCCAGGGCCCAAAGCGCGGACTGGAACTTCTGGAAACGTTCCCCGGCGTCGACGCGGTCATCATCGATTCGCAAGGGCGCCTGCATACCACCCCCGGGCTGACCGACGTCCGGCCGATGCGTCCGGCGCCACCGCAAGGAGAGAACACATGACCCGAACCACGAAGCCAGCGGCGACTGCGCGGCGCGCCTCGCCCCGGACAGCGGCGACGCTGCCGTGCGTTTCGGTCGTGCAGGCGGCGCTTGCCGCAGCGCTGGCGGCCAGCCTGCTGGCCGCGTGCAGCGGCAGCAGCGGCGACAACAGCGACAGCGTCGTCGTGCAAGGCGATGTGCCGCTGGTCTATGCCAAGCGCTCCACCGCGATCCGCATGAACCCCACCGACGGCACTTCCAGCGCCGACGGCGGCGACCTCATGCTGCGCGAGAAGAGCAGCCCCAGCGCCCAGGAGCACAACCTCACCGCGTCGTACACCCAGGGCGGCGGCGACGTGAGCGACCCCGAGGTCAGCTACGACGGCAGGAAGGTCGTCTTCTCGATGCGCTGCCCGACCAGCAACGCCGCCATGGTGGCCGACGGCAACGGCAACCAGGTGGCGGCATGCACCGGCCGCTTCAACATCTGGGAGTACGACATGACCGGCACCGCGTTGGCCGGCGGGCGCCTTCGGCGGCTCACGGGCGCCGGCATCGACGGTGGCCCCAACTCCGGCACCGGTGACGACGTCGACCCGGCCTACCTGCCGGCGGGCCAGGGCTTCGTGTTCAGCTCCAACCGCCAGGCCAAGAGCAGCCGCAACCAGGCGCTGGGCCGCGCCTACAAGGCGCTGGACGAGTACGAGCGCGAGACGGTGCTCAACCTGCACACCATGGACGCCAAAGGTGGCGGTATCCAGCAGATCACCTTCAACCAGAGCCACGACCGCAACCCGGTGGTGCGCGCCAATGGCGACATCATGTTCTCGCGCTGGGAGCACGTGGCCGACCGCAACCGCTTCGCCATCTTCCGCAGCAAACCCGACGGCACCGACCTGTTCGTGCTGTACGGCGCGCACAGCCCCGGCAACAGCTACCTGCACCCGCGCGAGACCGACCCCAACGGCCGCTTCAAGGGCTTCCTCACGAGTTCGCTGATGAGCCTGTCGGGCACGCAGGAAGGCGGCTCGCTGCAGTTCATCGACGCGGCCAACTACTCCGAGTACGGCACGCCGGCCGTCACCACCGTGCCGGCGCAGGGGGGCCAGTTCGAAGGCACCGACAAGCCGCTGAACGACGGCCGCGGCCTCAGTGAATTCGGCCGCGTCAGCACCCCGTACCCGCTGTGGGACGGCACCGACCGCATCCTGCTGGCCTACCGGCCCTGCGAGGTCACGCGCAACGGCCAGGTCATTCCGTGCGTGAACCTCACGGCCCAGGAGAAGGCCCGGCTCGGCGACCGCATGCGCACGCGCGACGAAGTCGCTGCCGACGCCGTGCAGGACAACGCGCCCGCGGCCTACTCGATCTACATGTTCGACCCGCGCACCAACACCTGGCTGAACGTGGCCGCGCCGCCGCCGGGCTTCATGTACACCGACCCGATTCCGCTGCAGGCGCGCGCCGAACCCAACGCCACCCAGCCAACCACGGTCGACGCGGCGCTGGCCGCGCAGGACATGGCGCTGATCGAGGTGCGCAGCGTCTACGACACCGACGGCCTGAACCGCATGGCCGAACTGATGTTCGTGGCCGGCGACCGGCCCGCGGGTTGCGCGACCGGCATCGCCATGAAGACGGCCGTGCCCGACCACACCGAAACGCGCACGCAGACCGCCGACCTGGTGAAGATGAAGGACCCGGCCGACCCGGCCTACCACTGCACGCCGGTGCGCTTCGTGCGTGCGCTGCGCGCGGTGGCGCCGCCGGCGGGCATGGGCACGCGCCAGGTGATCGGCGAGACCGACTTCGAGCAGCAGCAGATCCTCGGCTACGCGCCGGTGGAGCCCGACGGCTCGTTCAAGCTGCAGGTGCCGGCCGACATCCCGCTGGCGCTGCAGATCGTCGACAGCCAGGGCCGGGCCTTCCAGACGCACACCAACTGGATCCAGGTGCGCCCGGGCGAGCGCCGCACCTGCGACGGCTGCCACAGCCCGCGCCGCGGCGCCGCGCTGAACAGCGGCGCGGTGGTCAACAACCTGCCGTCCGCCCTGAAGGCGTCGCTGGCCTCGCAGCACCAGTCGGGCGAGACGATGGCCTCGCTGCGCGCCCGCCTGGACCCCGGTGCGCTGAGCGTGCAGCCGCACCCGGTGTTCACCGACGAATGGGCCGACACCGCCCGGCCCGGTGTCACCGCGCGCCAGAGCATCAGCCTGCGCTACACCGGCAACCCCAACGCCGCCGACGACCTGACCACGCCGGCTCCGCTGAACGGCGTCATCAACTACCCCGAGCACATCCAGCCCCTGTGGACCAAGGCGCGCGGCACCGCCGGCGCCGACACCTGCACCAACTGCCACAACGACCCGGCCAGGCTCGACCTGCGCGGCACCGTCTCGGGCACCGGCCGCTTCGTCTCGTACGAGGAGCTGCTGCTGGGTGATCCGCAGCTCGATGCCAACGGCCAGCCGGTGACGCGGCTGGTGGACGGCGTGCCCGAGCTTGTGCGCGGGCCGGCGCTGGTCAACACCAGCAGCGGCGCCAACAACACCGTGGGCCAGGCACGCAAGAGCCGCCTCACCGAGATCCTGTGGGGCGAAGCGCTGCACGTCGATGCGGCCACGCGCACCGCGCACCCGAACCCGCCGGGCACCGCGCCCAACCACGCCACGCTGCTCAACCGCGCCGAGAAGCGCCTGCTCGCCGAGTGGATGGACCTGGGCGGCCAGTACTACAACGACCCGTTCAACGCCACCGGCGGTGTGCGCGCCATCACCGGGCTGTCGCAGCAGACCTTAACCACCAGCGTGCTGCCGGTGCTGCAGGCCAACTGTTTGAGCTGCCACCAGCCGGGGCTGGGCTTCCAGCGCAACCGCTTCATCCTGACTGGCAATCCCGAAGGTGACTTCAACGTCTCGCTGACGATGGTCAACAATGCCTGCCTGGCCGCGGCCAACCCGTTGCTGGCGCGGCCCTCCACGGTGCCGCACCCCAACGGGGCCACCGGCCAGATCGCGGCCGTGCTGCCAGTGGGCAGCGCCGGCTACACCGCCATTGCCAACTGGATCGCGGCGGCCTGCAACTGATGACTCTCGCCCGCAGCTCCTTCGGTGCCTTCCCCCGCCGCCCCGCTGGGTCCGCGGCGGCCTCCCGGCTGCTGGTCGCGGGGGCTTTCGCCCTGGCCTCGTGCGGCGGCGGCGACGGCACCAACCCGCTGGACAACGCCGCCACGGTGGCCAACCCGGCCGGCACGACCAACGGGCAGAAGCTCTCGTTCGCCTACTTCCAGCGCTGCGTGATGCCGATCCTGCGCGCGCAGCTGCCGATCAACATCAACGGCGCGATGTCGGTCAACAGCTGCGCCAGCGGCGGCTGCCACGACAACACCACCGGCACCGGCGGCGCGCTGCGCCTGGTGGGCAGCGCCGCGGACGTGAACCTGGCCACCGCCGCCGCCTCGGCCGCAGTGGTGCGGCAGACGGACATGTACCGCAACTTCTACTCCTCACAGGGCGAGACGCTGATCGGCGCGCCGCTGGCCAGCCGGCTGCTGAACAAGCCGCTGGTGCGTACCGTTCTTCACGGCGGCGGTCTCGTCTTTGCCGACGAGAACGACGCCAATGCGAAGATCATCCGCTACTGGATCACCCGGCCCATGCCGGCCGGGCAGGACGAGTTCAGCGCCGCCGCGGCCAACCTGTTCACGCCGGCCGACGTGACCACCGGCGTGTGCAACACGGACTGACCAGGGTCCAACAGGCACAAGCGAACTGCCGCCCGCGTCGTTGGGGCGTTTGATCACACCAAGAAGGGCATCTGAGACATGAGGGTCTCGACGGGGTCACCGCGACGAGGCGTTGTTACAACGTTCTTGTCGCTGGGCGCTGCGCTGATGCTGGCCGGGGCACAGGCGCTGGCGCAGGCACCCAGCCCGCCCGCGACACCGGCAAACACGGCTGCCCCTTCGCCCGCCAATGCGCCTGCCAGCGCGCCGACCAGTACGCCGACGAGTGCGGCGGCGCCCAACGCGGTTTCCTCCGCAGCCCCATCAACGGCGGTGCGCCCGGCTCGTGCCGGCCCCGACTTCGTCGAACGCCTGCAGGTCGCCGACCCCTTCATCGAGATGCGCACCGGGCCCGGCCGCGGCTACCCGGTGTTCCACGTCGTCGAGCGCCGCGGCTGGATCCGCATCGAGCTGCGCCGCACCGACTGGTACCAGGTGCGCACCGAAACCGCTGCCGGCGGCGCGGTGGGCTGGGTGCACCGTTCGCAGCTCGAGACCACGCTCACCGAGGCTGGCCAGGGCAAGACCTTCCGCGACCTGCTGGTCGACGACTTCCTCGGCCGCCGGGTCGAGTTCGGCATCGCCTGGGGGCGCCTGCGCGCCGAGCCGCTGCTCAAAGTCTTCACCGGTGTCAGGCTGGGCGAGACGCTGGGCATCGAGGCCACGGTGGGCCAGGTGCAAGGGGCCTTCTCCGGCAGCGACCTGTGGCATGTGGCGCTGGTGTCCGAACCCTGGAGTCATCAGCGGCTGTCGCCATTCATCAGCGTGGGCTTCGGGCGCTTCCGCAACGTGCCCAACAGCAGCCTCGTGCAGGCCCAGACGGTCAATGCCAACCTCGGGCACGCCGGCGTGGGCTTGCGCTGGTACCTGAGCGAGCGCTTCGTCGCGCGGCTGGACTGGTCGCTGTATGCCTCGTTCGTCTCCGACGAACGCTCGCTCGAGTACCGCGCCACAACAGCGGGCATCTCCTTCTTCTTCTGACTGCGGCGAGGGCGACACCTTGTTGATCAACGACTTCCGGACCGGCAATGCTGCCCGGCCCGTGCCCGCCGCGCCGGGTTCATTGCGTCCATGGCGTGCGGTGCGACAACGCGCCTCGATCGGTTCGTCGATGGCGCTGCTCGGCGTCCTGGCCCTGCTCGGCGCCTGTGCGAGCAAGCCGCCCGCGGCACCGGCTGCCGCCGCGTCCGCGGCACCGGTCGCCTCCGCCCCAGGCGCCACCGCGGCGCCCGCCGCCGGCACGGGCGCGGCCGCTGCGGCTGCACCCTCGGTGGTCGAGCCCCAGGTCGCGCGCCGCGATCTCAGGCTGCCCAACTACCCATCGCGCGACTTCGACATCGGGCTGTTCACCGGCACCTACTCGACGCAGAACTTCGGCACTGGCAGCGTTTCGGGCATCCGCCTGGGCTACCACATCACCGAAGACTTCTTCGTCAACCTGCAGTACGGGCAGACCAAGGTCAGCGACGACTCGTTCCGGCAGATCCTGCCCGGTGGCGTGTTCGTCAACCGCAGCGAGACGCTGAAGTACTACACGCTGTCGATGGGCTACAACCTGCTGCCCGGCGAAGTGTTCTTCGGCAAGGGCACGGCCAAGCTCTCGCAGGGCTACATCCTCGCCGGCGCCGGCACCACCGACTTCGCCGGGCAG
>JAEUPD010000120.1 GCA_016788525.1 Rubrivivax sp.
TCAACGTGCCCAGGGGCTACGACATGATGCTGCCGGCGCTGGAGGGCGACCTCGAACTCGCGCGCCGCTTCTTCGGCCAGCTGCGCATGGTGTTCTACGCCGGCGCCGGCATGCCGCAGGCCACCTGGCAGCGGCTGGAGGCCGTGGCCGCCAAGGTGCGCGACGTGCACACCGACCCCGTGTGGTTCACCACCAGCTGGGGCAGCACCGAAACCGCGCCGGCCAACACCTTCGCGCACTGGCGGCTCGACCGTGCCGGCGTCATCGGCCTGCCGATGCCGGGCGTGGAGATCAAGTTCGTGCCTGTCGATGGGGACGTGGCCGGCAAGCTGGAGCTTCGCCTGCGCGGCCCCAACATCTTCCCGGGCTACCGCCACAACGACGCGGCCACCCGCGACGCCTTCGACGACGAAGGCTTCTACCGCATCGGCGACGCCGGCTTCCTGCAGGACGCGGCCGACCCGGCCAGCGGCATCGTCTTCAACGGTCGCGTCGCCGAAGACTTCAAGCTCACCAGCGGCACCTGGGTCTCCGTGGGCACACTGCGCCTGCACCTGGTCACCGCGTTGGCACCGCTGGCGCAGGACGCCGTCATCACCGGGCACGACCGGCCCGAGGTCGGGGCATTGATCTTCCTCACCGAGGCGGCACGCAAGCTGCCGGGCGCCGAGGTGCGCGCGCAGATCCAGGCGGCGCTTCGCCGGCTGCGTGCCGAGGGCGCCGGCTCGGCCCACACGCCCACGCGAGTGCTGCTGCTGCCCGATGCGCCCAGCATGGCGGCCGGCGAGATCACCGACAAGGGCTACATCAACCAGCGGCTCACCCTGCAGCGGCGCGCCGCCGAGGTCGAGGCGTTGTATGCGGCCGCGGCAGACCCGCGCGTCGTGACCGCAGGCTGACCCACGGCAGGCCCTGCCAGACACCCCTCCTTTCGGACCCGCCAGCCATGCCCTCGAGACTCGTACCCCTGACCGCCGCGAGCGGGCCACTCGCCTCCCTGCCGTTGCTGACCCTGCAGACCACCGGCCCGGTGGTGCACGTGCGGCTGAACCGCCCGGCCAAGCGCAACAGCATCAGCGACGAGCTTCTGGCGCAGGTGCACACCGCGTTCGTCAACCTGCCCGCCGGCACCCGCGCCGCGGTGCTCAGCGGCGAGGGCGAGCACTTCTGCGCCGGTCTCGATCTGTCCGAGATCATGGAGCGCACGACATCCGAAGGCGTCCTGCACAGCCGCATGTGGCACACCTGCTTCGACGCCATCCAGTTCGCGCCCGTGCCGGTGGTGGCTGTGCTGCACGGCGCGGTGGTGGGCGGCGGCCTGGAGATCGCCAGCTCGGCGCATCTGCGCGTGGCCGAGGACAGCACCTTCTACGCATTGCCCGAAGGCACGCGCGGCATCTTCGTCGGCGGCGGCGGTTCGGTGCGCGTGTCGCGCCTGGTCGGCGTGGCGCGCATGACCGACATGATGCTCACCGGCCGCGTCTTCGACGCCGACGAGGGCCAGGCGCTCGGTTTCTCGAACTACCGGGTGGCCGACGGCCAGGGGCTGGCCAAGGCGCTCGCGCTGGCCGAGAAGATCGCCGGCAACGCACCGCTGTCCAACTTCGCCATCACGCAGGCGCTGCCGCGCATCGCCGACCTGTCCGCGGCCGACGGGATGTTCATGGAGTCGCTGATGGCCGGCATCGCCGAGAGCGACGACGGTGCCAAGGAACGCGTGCGCGCCTTCCTCGAGAAACGCGCGGCCAAGGTCGGCAAGCCGGCCAGCGCCTCGGGAACACTGTGAGGCATCCGATGAGCAGCCGCGGTCTCTTCCAGCGCTTCGAGGGCGTCTTCATCCTCGACGGCGTGCGCACGCCGATGGTCGACTACATGGGGGCGTTTGCCGACGCCAACCCCATCGACCTGGGCATCAAGGCGGCTCGGGCGGTGTTCGCCCGCACCGGGGTGTCGCCGGCCAGCGTCGACTCGGTGCTGGCCGGCAACATGGCGCCGGGAGGCTTCGACCAGTTCGTGCTGCCGCGGCACATCGGCCTCTACGCCGGCGTGCCCGAGCAAGTGTCGGCGCTGATGGTGCAGCGCATCTGCGGCACCGGCTTCGAACTGTTCCGCCAGGCCGGCGAGCAGATCGCCACCGGCGCGGCCACGCTGGCGCTGGTGGTCGGCACCGAGAGCATGACGCGCAACCCGATCGCCGCGTTCGACCATCGCTCGGGCTTCAGGCTCGGCGCGCCCGTGGGCTTCAAGGACTTCATGTGGGAGGCGCTCACCGACCCGGCGCCGGCCGTCACGATGATCCAGACGGCCGAGAACCTGGCAAGGAAATACGGCATCACGCGCGAGGCGGTCGACGCCTTCGCCGCCGGCTCGTTCGCCAAGGCCTGCACCGCACAGGAGGCGGGCTGGTTTGCCGGCGAGACGGTGCCGGTGGAGAGCGAGACCTTCGAACTGGCCGGCTACCGGCCACGCGGCATCCGGCTGGCCGGCAAGGCCAAGGTCGCCGACCGCGACACGCACCCGCGGCCCACTTCGCGCGAAGTGCTGGCCACGCTGCGCACCGTCTACCAGGACGGCGTGCAGACCGGCGGCAACAGCAGCGCGCTGGTGGATGCCGGGGCCGCGGCGCTGGTGGGCAACGCCGCCGCGCTGGCCACTTACACGGCGGCGGGCGGCAGGCCGGCGCTCGGGCGCGTGACCGCTGCGGCGGTGGTGGGGGTGCCGCCGGAGCTCATGGGCATCGGCCCCGCGCCGGCCATCCGCCTGCTGCTGGAAAACAGCGGCATGAAGCTCGCCGACATCGCCCGCTTCGAGATCAACGAAGCTCAGGGCGCGCAGACGCTGGCCGTGGCGCGCGACCTGGGGCTCGACGAGACCCGTCTGAACGTCAAGGGCGGCGCCATCGCGCTGGGGCACCCGCTGGCCGCCACCGGCGTGCGGCTCACCCTCACCGTGGCGCGGCAGCTCAAGGAGATCGGCGCGCGCTGGGGCGTGGCCTCCGCGTGCATCGGCGGCGGCCAGGGCATCGCGTTGCTCATCGAGAATCCCGAGGCGACCTGAGCCCGGCCCGGGCGCCGACCGAACTCTCGAGATGAGCAAGACCCACATCCACCGCGTCCTCGTGCATTGGGGCGACTGCGACCCTGCCGGCATCGTCTTCTTCCCCAACTTCAACCGCTGGATGGACGAAAGCTCGCTCGCCTTCTTCGCCGCATGCGGCCTGCCGCCGTGGCGCGAGCTGGAACGCACGCGCGGCATCGTGGGCACGCCGCTGCTGGAGATCCACACCCGCTTCATGCGCCCGGCCACCTATGGCGACACGATCGAGGTGCACACCACCATCGAGGAGTGGAGCGCCAAGACCTTCCGCCACCGGCACATCATCAGGCGCGGCGACACGGTGCTCAACGAGGGCACCGAGGTGCGCGCCTTCGTGGTGCGCGACCCTGCCGACCCGACTCGCATCAAGGCCATTCCCGTTCCTGAAGACATCAAGGCGCTGTGCAATTGAGTGCCTCGAGATGCAGCCTGCACGACTGCCGTCAACCCGCCCGGAGCACGAAGCCCGGCACCGCAACCACCGCAAGGAGATCGACGTGAAGCGCAACACCCTCAAGACCCTGCTGGCGGCCGCAGCCCTCGCGCTGATGGGTGCCGCCCCGGCGCAGGCCGACGTGACCATCGGCGTGACGCTGTCGCTCACCGGTCCGGCCTCGGGCCTGGGCATCCCGGTGGGCAACCAGTTCAAGCTGTGGCCACAGACCATCGCCGGCCAGAAAGTCAACCTGATCATCCTCGACGACGCCTCCGACCCGGGCAAGGGCGTGGTCAACGCGCGCCGCTTCCTCACCGAGGACAAGGTCGACATGATCTTCGGCGGCTCCATCACCACCGTGTCGGCCGCGATCGCGCCGGTGGCCGCCGAAGCGAAGACGACGCAGATCTCCATTGCTCCGGTGGGCGTGCCCCCCGAGCAGGAACGCTGGGTGTTCCGGCTGCCGCAGGGCTTCACCGTCATGGCGCACCCGATCATCGAGCACATGAAGAAGTCCGGCGTCAAGAGCGTGGGCTTCCTCGGCTACACCGACGCCTATGGCGAGCAGTGGCTCAAGGAGTTCACGCGCCAGGGCGACGCCGCCGGCATCAAGTTGGTGGCCGCCGAGCGCTTCGCGCGCAGCGACACCAGTGTCACGCCGCAGGCGCTGAAGCTTGTCTCGGCCAACCCGGACGCGATGCTGGTGGTGGCCTCGGGCTCGGGCGCGGCCATGCCGCACAAGGCCCTCATCGAGCGCGGCTACAAAGGCAAGGTCTACCAGACGCACGCCGCGGCCACGCCGGACCTCGTGCGCATCGGCGGCAAGGATGTGGAAGGCGGCCTGGTCGTCTCCGGTCCCGCGGTGGTGGCCGAGCAGCTGCCCGACAACCACCCCTCCAAGGCGGTGGCGGTCGACTTCGTCACCAAGTACGAGGCCGCCTACGGCAAGGGTTCGCGCAACCAGTTCGCCGGCCATGCGTACGACGCGCAGATCATGCTGACGAAGATCCTGCCGGTGGCGCTGCAGAAGGCCAAGCCCGGCACGCCGGAGTTCCGCGCCGCGCTGCGCGACGCGGTCGAAAGCATGGGCCGCACGATCTTCGCCCACGGCGTGATGAACTGGAACGCCCAGGACCACTGGGGCTACACCAACGAGACCGGCGTGATGCTCAAGGTGGTGAACGGTCAGTTCGTCGTCGAGAAGTGAATCGCCACCGGCGGCTCACGTTCGTCGCAGGCACGCACGACCACCCATCATGGACCTCTCGATCGCCGGCATCCTGGCGCTGGACGGCCTGACCAACGGCGCGGTCTACGCGCTGCTGGCGCTGGCCACCGTGCTGGTGTTCGCCGTCACGCGCGTGATCTTCGTGCCGCAAGGCGAGTTCGTGGCCTTCGGCGCGCTGACGCTGGCGCTGTTCCAGGCGGGCAAGGTGCCGGGCACGGTGTGGTTCCTGCTGGTGCTGGCCGGTGCCACCGCGGTCTCCGACGTCTGGCACGGCGTGCGGCACGGACACGCCGCCGGGCGCATCGCGCGGCAGGTGCTGGCCACCGCGGGGTACCCGGTGGCGATCTCGCTGGTGGCCTGGTGGGCCGCGGCGCGGCCGCTGCCACTGCTCGTGCAGGCCCTGCTGACGATGGCGCTGGTCACGCCGTTCGGAACGCTCATCTATCGCCTGGCCTACGAGAAGCTGGCCGACGCCACGGTGCTGGTGCTGCTCATCGTCTCGGTGGGCGTGCATTTCGCGCTCGTCGGTCTGGGCCTGTACTTCTTCGGCGCCGAGGGCTTCCGCAACCCGAGCTTCTGGGAGCAGCGCTTCAGCGTCGGCTCGGTCGCGGTCAACGGGCAGGCGCTGATCATCTTCGCCGCTTCGCTGGCGCTGATCGTGCTGCTGTGGCTGTTCTTCGAGAAGAGCCTGCACGGCAAGGCCCTGCGTGCCACTGCGGTGAACCGTCTGGGTGCGCGGTTGATGGGCATTTCGTCGGTGGCCGCCGGGCGGTTGTCGTTCACGATGGCGGCCTTCATCGGCGCGCTGTCGGGGCTGCTGATCGGCCCCACCACCACGGTCTTCTACGACAGCGGCTTTCTCATCGGCCTGAAGGGCTTTGTCGCCGCGGTGTTCGCGGGGCTTTCCAGCTACCCGCTGGCCATGGTGGGCGCGCTGGGCGTGGGGCTGCTGGAAAGCTTCGGCTCATTCTGGGCCAGTGCCTTCAAGGAGGTCATCGTCTTCGGTGCCATCCTGCCGGTGCTGCTGTGGCGCAGCCTGCGCGACCCCCACGGCGAAGAGCACTGAGATGGCCTCCTCCCGACGCTCCCTACAGTCGCCCCCGCCCCAGGGGGGCGCCACCAGCGGCCCGGCGGAGCCGGTTGCGCGGCGGCCGCCGGGCTGGCGCACAGGCATGGGACGGCGCCTTGCCTTTCCTGCGTTTGCCGCCCTCATGCTGGGGCTGCCGCTGCTGCCGGTGCCTGACTTCTGGATCACGCAGAGCAGCTACATCGGCCTGTATGCGCTGGTGGCTCTGGGCCTGGTGCTGCTCACCGGCGTGGCCGGGCTCACGAGCTTCGGCCAGGCTGCCTTCGTCGGCATTGGCGCCTACACCGCCGCGTTCCTGGCCACGAAGGCGGGCGTGTCGCCGTGGTTCACGCTGTTCGTCGGCGTGGGCCTGGCGGTGCTCACCGCGCTGGTGCTCGGCGCCATCACGTTGCGCATGTCGGGGCACTACCTGCCACTGGCCACCATCGCCTGGGGCCTGGCGTTGAACTACACGATGGCCAACATGGAGTGGCTGGGCAAGTACGACGGCCTGCTCGGCATCCCGTCGCTGAAGCTGTTCGGCCTGGACCTGGGCACCGGCCGGGGCCTGCACCCGCTGATCTGGGCCCTGGCGCTGCTGGCGGCGCTGGCCGTGACCAACCTGCTCGACTCGCGCCCGGGCCGCGCCATCCGCGCGCTGAAGAGCGGCGCCACCATGCCCGAGGCGATGGGAATCTCCACGCTGCGCTACAAGCTGGCGGCCTTCGTGCTGGCCGCGGTGCTGGCGGCCGCCTCGGGCTGGCTGTTCGCGCACTTCCAGCGCTCGGTGAGCCCCACGCCGTTCTCCATCAACAAGGGCATCGAGTACCTCTTCATGGCGGTGCTGGGCGGCGTGGGCCACGTGTGGGGCGCATTCCTCGGCTCGGCCGTCGTGCGCCTGGTCGAAGACCAGCTGCAGGTGCTGCTGCCACGGCTCATCGGCACCAGCGGCAACTTCGAGGTCATCGTCTTCGGCATCGTGCTGGTGGTGGTGCTGAAGTACGCGCCGCAGGGGCTGTGGTCGTTCGTCGACCGCCTCGCCCCTGCCGCACCTCGCCACCGCGGTTGGGCGGGGGCGGCCGCCCTGCCCGCGCGCGACAAGCCCGGGCGCGGCGAACTGCTGCTGGACGTGCAGGCCGTGCGCAAGGCGTTCGGCGGCCTCGTCGCGGTGAACGACGTGAGCTTCCAGATCCGTGCCGGCGACATCGTGGGCCTCATCGGCCCCAACGGCGCGGGCAAGAGCACCACGTTCAACCTGATCACCGGCGTGCTGGCGCTCACCGGCGGCGCGGTCACGTTTCGCGGCCAGCCGATCAGCGGCCACGCCAGCCGCGAAATCGCGCGGCGCGGCATCAGCCGCACGTTCCAGCACGTCAAGCTGGTGCCCGACATGACGGTGCTGGAGAACGTGGCATTGGGCGGCTACCTGCGCAGCGCCAGCGGCAGCCTGAAGGCGATGCTGCGACTGAACCGCGACGAGGAGCGCCGCCTCTTCGCCGAGGCCGAGCGGCAGCTGGCGCGCATCGGCATGGGCGAACAGATGAACGAGCTGGCGGGCAACCTCGCGCTTGGGCCCCAGCGGCTGGTGGAGATCGCACGGGCGCTGGCCACCGACCCCGCGCTGCTGCTGCTGGACGAGCCCGCTGCCGGCCTGCGCCACAAGGAGAAGCACGCGCTAGGCGGCGTGCTGCGCCAGCTCAAGTCCGAGGGGCTGTCGATCCTGCTCGTCGAGCACGACATGGACTTCGTGATGGGGCTGGCCGACCGCATCGTGGTGATGGAGTTCGGCACCCGGCTAATGGAAGGCACCCCGGCCGAAGTGCAGGCCAGCCCGCAGGTGCGCGCCGCCTACCTCGGTACGGAGCACTGATGGCGCCCCCCCGAAGCGCCTTCGGCGCCTGCCCCCAGGGGGCTGAGCCCGGACGCGAAGGGTCCGGTGGGCCCTTCGCGCCTGGCGAAGAGCCGGGCCAGCGGCCCGGCGCGGCCTGCGGGGCCCGCCAGCGGCCCGGCAGAGCCGGTTCCGCAGCGGCCACTTGGCTGCGTTCGTTGTCAGTCAAGGTCTGCTCCCTGCGGGCAGAGATCTGAATGTCCAACCCGCTGCTTCACGTGTCCGACCTGCATGCCGGCTACGGCCGCGCCGAGGTGCTCACTGGCATCGGCTTCGGGCTGGACGCGGGCCAGGTGATCACCGTCATCGGCCCCAACGGAGCGGGCAAGAGCACGTTGCTCAACGCGTTGATGGGTGTGCTGCCCGCGCGCGGCCGGGTCAGCTTCGACGGCCAGGACCTCGCGGAAACCACGCTCGAGGACCGCGTGATGATGGGCCTGGCGCTGGTGCCCGAGAAGCGCGAGCTGTTCACCACCATGCCGGTGGAGGACAACCTCGTGCTCGGCGGCTACCGGGCGATGCGGCAGCGCGTGCCAGGCTGGCGCGGCGGCCTCGAGCGCGTTTACGCGCTCTTCCCGCGCCTGAAGGAGCGCCGCACGCAGCTGGCCGGCACGCTGTCAGGCGGGGAGCGGCAGATGCTGGCCCTGGGCCGTGCGCTGATGGGCGGCCCGAAGCTGCTGATGCTGGACGAGCCGAGCCTGGGTCTGGCCCCACTGGTGGTGCGCGACATCTTCGAGACCATCGGTCGGCTGCGCAGTGAGGGCGTGTCGATCCTGCTGGTGGAACAGAACGCGCGCGCCGCGCTGCAGGTGGCCGACCACGGATACGTGCTCGAGACCGGCGAGATCGTGCTCGACGGGCCGGCCGCGCAGCTGGCCGGCGACCCGCGCGTGATCGAGACCTACCTCGGCGCGCAGAAGACCGACTGACTCATTGGACCGCCGCCCCTGGCAGGCGGCACGCACGGAGCGCCGGCATGGCCTATCACTACGTTGCGCCGCTGGCCGACATGCGATTCGTGCTGGAGCACGTGCTCGCGGCACCTGCATCGTGGGCACGCTGCGCGGCCTTCGCCGAACTGGACATCGACACGGCCGCGGCCGTGCTCGGCGAGGCCGGCCGCTTCGCCGGCGAGGTGCTGCAGCCGTTGAACGCCGCGGGCGACCGTGAAGGCTGCCGCATCGACGCTGAGGGCCAGGTGCGCACGCCCGAGGGCTTTGCCGCCGCCTACCAGGCCTTCGTCGACGCCGGCTGGCCCGCCCTGCCCTGCGACGCCGCGTGGGGCGGCCAAGGCCTGCCGCTGGCGCTGGACGCCGCGCTGCGCGAGATGCTCTCGGCGTGCAACCACGGCTGGAGCATGTACCCCGACCTGCTGCACGGCGCCTACGAAACGGTCAAGGCGCACGGCAGCGAGGCGTTGAAGGACCGCTACCTGCGCGAGATTGCCACCGGCCGCACGCTGGCGGCGATGGCGCTCACCGAGCCACAGGCCGGCAGCGACCTCGGCGCACTGCGCACCAAGGCCGAACCGCAGCCCGACGGCTCGCTGCGCATCAGCGGCAGCAAGATCTTCATCAGTGGGGCCGATCACGACCTCACGCACGACGTCGTGCACCTGGTGCTGTGCCGCCTGCCCGACTCGCCCGCCGGCTCCAAGGGCCTGTCGCTGGCCCTGGTGCCGAAGTGGCTGCCGCAGGGCGAGCGCAACGCGTGGGTGGTGGACAGCCTCGAACACAAGATGGGCATTCACGGCAGCGCCACCTGCGCGCTGCGCTACGAAGGTGCCACCGGCTGGCTGGTCGGCGAGCCGCACCGCGGCCTGGCAGCGATGTTCCTGATGATGAACTCGGCGCGGCTGCATGTCGGGCTGCAAGGCCTGGGCCACCAGGAGATGGCCACGCAGAACGCGCTGCGGCAGGTCTTCGAACGCCGGCAATTCAAGATGCCGCTGGCGCACATGCCGGCCATGCGCCACCTCGTGCTGCGCCTGCAGGCCAAGACCGAGGCCCAGCGGGTCATCGCCTACCGCGCCGCGCTGGCCATCGACGAGATGCACCACCACGAGGACGAAGCGGTGCGCCGGCGCGCCGGCGGCCTGGCCGCGCTGCTGACGCCGGTGGTGAAGGCCTTCTGCACGCACCATGGCTTTCACGGGGCTGCGGCGGCGCAGCAGGCGTTCGGCGGCTACGGCTACACGCGCGAGGTGGGCATCGAGCAGACGGTGCGCGACGCGCGCATCGCGATGGTCTACGAGGGCACCAACGAGATCCAGGCCATCGACCTGCTGCAGCGCAAGGTGCTGGCCGACGGCGGCGGCGCCCTGGAGGACTGGCTCGTCGAGTGCGAGGCCGAGGCAACGTGCGCGGAGGCCGCCGCGGCGCCGTTCGTCCCGTCCGCCACGCGCGCCCCGCACGCCGCGCCGGCCTGGCCCGAGGGCGCCGAGTTCGCGGCGGCGCTGCGGGCCCAGATCGGCCGCGCCCGGGAAGCCACCGCCAGCGTTGCCGCGGCGGCGCGCAACGACGCCGACGCGCCGCTGCGCGTGGCCGACGACTATCTCTTCGGCGTGGGGCACCTGCTGCTGGCCTGGGCGTTCACCGCCAGCGCCCGCGCTGCGGCCGGGCAGGCCGATCAACCCTTCGCTGCCGCGAAGCTCGAACGCATGCGCTACGGCCTGCGGCATGTACTGCCGCAGGCCGAGGTGCACTGGCGGCGCGTGCTCGACGTCCACCTGTCGCTGCCCGCCCTGCGCGCGCCCTGAGCGGCCACGCCCGCAGGGGCACTGCGGGCGCCCTGGCGAACACCCCGCGGCAGGGCCCCCGTGCTGGCAGACTTGGCCCATGCCCCAACCTGCCGATCCTCCCGCCGGCCTGCCCGACGCCGCATTGCCCGCGGGGCTCTACGCCGACGCCCCGCTGCCGCTGCGCGAGCGGCAGTACTCGCCCAGCTCGTGCATCGGCGGCAACTACCAGCCGTTCATCAGTGCCTACCGGGAACGCAGCGCGCAGGCCCGCACCGATGCCGCACGCGCCGGGGGCCGCTGGTCGCGCCATGCGCTGAGCGCCACCCCGTCCCATGCGCTGGAGCTGTGTCTGCCGGCCACCGCCGGCGCTGGCGCGCCGGTGGCGCTGATGCTCTTCGTGCATGGCGGCTATTGGCAGGAGCTGTCGGCCGCGGATTCGCTCTTCGCCGCCACGGCGTGCGTGCAGCGCGGCATCGGCTTTGCGGCGCTGGACTACACGCTGGCTCCGGCCGCCCGCCTGGGCACGATCATCGACGAATGCCTCGAGGCGCTGCGCTGGCTGGCCGGGCATGCTGCAGCGCTGGGCATCGCGCGCGACGGCGTGGTGATTGCCGGCAGTTCGGCCGGCGCGCATCTGTGCGCGGCGATGGCGCTGGGCGCCCGCGACGCGCGCGCTGCGAACCGTGCAGTGATCATGCCGCGTGGCGCGGTGCTGGTCTCGGGCGTGTATTGGCTCGAACCGTTGATCGGCACGACCATCGATGGTGCGCTGCACCTGGACACCGAAACCGCTCGGCGCGCGAGCCCGGGCCTGGCCGAGCTGGCCGGCCTGCCCGAGATGCTGGTCGCCTGGGGCGAGGTCGAGACTGAAGCCTTCAAGGCGCAGAGCCACGCCTTCGCGCGGCGGCTCGTCGAGGCCGCCGTGCCGTGCAAAACCCTGCAGGTGCCAGGTCGCAACCACTTCGACGTCGTGCTGGACCTGGCCGAGCCCGAGTCCGCGCTTGGCCGCAGGGCCTTCGGCATGCTGGGTCCGGCAAGCAATGGAGCGCCCGCCGCGGCCGCGAGCATCAGCAAGTAAAGTTGAACCGCTGCACGGCAAGGGCGGCAGCGCATGGCCGCCAGGAGGCAGCGTGATGGATGAGCGACCCAGGTTCTGTTCGGCATGCGGTGCCCCGGTGGCGCCGCCCGAAGCCGCGTTCTGCGGCCGGTGCGGCGCGGCACTGGGCGCACAGGGCGGCATGCCGGCCGGCGCGCAGTCGGTACGGGGCAATGCGGAGCCGAACAGCGGTTCGGCCATGCAGGCCCTGGCCAACCGCATCACCGACCCGCTCGGGCTGGAGCGGCTCGAAGGCTTCGACGTGCGCGCGCTCTTCTCCGAGACGCTGCGCCATCGTGCGCCCGACGAGATGGAGCGCTACATGGGCGTGGGCACGCCCGACACCACGCCACCGCTCACCGTGGCCATGGGGCAATGGCCGCGGCCTTGGCTGTTCCTGCGCACGCTGGTCTTCGCGCTGCTGGCCTACGGGCTGCTGCTGTGGACTTTCCGCGAGTTCGCCAACCCGAAGGTCATCCCGGCGCTGATCATCGTCGGCTCGTTTGCCGTGCCGCTGGCCACCTTGATCCTGTTCTTCGAGTTGAACACGCCACGCAACGTGTCGATCCTGCGCATCACCGAACTGGTGATCCTCGGCGGTGCGGTGTCGTTCCTGATCTCGCTGTTCCTGTTCCGCCTGACCAACCTGACCAGCTGGCTCGGTGCGCCGGCGGCCGCGTTCGTCGAGGAGACCGGCAAGCTCGCCACGCTCTTGGTGCTGGCACGCTTCGCGCAGCAGGAGCGCTATTCGTTCTCGCTCAACGGGCTGCTGTTCGGCGCCGCGGTGGGCACCGGGTTCGCCGCCTTCGAGTCGGCAGGCTATGCCTTCGAGTGGCTGCTCAAGCGCACCGGCGGCGTGGCCGCGATGATCGATGTCATCACCATCCGCGGCGTGCTCGCGCCCTTTGGCCACATCGCATGGACGGCGATCGCCGCCTGTGCCGTGTGGCGGGTGCGGGCGCTCGGGGTACCGCTGGCGCAGGCCGTCGTGCATCCGCGCTTCCTGATGCTGTTCGCGGTGCCGGTGGCGCTGCATTTCATCTGGAACACGAGCTTTCGCCTGCCGCTGTTCGGCAAGGAGGTCCTGCTCGGCTTCATCGGCTACGTGGTGGTCTTCAGCCTGGTGCAAAGCGGCCTGAAGGAGGTGCGCCAGACCGCCTCGCCCGCGCAGCTGGACCTCGAGGCCGCCGACGGCACTACGTCGATGCGCACGATCGACCGGCGATGAACTCGCGCACGACATCCGTCGTGCGCCCGATCGGTTCGACGTAGGCCCTGCCCCCCCGGGGGGGCTACGGGTGCAGGATGGCCCGGCCCTTCACACGACCGGCGCGCAGATCTTCCAGCGCCTCGGTGGCCTGCGCCAGGGGGCGGCTCGTCAGCGGCAGCGCCGGCAGCGTGCCGGTCCGCGGAACCGCCAGCAACTCGCGCATGTCCTGGAGGCTGCCGACATAGGAGCCGATCACGCTCACGGCCTTCATCGCCACCATTGCCGGCACCACCGGTGAGCTGCCGCCGAACAGACCCACGCAGATGATGCGCCCGGCCTTGCGCAGTGCGCCGAAGCCGAAGGCGAAGGTGGACGCCGCGCCGACGAAGTCCACGGCCGCGGCCACACCGCCGCCCGTGGCCTTGACAAGCGACTGGGCAGCGCCCTCGACGGTGGGGTCGATGAGTTCGGCGGCGCCGGCCTCTCGCGCGACGTCCCACTTCGCCTTGTCGAGTTCGACGACGATGGGCCTCACGCCGGTCATCTGCCTGGCCAGCCGGATGCCCGACAGGCCCACGCCGCCTGCGCCGATGATCATCAGCACCTCGTTCGGGCGGAGGGTGCCCACCTTCTTCAGCGCCGAGTAGGCGGTGAGCCCCGAGCAGGCGAGCGTGGCCGCCTGGTCCTCGGGCAGCGGGTCGTACTCCAGCAGCACGCGCGGATGCGGCACCACCACGTGGTCGGCGAAACCGCCATCGCGGTGGATGCCCAGCGCCGCCGGCCTGCTGCACAGGTGCTCGTCGCCGGCGGCACACAACGGGCACTGGCCGCAGCCGATCCACGGGAATACCACCCGCCGGTCACCGACCTTCACGCTGTCTTCGAGACCTTGGGCCTGCGGGCCCACGGCCACCACGGTTCCGGCGATTTCGTGGCCCAGCGTGCGCGGCGGCGCAAGCGCGCGGGCCATGTCGAGCCTCTTGCCGCCACCGAGGTCGAAGTAGCCGTCTTGCAGGTGCACGTCACTGTGGCACACGCCACAGCTGCCCACGCGCACCACCACTTCGGTGCCTTGGGGCCGGGGCGTATCGCGCAGCGCCTTGGCGAGCGGCTTGCCGAACTCCTGGACCTGGTAGCTGAGCATGGGACCCCCGTGGAGTGGTCGGCGAGGTGGATGCGGCGCGCCTAGACGCCGAGGTAGTTGGCCAGCTCGGCGCTGCGGGCCAGCTCGTGCGACTCGCCGGCCAGCACCACCTGCCCTTTCTGCAGCACGACGGCGCGGTCGCTGTTGGCCAGCACCTTGCGGTAGTCGCGGTCGACGATGAGGGTGGCGATGCCGCTCTTGCGGATCTCGCCGATGACGCGCCAGATCTCCAGCACGATCAGCGGCGCCAGGCCCTCGGTGGCTTCGTCGAGGATGATCAGTTCGGGGTGCGTCATCAGCGCGCGGCCGATCGACAGCATCTGCTGCTCGCCGCCCGACAGCTGCGTGCCCAGGTTCGCGAGCCGTTCGGCCAGCCGCGGGAAGGTGGCCAGCACCTTGTCGTAGCTCCAGGCGCCGCGGCCATCGGGCCCGGGGCGGGCGGCCATCACCAGGTTTTCGCGCACCGAGAGGTTGGGGAAGATGCCGCGGCCCTCGGGGACGTAGGCCACGCCGGCGCGCGCCACCTGGTGCGGCCGCGCACGGCTCATGTCGGAGCCGAAGAAGGCGATGTGCCCGTCGCGCTGCGCCACATGACCCAGCAGCGTGCGGATGAGCGTGCTCTTGCCCATGCCGTTGCGGCCCAGCAGCCCCACGGTCTGGCCGCGCGCCACCTGCAGGTCCACGCCGTGCAGCACGTGGCTGGAGCCGTACCAGGCGTGCACGCCACGCGCGTCGATGATGAGTTCGCGGTCCTGCACCTCAGTGCCCCCCCAGATACGCCGCCTGCACCTCGGCGCTGGCCCGCACGGCCTCGGGTGTGTCGCTGGCAATCACGGCGCCGTTGACCATCACCGTGATGCGGTCGGCGATGCGGAACACCGCATCCATGTCGTGCTCGACCAGCAGGATGGCGTGGCCGGTCTTCAGCTCGGCCAGCAGCGCGAGCATGCGGTCGGTCTCTTCGGCACCCATGCCGGCCAGCGGCTCGTCCAGCAGCAGCACCTGCGGCGCGGTGGCCAGGCACATCGCGATCTCGAGCTGGCGCTTCTGGCCGTGCGAGAGCAGGCCCGCCTCGCGCTCCAGCGCGTCGGCCAGCCCGGCCCGCGCTGCCGCCTCGCGCGCGGCGGCGGCGCTGTCGGGGCACCGGGCCGCGGCGCTGAACCAGGCGAGCGGCTTCTGCCAGCGCGCCTGCGCGGCCAGGCGGCAGTTCTCCAGCACCGTGAAGCTCGGGTAGATGGTGGTGCGCTGGTAGCTGCGGCCCAGGCCAGCGCGTGCGCGCCGGGGCTGCGTCCACTGCGTCACGTCGTGGCCCAGCAGTTCGACGCTGCCCTCGCTGGGCGGGATCTCGCCCGACAGGATGTTGATGAGCGTGGACTTGCCGGCACCGTTGGTGCCGATCACGGCATGCACCGTGCCGCGCGCCAGCTCGATCGAGACCTTGTTGACGGCGACCAGGCCACCCCAGCGGCGCGAGATGTCGCGGCCACGCAGCAGGATGTCGCCGCTTGTGTTCACCGGACTGCCGGCGTGGCGCGCAGCAGGAGTGGCGCCAGCGGACACCTCGGCGTTCATGCGGCCTCCTGCTCGACCGGCGCGGCGCGGTTGCGGCCGAGCAGCTGCTCGCTCACCCGCGAGGGCACCTGCACCAGACCCTTGGGCAGCAGCGCGACGGCCGCGATGATCGCGAAGCCCAACCCCAGGTGCCAGTGCTTGGCGAAGGGGCCGAAGATGGCCTCGGACTTGAAGAACTCCTGCAGCAGCGCAAACGCGAAGGCGCCGATCAACGCGCCGCGCAGGTGGCCGATGCCGCCCAGGATGATCATGATCAGCACCGAGCCCGACAGATGCCAGCTCAGCAGCTCGGGGTTGACGAAGCCGTCCTTCACCGCGAAGAGGAAGCCGGCCAGCCCGGCCAGCGCGCCGGAGATCGTGAACGCGGCAAGCTTGTACGGGTAGGTGGAGAAGCCCGTCGCGCGCATGCGCTGCTCGTTGACGCGGATGCCCGCCAGTGCCCGCCCGAAGCGCGAGCGCAGCAGCAGTGCCAGTAAGCCGAACACCAGCGCCAGGCAGGCCAGCGTGAACAGGTACATCGGCACCGGCTGGTCCAGCGCGATCAGCGTGCCGAGGCCGGGCTTGGCGTCCAGGTAGATGCCGTCGGTGCCGCCGCCCAGGGGGGTGTCGTGGATGACGTAGTAGGCCATCTGCGCGAAGGCCAGCGTGACCATGATGAAGTACACGCCCTTGGTGCGCAGCGACAGCGCACCCACCGCCGCGGCATAGGCGCCCGCCACCACCACACACGCCGGCAGCAGCCATGCCAGGTTGGCCCCTTCGCCCTGCGGCGAGAACCACAGCACCGCATAGGCGCCCAGGCCGAAGAACGCCGCCTGCCCGAAGCACACGAGCCCGGTGCCGCCCACCAGCAGCTCGAGCGACAGCGCGAAGACGGCGTAGATCATGATCTTGGTGACCAGGTCGATGCCGAACTTGCCGGCAAACACCGGGTAGATCGCCAGCGCCGCGAAGGCGAGCACGACAAAGAGGAGTCGGGAGTTCATGCAGGTCCTTCACTCGGACGTCCAAGGCAAGCGGCCGCCGCGGATCCGGCTTCGCCGGTCCGCTGGCGGTGCCCCCTGGGGGGAGGCGCCGAAGGCGCTACGGGGGGAGCCATATCACCCGGCCTTGAACAACCCGTCGGGCTTCCACAGCAGGATCACCGCCATCAGCACATAGACCAGCACGCCGGCGGCCTGCGGCAGCAGCACCTTGCCGAAGGTGTCGACCACGCCGATCAACAGCGCCGCCACCAGGGCCCCGCGGATCGAACCGATGCCGCCGATGACCACCACCACGAAGCAGATGATCAGCACCTGGTTGCCCATGCCCGGGTAGACCGAGCTCACGGGCGCGGCCACCATGCCGGCCAGCACCGCGATGGCCACGCCCGCGGCGAACACCACGCGGTACAGGAACTTGATGTCGATGCCCAGGCTTTGCACCATCTCGCGCTGCGGCACGCCGGTGCTGCCGGCGCGGATCATCATGCCCAGCCGCGTGCGCGTGAACACGAACCACATGCCCGCGGCCAGCAGCAGGCACACCGCGCTGATGAACAGCCGGTATACCGGGTAGGTCATCACCTCGCCCAGCGGAATGGTGCCGGCCAGGAAGGGCGGCGCCTTCACGCCGTAGACGTCGTCGCCGACGATGAGGCTGCGCAGTTCCTCGAACACGAGGATCAGCGCGTAGGTCATCAGCACCTGCTGCAGGTGCTCACGCTCGTAGAGGTAGCTGTAGAAGGCCCACTCGAGCACGTAGCCCAGCAGCACCGAGAGCACCACGCCCACGAGCAGCGTGGCGAAGAACCCGCCGCCGAAGGTGGCTGCGACGATCGGCGCCAGCGCGTACGCCATGTACGCGCCGATCATGTAGAAGCTGCCGTGCGCGAGGTTGATCACGCCCATGATGCCGAAGATCAGCGTCAGGCCGCTGGCCACCAGGAACAGCAGCAGCCCGTACTGCAGCGAGTTCAGGCATTGGATGAGGAAGGTCGATAGATCCATGGGCGTGACCTCGGCCAGCCCGCCGCGGCAGGTGCGCAGCGGGGCGGCTCACGAGAACGATTCAGGGGCGCTGCCAGCCGGGCCTGAGACAGGCCCGAGGCGGGCCCGTCAGCTCACATCTTGCAGCCGCGGCCGGGGTCGGCGAGCGACTTGGAGGCGATGCCGATCGACTTGTTTTCCTTGGCACCCACCTGGCGCAGGTAGAAGTCCTGCACCGGGTCGTGGTTCTTGCCTAGCGTGAACGGCCCGCGCGGGCTGTCGATCTTCGCCTTGCGCAGCGCCTCGGCAAAGGCCGCCTTCTTGGTCAGGTCGCCCTTCACCGCGTTCAGGCCGATGCCCAGCATCTGCGCCGCGTCGTAGCCCTGCACCGCGTACACGTCGGGCTGCAGCTTGTAGGCCTTGACGTAGGCCAGGCGGAACGCGTTGTCCTTGGGCGTGTTCAGGCCGTCGGCGTAGTGCAGCGTGGTGAGCAGGCCGTCGGCATCTGCACCCTGGGCTTCGAGCGTGCCGTCGGTGAGGAACCCGGCGCCGTACAGCGGGATGTTCTTCTTCAGTCCCGCCGCGGCGTAGTCCTTGACGAACTTGACCGCGCCGCCGCCAGCGAAGAAGGTGTACACGGCATCGGGCTTGATCGAGGCGATCTCGGTCAGCAGGGCCTGGAACTCCACGTTCGGGAACGGCAGGCTGAGCTCCTTGACGATCTGGCCACCGCTCTTGCTGAAGGCTTCCTTGAACCCCGCCACGCTCTCGTCGCCGGCGGCGTACTTCCAGGTGATGGTGACGACCTTCTTGTGGCCCTTCTTGGCCACCACCTCGCCCATGGCGTACCCCGGCTGCCAGTTGCTGAAGCTGGAGCGGAAGATGTTGGCCGAGCACATCGCGCCGGTCACCGCGCCCGCGCCGGCGTTGGGCACGATGAGCAGCGTGCCGCTCTCCTTGGCCACGCGCGCCATGGCCATGGCCACGCCACTGTGCACGGTGCCCACCAGCACGTCGACGTTGTCGCGCTTGACCAGCTTGTTCACGTTGTCGGTGGCCTTGGCGGGGTCGCTCTCGTCGTCGACCTTCACGAACTCGATTTCGCGGCCGCCGAGCTTGCCGCCCTGCTCCGCGATGTGCAGGCGAAAGCCGTTCTCGATGGCCGTGCCCAGCGCGGCGAAGGTGCCGGTGTAGGGCAGCATCAGGCCGACCTTGACCTTGGCGCCCTGCGCGAGCGCGGGGGCCGCCAGGCCGGCCAGGCTCATCGCGGCGGCGGTGGCCAGGAGCTTGAGATGCAGACGTCGGGTTTTCACGGGGTTCTCCTCAGGTCAGTTGAGCATGCAGGGAAGCCTTGGAAGTGTGCCCCAAAGCCGTCAGGAAACCGCGCACGGCGTGGATCACGCCGTCGGGCTGGTCGCGGTGCGGCGAATGGCCGCACGCGGGCAGTTCCACCAGGCGCGTGCCGGCGTGGCAACGCGCGATGCCGCGAATCTGTTCGAGCGTGCCGTACTCGTCTTCCACGCCCTGGAGGGCGAGCACGGGGCAGGCGATCTTGCCGACTTCGGCTTCGATCGACCATTGGCGAAACGCCGGGTCGAGCCAGATGTCGTTCCAGCCCCAGAAGGCGGAATCCGGGTCGTCGTGATACCGCGCCAGGCGCTGCCGCAGGTTGGTGTCGAGGTAGGCGCGGCGCGCCGCCTCGATGCTGCGCACGCTGATGTCTTCCACCAGGATGTGCGGGGCCGCGACGACGGCACCGGCCAGCGGCAGGCCCGGGCTGGCGGTGGCGCAGCGCGCGGCGTACAGCAATGCGATCGAGCCGCCGTCGCTGTGCCCGTAGAGCCACAGGGGCGTGCGGCGTGGGTCGATGGCCAGCGCCTCGAGCAGGGCCGGCAGCACCTCGAACGCCTGCCGGTGCATGAAGTCGGTCTGCCAGCGCTCGCCGGGCGCGCGCGGCGTGCTTTGGCCGTAGCCGGGGCGCGAATAGACGAGGCCTCGCAGGCCGAGCTCGGTGCACAGGCGCTGCGGGAAGTCGCGCCACATCGCCACCGAGCCCAGCCCCTCGTGCAGGAAGACCATCAGCGGGGCCGAGGCCTCACCTTCGCCCCCGCCCGGACCGACCCACGCGACCTCGAGCCGCACCCGGCGCTCGGCCCAGTCGATGTCGACGAATCGTGGTCGCATCGCGCCCCTTCACTGACCCGGCGAACTAGCGGCGGGCCTCGCGTTCGCGCAGCTTGAAGCGCTGGATCTTGCCGGTGGCCGTCTTGGGCAGTTCGGCCAGGAATTCGATGAAGCGTGGGTACTTGTAGGGCGCCAGGCGGTCCTTCACGAAGGCCTTCAGGTCGTCCTCGGTGGCCGCGGCGCCGGGCTTGAGGACGACGAACGCCTTGGTCTTCGTCAGGCCGTCGGCGTCTTCCTTGCCGATCACGGCCGCCTCCAGCACGGCCGGGTGCTGAACCAGCGTGGCCTCCACCTCGAACGGACTGACGTAGATGCCGCTGACCTTGAGCATGTCGTCGCTGCGGCCGCTGTAGGTGTAGGTGCCGTCGGCGTTGCGCACGTACTTGTCACCGCTCTTGGTCCAATTGCCCTGGAACGTCTCGCGCGTCTTGACGCGGTTGCCCCAGTACATCAACGCCGCGCTCGGACCGTGGATGTAGAGGTCGCCTGGCTCGCCGTCGGGCACCGCAGCCCCGCCCTCGCCTCGCAACTCGATCTCGTAGCCCGGCACCGGCCGACCGGTGGTGCCGTAGCGCACCTCGCCGGGCTTGTTGCTCAGGAAGATGTGCAGCATCTCGGTGGAGCCGATGCCGTCGACGATGTCCACGCCGAAATGCGCCTTGAAGCGCTCGCCGATCTCGGCGGGCAGCGCCTCGCCGGCGCTGGACACCAGGCGCAGCGCCACTTCCTGCCTTCCGGGCAACGCCGGGTGGGCCAGCATGCCGGCAAAGCCGGTGGGCGCACCGTAGAACACCGTGGGCCTGACGCCGCCCACGCCACCGAGCCAGCGCTTGAAGGTGGCCTCGGGCGTGGGCCGCTCGGGCATCAGCAGGGTGGTCGCGCCCACGGTCATCGGAAAGGTCAGCGCGTTGCCCAGGCCATAGGCGAAGAACAGCTTGGCGGCACTGAAGCACACGTCGTGTTCGGTCAGGGCGAGCACGCCCTTGCCGTAGAGCTCGGCGGTCCAGTACGGGTTGGCCTGCGAGTGCACGGTGCCCTTGGGCCGCCCGGTGGAGCCGGAGGAGTACAGCCAGAACGCCGGCTCGTCCGCACCAGTGGCCTCGGGCTTGGCGGCGGGCGCGTGGCCACCGAGGAAGGCCTCGAAGTCCACCTCGCCGGCATGCAGCGGCGCCACCGGGCGCGCGACGATCACCTGGCGAACCTCGTGCTCGCTGCGCGTCATTGCCGCGCTCACCACGGGCAACAGCGCACCGGAGACGAGCACCGCCTGCGCGCGCGAGTTCTCCAGCATGTAGGCGTAGTCGTCCGCGGTGAGCAGCGTGTTCACCGCGACCGGCACCACGCCGGCGTAGATGGCGCCGAGGAAAGCCACCGGCCATTCGGTGGTGTCGTGCATCAGCAGCAGCACGCGCTCTTCGCGCTTGAGCCCCAGGCTGCGCAGCCCCGCCGCCAGGCGGCGCACGCGCTCGTCGAGCTGGCCGTAGGACAGGGCGCCCACATCGTCGATGAACGCCGGCTTGGCAGCGCGCGCAGCGTTCAACGCCAGCAGGTGCTGCGCGTAGTTGAACCGTTCAGGTGGCGCAGCCACGCCCGCGATCTCTGGGGTGCTCATGATTGTCTCCGGTGGAACCTGAAGCGCTTTCGTCGGTGCCCGGGCCCGCGGCGCCCTCGCCTGTGCGATGGCGCGCACGCCGCGGGCAGGTCAGCGGGTGAACTGGATCTGCCCCTGCGGCAGCAGGTACAGCACGAGGGCGCGGCCACGCGTGACGGTGGGCCGGTGCGCGCTGCCCGGGCCGTAGACGCACCATCCGGCGCCGCGGCCGTCGAACTGCGCATCGCCGTCCACGGGCATGATCAGGTCGATCTCGCCCAGCGGGTGCGTGTGGTGCGGCCCGGCGCATTCATTCATGTCGACCACGTCGACCGAGAAGCCGTGCAGGTCGTCGGCGGGCTTGAAGATGCGGCCGTACCTGATGCCGCCGCCCTCGCGATCGCACAGCCACCCGTCGCGCACACCCGCGCGGCAGGCCTCGGCCAGCGCAGCGAAGGTGGGCGAACCGCTGCCGTGGTGGGTGTTCAGCCAGCTGTCCAGGTCGGCGTCCAGCGCGCGGCCGCGCAACTGCATCGTCAAGTCGGCCATGCGGGCGCGGAATGCCTCGGGAGTGATCGCGCAAGCAGATTGGGCAGGCATGCTCGGACCCCTATCGCAAGTTGAAGCCGACTGCATCTTTGGCTTGTCTTTCAACGACTGGTGCAGTATTGTGCTTTCGTTGACTGTATCCGTGACGTTGATCGCATGTCAAGCACTATATTGCATAAGCCCAAGATGGCAGACGAGCTGCGGCGTAACGGCACCGCGCGGGCGCGAACGACACCACCCGCCGCGCCGGCACCTGGCGAAGACGACAAGCATCCGTTCCTCGTGGCGCTGGGCGAGCGCGTGCGGGCGCTGCGCTCACGCCGTGGCATCACGCGCAAGGCGCTGGCGGCCGGCGCAGATGTCAGCGAGCGGCACCTGGCCAACCTCGAATATGGCCTGGGCAACGCGTCCATCCTCATCCTTCACCAGGTGGCGCAGGCGCTGCAGTGTTCGCTGGCCGAACTGATCGGCGACGTGACGACGGCGTCGCCCGAGTGGCTGCTGCTGCGCGAGCTGCTCGAAGGCCGCGACGACGCCACGCTGCGGCGCGTGCGCGTGCTGGTCGGCGAAGCGCTGGGCACCGGGGGCGCCAACAGCGAGCGCGGCGCCGGGCGCAGCCGCCGTGTGGCGCTGATCGGCCTGCGCGGCGCAGGCAAGACGACGCTCGGCGAGGGGCTCGCAAGGGACCTGGACTTCCCATTCGTCGAGCTGTCGCGCCAGATCGAGCAATTCGCGGGCTGCACGATCAACGAGATCCAGGCGCTGTATGGCCAGAACGCCTATCGCCGCTACGAGCGGCGCGCCCTCGAGGAGGCGATCCAGATCTACCCCGAGGCCGTGATCGCGGTGCCCGGGGGCATGGTGTCCGACCCGGCCACCTTCAACCTGCTGCTCACGCACTGCACCACCGTGTGGCTGCATGCCGACCCGGAAGACCACATGAAACGCGTCGTCGCACAGGGCGACATGCGCCCGATGGGGGGTTCGGCGGCCAGCAAGGAGGCCATGGACGACCTGAAGAGCATCCTGGCGGGTCGGGCAGCCTTCTACTCGAAGGCGGATTTCAAGCTCGACACGAGTGCTGCGCCCCTGGCGCAGACGCAGGCAGCCCTGATCGAACTGGTCCGCGAAGCGCTGGGCCAGGGCTGAAGCTCGGCGAAGATGCACAAAAATGCTTGACGCAGCACGAGAGCACGCACTATGATGCATTTCATCGCGTTGCCCGTTCATGCACTTTGCTGCGCCACTCCAGGAGACAACTGACATGAGCCTGTCCTCCAGCACCGCCCCTGCGCGCGTCGAGTACCAGACCCACCCGAGCCAGTACAAGCACTGGAAGCTCAAGTTCGAAGGACCTGTCGCCACCCTGGGCGCCGACTTCGACGAGAACGCCGGCCTGCGCCCGGGCTACAAACTCAAGCTCAACAGCTACGACCTGGGCGTCGACATCGAGCTCAACGATGCGATCAACCGCATCCGCTTCGAGCACCCCGAGGTGCAAGCCGTGGTGCTGACGAGCCTGAAGGACAAGGTGTTCTGCTCGGGTGCCAACATCTTCATGCTCGGCCTGTCGAGCCACGCCTGGAAGGTGAACTTCTGCAAGTTCACCAACGAGACGCGCAACAGCTTCGAAGACAGCAGCCAGCATTCGGGCCTGAAGTTCCTGGCCGCCGTCAACGGCGCCTGCGCCGGCGGCGGCTACGAGGTGGCGCTGGCCTGCGACGAGATCCTGCTGGTCGACGACCGCAGCTCTGCAGTCAGCCTGCCGGAAGTGCCCCTGCTGGGCGTGCTGCCCGGCACCGGCGGCCTGACGCGCGTGACCGACAAGCGCAAGGTGCGCCACGACCTGGCCGACATCTTCTGCACCAGCCAGGAAGGCGTGCGCGGACAGAAGGCCGTCGACTGGCGGCTGGTGGACGCCATCGCCAAGCCCGCGCAGTTTGCTGCCGCGGTGCAGGAGCGCGCACTGAAGCTGGCCCAGTCGAGCCAGCGGCCCGGTCCCGGCGCGGGCGCCAAGGGCGTGATGCTGCCGCCGCTGGCCCGCACCATCGAGGCCGACGCGCTGCGCTATTCCACCGTCACGGTCGAGATCGATCGCGCCAGGCGCCTGGCCACGTTCACCATCAAGGCCCCGACCCAGCCGGTGCAAAGCGACGTCGCCGCCATCGAGGCCGCCGGCGCGCAGTGGTTCCCGCTCGTGCTGGCGCGCGAACTGGATGACGCCATCCTGTCGATGCGCACCAACGAGCTGGACATCGGCACGTGGCTGTTCAAGACGCAAGGCGACATCGCCGCCGTGCAGCAGATGGACGCCGTGCTGCTGGCCCAGCGCAACCACTGGTTCGTGCGCGAGACGGTGGGCCTGCTGCGCCGTACGCTCAGCCGCGTCGACGTGTCGTCGCGCAGCCTGTTCGCACTCATCGAGGCCGGCTCGTGTTTCGCGGGCACGTACCTGGAGCTGGCGCTGGCCTGCGATCGCCAGTACCAGCTGCGGCTGGACGATGCTGCCGCGGCACCCAAGATCGCCACGGGCGAGGCCAACTTCGGCCTCTACCCCATGGCCACCGGCGAAAGCCGGCTGGAGCGCCGCTTCTACGGTGAGCAGCCGGCGCTGGACGCCGTTCGCGCCAGGCTCGGCCAGCCGCTGGACGGCGCCGCGGCAGCCACACTGGGCCTGGTGACCAGCGCGCCCGACGACATCGACTGGGCCGACGAAGTGCGTCTGGCCATCGAGGAGCGCGTGGCGATGAGCCCCGATGCGCTCACCGGCATGGAAGCCAACCTGCGCTTCAACGGCAAGGAGAACATGCACACGCGGGTTTTCGGGCGGCTCACCGCATGGCAGAACTGGATCTTCCAGCGCCCCAACGCCGTCGGCGAGAAGGGCGCCCTCAAGGTCTACGGCAAGGGCGACAAGGCCGCCTTCGACTGGAACCGGGTCTGATGGCCCATCCGTCTGCTGCGCGACCGGATCTCGCGCCTGCGCTGCTCGCCGTACCTCAGTACGGCTGCGCTGCTCGGCGCGACCTCGGGCCGCTCGCGACGACGGCTGGACCATCAAACGAATTGCACTGAATCCACATCTTCAAGTGAGGCGATCAATGTCCACCATCAACTACAGCGAGAAGATCCCCAACAACGTCAACCTCAGCGAAGACCGCACGCTGCAGCGCGCGCTCGAGCAGTGGCAGCCCAACTACCTCAGCTGGTGGTCCGACATGGGCCCCGAGGGCAGCCAGAACTTCGA
>JAEUPD010000154.1 GCA_016788525.1 Rubrivivax sp.
TGCGTGAGCGGAATCGCCACGTCCTTGCCGCCGATGTTCAGCGTGATGCCGTTGCCGCTGTTGGCCAGCTTGTTGTCGAAGCGGAACTGGAACGTCAGGTCTTCCTTGGCGTCGCCGTTGTTGTCGACGTGGATCTCGTACAGCGCGTTCGGATCCATCTTGAAGTAGTTCGGGCCGCCGTAGGCTGCCTGCAGCGGCTGGTAGTTGGCGATCAGCGTCACGTAGCCGTCGCGGCCGGGCTCGTAGCTGCGGAACATGTAGAAGTCGGTGCCGTCGACCTTGGGCGCGGTGGTGATGAACGGCGCTTCGCGGTGGCTGGAAGCCTGCGTGGCGGGCGCGGCCACGAGGCCGGCGACGCTGGCGAGAAGGGCGGCCACGATGGGCGCCACACGGAACGAACGGGACATGGCGGGTGCTCCTGCAAGTGAACGAAGGGTGGCGGCATCAAGTGCCGGCAAGGCGCACTTACGCCCGCCCGGGCGCCGCGGATGCCGGCGCGGCCGGCGCCCCGGGGCTGCGCTCGGGCATGCATCCGGTGCGGTGTGGCGGGCGTAGGAGGCAGGTTGCCCGGACGCCGGCACGCGCGCCCGTGCGTCGACGAAGGCCATTCGGCGGCCGACGCAAGGGCGCGAAACTAGAATCGGCGCCCCGACGAACGGCACCGCGAATCCATGTCTTCGACCCCGGCCTACGACCCCACCGCCAAGCAGAAGTCCGGGGCCAAGACGGCGCGCATCCCGATCAAGATCGCGCCGGTCGAACGCGGCGAGATGCTCAAGAAGCCCGAGTGGATCCGCGTCAAGGCGGGTTCACCCTCGACGCGCTTCTACGAGATCAAGCAGATCCTGCGCGAGCACCGCCTGCACACGGTGTGCGAGGAAGCGAGCTGCCCGAACATCGGTGAATGCTTCGGCCACGGCACCGCCACCTTCATGATCATGGGCGACAAGTGCACGCGGCGTTGCCCGTTCTGCGACGTCGGCCACGGCCGCCCCGACCCGCTGGATGCCGAAGAGCCCGCGAACCTGGCCAAGACGATCGCCGCGCTGAAGCTGAAGTACGTGGTCGTCACCAGCGTCGATCGCGACGACCTGCGCGACGGCGGCGCGGCGCACTTCGTCGAGTGCATCCGCCAGGTGCGCGCGCTGTCGCCGGCCACGCGCATCGAGATCCTCACGCCCGACTTCCGCGGCCGTGATGACCGCGCGTTAGGCATCCTGAAGGCCGCGCCGCCCGACGTGATGAACCACAACCTGGAAACCGTGCCGCGCCTGTACAAGGAAGCGCGCCCGGGCTCCGACTACGCCTTCAGCCTGAACCTGCTGAAGAAGTTCAAGACCGAAGTGCCCGGCGTGCCCACCAAGAGCGGCCTGATGGTGGGCCTGGGCGAAACCGACGACGAGATCCTGCAGGTCATGCGCGACATGCGCGCGCACGGCATCGACATGCTGACCATCGGCCAGTACCTGGCGCCCAGCGGTCATCACCTGCCGGTGCGGCGCTACGTGCACCCGGACACCTTCAAGATGTTCGAGCGCGAGGCGCAGGCGATGGGTTTCACCCACGCGGCCGTCGGCGCGCTGGTGCGCAGCAGTTACCACGCCGACCAGCAGGCGCAGGCGGCGGGGGTGGGGGTGTAGCTGCGGGCCCGCGTGAGGCGGCGGCCGGCATCGGCTGCGGTGTCATTGACGACCAGACCGAATCTCCGGCAACTGCGGTAGGCCCACCGATCGCAGGTAGGCCCATGTGGGATCGTAGTAGGCCGGTTGTCTTGTGGGGTCCAGTTCGTCGCCCGCTGGAATCACAATCACCGTGCCCTGCCTGGCCCGCGTCAGCAGCACCCGGTAGGCGTTGAGCCGGTACCGCTGGGCGGCCTCGTCACGAATCTCCTGCCAGCGCGTTCCCCTAAAGGCTCGGTAGCGCCAGCCACTGGCGTGGTGCACCAAGTCGCCGTCCCAGACCACGATCGTCCAATCCAGTTCCAGGCCCTGCACATCGAACTCGCTTGCCGCGTCCTCCAGGTAGTACGACGACCGGACGTCTGACTCGGGATTCAAGAACCAGACGCACGGGTCGATCTGCGCATCCATGTTGATACCCATGGGCTTGAGGCGCTTGCCGCCAGACGACGCGAGCACTCCAAAGCGCTCCGTGCCCCTGGCCTTGCCCCGCACCCACGATTTGGCGTCCGCCAATGAGCGCGTAATCATGATTGGGAATTTTGGGAGAACGGTGCTGAGTTCATGCGCCGCCCGACGCGAGTCGCCGGACATCAGAGCCGAAACAGCGGCGGACAGTCGCTCGGAACGAAATGAACGCAGCGAAACGCCCAAGTGCATCGCAGCATGGCGAGTTACCCGATCCTCCAAGGGTTCCAGTTCGGAGCTGGCGAGGAACGCGGTCGAGTCAGGCTGGTTCGGCAGATAGACGCGCCAGGTTGGATAGCGATCGCGCAGGGCTCGTAGCCACTCGCCCATGCCGGCCTCGCCGGTGTTGATCTCTTGTCCGCCACCAATGAGGCAGACGATGACCGCCCATCCCCGGTGGCGATCCATGACGCCAATGAGGAACTCCGGTTCTGAGGCATCGAAGTCCGCACGGTTGCGCTTCTGCCTCATGAACTTCGAGGCTTGATCGCGGTTCCAAGCCCGCTGTGCCTCGTCAAACACCACGACGCGCTCGACCGGAGGGTTGGGGTCGGCCAGGCTTGCATCACGGAAGTGGTGAATGTTCTGGACAAACGTGACCGCTCTTCGATGGGCGTCTTGCTTGCTGACTTTGGCTCCGTTGCGAGTGGCGCGACTCACTTCATCCCGAGCCAAGGCCTCCTGAAGCACGCGGACGAGCGGACCGTTGCCCGACAAGAACACGGCATGCTCCGCGTCCTGCGTATCCACACGCTGGCGCTGACAAACAAGGTTCAGCCCGGCCAACGTCTTGCCGGCGCCAGGAACACCGGAGACGAGACAGATGATCTTCTCGTTCTGGGCGCGCGCGCGTTCGATCGCCTCAGTCAGCGCCAGCGTCGTGGCCCCCAGGTTGTCGGCCCCCGCCTCAGAGTGAGTGATCTCTGCGACACCATGACCTCGATACAAGGCCTGCGCGGCTTCAACGATGGTGGGTGTCGGGCGATAGCCGGATGCGAGCCAATCGAGGTGTGAGAGGATGCCTTCGACCGCACGCGTTGCCACCTCGCGCAGGACCACGGCAAGCGAGGCTTCGCTCGCGAGCACCACCGGGCAGACGCCACGGTCCGGCCCGGCGGCGGGCCACGCTGCGGCCACATGGGCATGCGTCGCGACCAACACTGGAATGATGGTCGCGGAGTGACTGCCGAGATGAAAGTTCTTCAGATCAAGCGCATAGTCCATCACCTGCTTCTTGGCATCGAGTTCATGGTCGACAGAACCGACCTTGAACTCGATGACGACGACGTGATCGCCAATGAGCAAGATGTTGTCCGCGCGCTTGCCAATGCGAGGGATGACGAACTCGAAGCAGATGATGCCGGCAGGGTGACGCGGCACTGAAGCTTGCAGGATCCCAATCTGGGTTTGCCATGCGGCGCGCTGCGCGACACCAACCTCGCCGCCCTGCCCATGGACAAGAGCGCCCAGGACGGCGAGTGGATCGGCTCGGACAAAGTCGGCGATGCCAGCGGCGTATGACGCGCGCTGACTGGCGGTGGGCGTCTGCAGGTTCCCCGGCGGCGGCATCGGGGAACTTGTACCAACGGGCTGCGCTGTCGGGCCGGAGCCTAGAACGGCCAATGTGCACTACGTGGGCCTATTGCCAGGCGGCGATAACCTCCCGCATCCGCCCCGCCACCCCCCGCGGCTCCTTCAACCAATCGAAGTGCCCCAGCGGCCCCGGCCCCTCGAAGCGCTCCACCGCCTCGGGCCCGACGTGCGCCAATTGCAGCAGGTGTTCGGTGGCGGCGCGCGGGGCGTAGGTGTCCAGCGGCAGGCTCAGCGAGTGCACGGGGATGCGCCGCGCGGCCTCGGAGTGCGGTTCGAGCAGGTTGCGCCCGGCGATCTCGAACTTGCCCAGGCGCGCCAGCAGCGCCCACTCGTCCATCAATCGGCGGGGCTGGCGGCCGCCGAAGCCCACGCGCTCGCCCGGAAAGTAGCCCAGCAGCGGCCCGGTGAAGCTGTGCGCGGCCAGCACCCAGCGCAGTTGCGCGCGCACCTTGGGCGCGAAGAAGCGCAGCGTCGGCGTGCCCGAGGCGACGGTGAGCACGCCGGCCAGGCCCGGTGCGGCCTCGGCGCGCGCCATCAGGCCGAGGTGGCCGCCCAGGGAATGGCCGACCAGGGCCACGCCGCGGCCGGGCAGGCGCGCGCGCAGCGCGGCGATGCCGCCCAGCACCTCGTGGCGGAACAGGTCGAGGTAGCCCCAGTCTGCGCGGCGCGAGGCGCGCACCGGGCTGGCACCGCCGCCGCGCCACTCCGCCACGCCGGTGTCGGTGCCGGCTTCGCTCAGCGCTTCGGCCAGCCGCCGGTAGGCGCCGGCGGGCACGCCCAGCGCGGGGAGCACCAGCGCGGCAGGTCGCGGCGCGCCGGGCGTCGGCCCGGCAGCGGCCGGCCAGAACGCCAGCGGTGCGGCGTCGTGGTGCCCGGCCGGCATCGGCAGGCGCTCGACGCCGATGGCGCGCGCCGCGGGCGCTGTCATCGGTGCGGACGAGGCAGGGTCAGCGCGGCCCATCGTTGCTCACCCCCGAGGCCACGTGGCCGGCCGGCACGTGCGCCGCGGCGTTCTCGATGTGGCCGGTCTGGTCGTCGAAGAAGAAGTCGGGCTCGAATTCGGCGAGGAAGGTGCCCTTGGGCAGGCCGCCGAGGAACATCGCCTCGTCGACGTCGATGTTCCAGGCCATCAGCGTGCGGATGGCGCGCTCGTGCGCCGGCGCGCTGCGCGCGGTGACCAGCGCGGTGCGCAGCTGCATGCCGCCGGCCGGTTCCTGCTGCAGCCGGTGCAGTGCTTGCAGCAGCGGCTTGAAGGGGCCGGGGGCCAGCGGCGTGGCGGCGCGCTCGCGCTCGTGGTGCTGGAAGGCGGTGAGGCCGTCGCGCTGGTACACGCGCTCGGCTTCGTCGCTGAACAGCACCGCGTCGCCGTCGAAGGCGATGCGCACTTCGCCGGGGTGGGCGGCCGAGGCGCGCGCGCTGTCGGGAAACACTCGCGCGGCGGGCACGCCTTCGGCCAGTGCGCTCTTCACGTCGGCCTCGTTGGTGCTCAGGAACAGGTTGGCTGCCAGTGGCCTGAGGTAGCGCCACGGCGGCTGCCCGCGCGTGAACACGCCGCGCTCCAGGGTGAGGCCGTAGTGCTGGACCGAGCGGAACACGCGCATGCCCGAGACGGGATCGTTGCGCGACAGGATCACCACCTCCACGCGCGGCTGCCCGGGGTGATTGAAGGCCAGCAGCTTGTTGACCAGCGAGAACGCCACGCCGGGGCGCGCCGGCAGCTCCAGCCGCTGCATCTGCAGCTGCATGTAGGCGCGGTCGTCGCTGTCCTCGAACAGCCGGTTCTCTTCCTCGAAGTCGAACAGCGCCCGCGAACTGATGGCGACGACGAGGCGGCCTTCGAGGCTGGTGGGCATGGCAGCGGCGATGGTAAGAGGTCGGCGCCGGCGGCCCGCCGGGTGCCGGCCGCCCGGCGGGCATGCACAAGCGTGAGCAATGCCCGGGCCGTAAAGCACGGCCGTGTGGTGCCGACATAGGGGCGTCACATCCAGCCGGCACCCTTCCTGCGTATCTGCCCTGCCGGCCACCTGCCTGCGCTTTGCCCGCGCTTTGCCCGCCCCTGTCGAGGTCCACCATGTTCCAGCTTCCAAGCGTCGATCCCGCTGGCCGCGTCGAGCCGTGGCCTGCCCCGTACCGCAGCGAGGCCTTCGCCGAGGACCTGCAGGAGCTGGTGAGGCCGCTGCCACAATGGCAGAGAGGGGCGCCACCTCGCGTGCCCGGTTGGGGAGCAACCGCTCATGGAGCTGCGCAGCATGACGAACCGGAGGCCCGCATTGGCAGCAAGTCGCGGTTCGGCGTGGCTGCTGTGGGCCGCCGTGCTGTGGGCGGCGCTGGCCTCGTCCCCGGTGCGGGCTGGCAAGGCCCATGAGCATGGCGTGGCGCGCGCCGACATCGGCGTGGAGGCCGGCCTCGTCACGGTGAGCCTGGAGCTGCCGCTGGAGGTGCTGGCCGGCTTCGAGCGTGCGCCGCGCACCGACGCCGAACGCACCACCGTTGCCGCGGCGCTGGGCAAGCTGCAGGAGGGCGCGCGCATCGTGCGCATCGATGCGGCCGGCGGCTGTGGCATGGCCAAGGTCAACCTGGTGGCGCCGCTGTGGGGGGTGGGCGGTGCGTCGTCGCCCACTGCCACGGCGTCGGCTCCGGCCGCCAAGGCCGGCGCAGAGCATGGCGACCTGCAGGCCAGCTACGAGTTCCGCTGCAGCAACACCGACCGCGCGGCGCAGCTTGACCTCGGCCTGTTCGATGCCTTCGCGCGCCTGAAGCGCATCGAGGTGCAGGCCGTCACGCGCCAGGGCCAGATGAAGCTGGTGCTGCGCCGGCCGAACGCGCGGGTGACCCTGCCGCGCTGACCCGGCCCGCACCGCCGGCCCGCACCGCATCGTCCGCGCGTCCCCCTTGGCGCTGCTTGAAGTCCGCCAGCTGCGATTCGGCTGGCCCGGCCGCGCCGGGGACACGCTGGCACTGGAAGGCTTCGAGCTGCAAGCCGGCGAGCGCCTGTTCGTGCACGGCCCCAGCGGCTGCGGCAAGAGCACCTTGCTGGCGCTGCTGGCCGGCGTGCTGGTGCCGCGCGAGGGCCGGGTATGCCTGCTCGGCCAGGAGTGGGCGGCGATGGCCGCCGCGCGGCGCGACGGTTTTCGCGCCGACCACGTGGGCGTGATCTTCCAGCAGTTCAACCTGCTGCCGTACCTGAGCGTGCTCGACAACGTGCTGCTGCCGTGCCGCTTCTCGCCCCGGCGCGCGGCCCGCTGCCAGCCGGCGCCGCGGCCGGCGGCGCAAGCCCTGCTGCGCCAGGTGGCCCTTCCCGATGCGCTGTGGGCACGGCCGGCGCGCGAGCTGTCGGTCGGCCAGCAGCAGCGCGTGGCTGCGGCACGGGCGCTGATCGGGGCACCCGAACTCGTGATCGCCGACGAGCCGACCTCGGCGCTGGACGAGGAGCTGCGCGACAGCTTCATGGGCCTGCTGCTGGCCGAGTGCCGCGCCGGGGGGGCCGCGCTGGTCTTCGTCAGCCACGACCGCCGGCTGGCCGCACCGTTCGACCGCGAGCTGGACCTGCGTGCGCTCAACCACACCGCGGCAGCCTCCCGCGCCGGCGGCCATGAACCCGCCAGCGGCACCGCCGGGACCGCGGCCCACCCCACCGATCCGGCATGAAGGCCCTGCTGAACCTGGCCGCGCACAGTGCCTGGAACCGGCGCGGCACGCTGGCGCTGGTGATGCTGTCCATCGCCCTGGCCACCGGCTTGCTGCTGACGCTGGAGCGGCTGCGCACCGACATCCGCGCCAGCTTCTCGCAGGCCGTCAGCGGCACCGACCTCGTGATCGGGGCGCGCACCGGGGCCGTGCAGCTGATGCTGCACGCGGTGTTTCGCGTGGGCGGCGCGACCAACCAGGTCAAGGTGGACAGCCTGAAGGCGATCGAGCAGCACCGCGCGGTGGCATGGCTGGTGCCGCTGGCGCTGGGCGACTCGCACCGCGGCTACCCGGTGCTGGGCACCAGCGCGGAGTACTTCGAGCGCTTTCGACATGGCGAGCGGCAACCGCTGGCGATGGCCGAGGGGCGTGCGTTCAGCGGCACGCTGGACGGCCTGTACGAGGCGGTGCTCGGCGCCGAGGTCGCCACGGCGCTCGGCTACCGCCTCGGCGACCGCCTCACGCTCACGCATGGCCTGGAGGCGGCGCCCGGCAGCCTGGCCACCGAGCACGCCGACAAGCCTTTCACCGTGGTGGGCGTCCTTGCGCGCACCGGCACGCCGGTGGACCGCACGGTGCATGTCAGCCTGCAGGCCATCGAGGCCATCCACCTCGACTGGGCGGGCGGCGCGCCGCTGCCGGGCGTGAAGATCCCGGCCGAGGCGGCGCGCAAGTTCGACCTGGAGCCCAAGCAGGTCACCGCCGCGCTGGTGGGGCTGAAGAACCGCGTCGCGGTGTTCAACGTGCAGCGCTTCGTCGCCGAGTACGAGGGCGAGGCGCTGATGGCCGTGCTGCCCGGCGTGGCGCTCGACGAGCTGTGGCAGGCGGTGGGCCTGGGCGAGCGGGCACTCCTGGCGATGTCGGCGCTGGTGGCGCTGGTGAGCCTGGCGTCGCTGGTGGCGGTGGTGCTCGCGGGGCTGAACGAACGTCGGCGCGAACTGGCCGTGCTGCGCGCCGTGGGCGCCGGGCCGCGGCATGTGCTGGCGCTGCTGGCCGCCGAGGGCGCGTGGGTGACGCTCGCCGGGGCGCTGCTGGGCGCGCTGGCAGCGGCCGCGGCGGTGGCGCTGGCCGCGCCGTGGCTGCAGGCGCAGTTCGGCATCGCGCTGCGCTGGGCGGCACCGACCCCGGTGCAGTGGGGCCTCTTCGTCGCCGTGGTGGCCGCGGGTATGCTTGCCAGCCTCGTGCCGGGGTGGCGGGCCTACCGGCTGTCGCTGGCCGACGGGTTGTCGCCGCGGCTGTGAGACTGGAGGGCCTGTCGCCCCATCGCCCCATCGCCCCATCGAACCGCAGCCCTGAACTTCCCGGCTCGCCAACGGGTCACTGTCTGACCATGCCCAAAGCACTCCCTCTGTTCGAGCCACCCACCCGGCCGCGGCGCAGGCCCAGCGATGAAGGCCCCGCGGGCGCGCTGGTCGCGGCCCTGGCCCTGACGACGGCAGCCCTGCCTGCGCGCCGCGTGGTGCAGGCGGTGGTGCTGGCCTGCGTGGCGCTTTTCGCTGCGGCGCCGGCAGTGGCTCAAGCGCCTGCCGGCGTGCCGGCGATGAAGGAGCCGATTGCCGCCGCCGCCGAAGGCAGGCCAGGCCGCGCCGGCGAGCCGCGCACCATCAACTGGGAAGCGCTGGTGCCCGCCGGCTGGGACCCGTTCAAGGACTTCAAGGGCACCGACTTCCAGCTGCTGCAAGACGGTGACCCGCGCGCGATGCAGATGCTCAAGCGCATGCGCGAGGCCTGGGACAACGCGCCGGCCAACCCGAAGATCGTCGGTCAGTCGGTGCGCATCCCCGGCTTCGTCGTGCCGCTCGAGGAGGGCAAGGAGGGGCTGGCAGAGTTCCTGCTCGTGCCGTACTTCGGCGCCTGCATCCACAGCCCGCCGCCGCCGGCCAACCAGATCATCCACGTGCTGCCCAGGTCGCCGGCCAAGGGCGTGAAGTCGATGGACGCGGTGTGGATCCACGGCCGCATCACCAGCCAGCGCATCGACTCGTTCATGGGTGCCGCCGGCTATCGCATCGAGGCCGAGGGCGTGACACCCTACGTCGAGAAGGCGGGCAAGTGAGGGCGGCGATTCACGTCCAGCTGTGGGAGGCGGCGCTGCCCGCGGCACCACCCGTTCCGGCCCCGATCGTGGCCGCAAGCACGGCCGCGAGCTCGGCGGCGAGCACGGCCGCGAGCACGGCCGGCCCACGCTGATGCGCCACCGCCCCCTGGCCCCGGCCGGCGCGCGCGACCTGGCGCGCACGACCTTCGCCGTGCTGTTCATCGGCCTGTTGCTGGGCGCCTCGCTGTGGATCCTGCGGCCGTTCCTCGGGCCGATGATCTGGGCCACGATGGTGGTGGTGGCCACCTGGCCGGTGATGCGCCGCGTGCAGGCGCTGCTGTGGGGCCGGCGGGCGCTGGCCGTCACGGTGATGACGCTGCTCTTGCTGCTGCTGTTCGTGGTGCCGCTGGTGGGGGCCATCGTCACCATCGTGGGCAATGCCGACCAGCTGGTGGCGTGGGCCAAGCTGGCCACCGCGTGGCGGCCGGGCGAGCAGGCGCCGGGCTGGCTGCGCAACCTGCCGGTCATCGGCGGCATGGCCGAGACGCTGTGGGCGCAGCTGCGCTCGCTGGGGCTGGATGACCTGCTGCCGCGGCTGACGCCCTATGCCGGCAATGCGACGAAGTGGTTCGTGGCCGAGGTGGGCAGCATCGGCATCGTGGTGGTGCAGTTCCTGCTCACGGTGGCCATCGCGGCCGTGATGTACTCGCTGGGCGAGGAGGGGGCCGACCACGTGCGGCGTTTCGCGCGGCGGCTGGCCGGTGAGCGTGGCGAGGGCGCTGTGGTGCTGGCTGGCGACGCCATCCGCGGCGTGGCGCTGGGCGTGGGCGTCACGGCGGTGGTGCAGTCGGTGGTCGCCGGCGCCGGGCTGGCGATGGCGGGCATCCCGTTTGCCGGGTTGCTGACCGCGCTGATGTTCATGCTGTGCATCGCGCAGGTGGGGCCGCTGCCGGTGCTGCTGCCGGCGCTGATCTGGGCCTTCTACGACGGCCACCCGGGCTGGGGCACCTTCCTCATCGTCGTGGCGGTGGTGGTGACGATGCTGGACAACGTGCTCAGGCCGCTGCTCATCCGCATGGGTGCCGACTTGCCGCTGCTGTTGATCTTCGCCGGCGTGATCGGCGGCTTGTTCGCCTTCGGCCTGGTGGGCATCTTTGTCGGGCCGGTGGTGCTGGCGGTGGGGTACACGCTGCTGGAAGCGTGGATGGGGGATGTGGAACTGCCGCATCCGCCGCCGCCCGGGCCTTGGCAAGACTGAGGGAAGTCGCCGGGTTTTTCGCCTGGGGGATGCAGCCGATCCCCGCTCGCAGGGACCAATGAGCTGAGTGCCGGGCGAAGGAGGGCACCGTCTGCGTGCCGCGACTCTGGCGAGGGTTGTGGCGCGCGCAGACCCGGGCGGCCTGCCCTGCCGCGCCCGAGGGCGAGGCCCGGCGTCCGCGCCAGGCTGCGCCTGTCGCGGATGACGGCCGACGGATACACCGTCGGCCTACCCGGCTCGTGCCGAGCC
>JAEUPD010000197.1 GCA_016788525.1 Rubrivivax sp.
TCAAGAGCGCCAAGGCCGGCCGCAACCCGCACGTGCTGAACATGAGCCCGCCGCTTTCGATGAAGGAGCACTGGTTCAAGGGCCACGTCGCCTACACGATGGCCAAGTACGGCATGAGCGAGTGCACGCTCGGCCACGCCGGCGAGTTCCGAGCGCACGGCATCGGCGTCAACAGCCTGTGGCCGCGCACGGCGATAGCCACCGCGGCGCTGCAGATGATCCCGGGCGTGGACCTGAAGCTGTGCCGCAAGCCGGAGATATTGGCCGATGCGGCTTACCTCATCCTCACCAGCGACGCGAAGGCGACCACCGGCAACTTCTTCATCGACGACACGCTGCTGGCGCAGCATGGCGTGACCGACTTCGATCGCTACTCGATGACGCCGGGCAACATGAACTTCATGCCGGACTTCTTCGTGGACTGAGCTCCGCTGCATCGCGGTGCGAAGCCGCGCACCGCGGCAGCAGGCCACACCAACGGCCGCCCCGCGCGCCCGAGGCAGGCGACGCCCGCCCGGGGCGGCGCCGGCGGCGCCGAACTCGGCGCGCTCCCTTCAACGTGTGAAGTTGAAGCCGATGGCGAACGACACCCAAGGCTTGTTCTGGTACTTCCAGGCCTTGCCCACCGCGCCGGAGAGCCGGTCGACGCCGGCGATGAAGGCGATGTCCCAGTCCTTGCCCAGCTGGAAGTTGACGCCCATCGCGCCGGTCAGGCCTGTCTCGCTCTTGATGTCGGTGCCGCTGCCGTTCTCCACCGTGGAGATCTGGCTCAGGCCCGCGGTGGCGAGCACCTCGACGATGTCCCACTTGTAGGACAGGTAGGGCCCGATCGTGCTGTCGCTGAAGATGTCGCCGCGGCGCAGTTTGAACGGCACCACCAGCAAGCCGGTGTTGAAGCCGCCCACGCGGCGGTAGTAGGAACGCGGCACGGCGTATTCGCCACTCAGACACAGCCGGTAGGGCTGCGAGAAGTACTTGGCCGCGGTGGCATCCTTCCCGCCGGCCTCCTCGTCGACGCGATAGATGTGCACGACCAGTGACTCCACCGTCTGCGCCTCGCGGTCGAGCGACTCGCGAAAGTAGGTGTCCTTGGGCAGCCGCACTTTGTCCTTGGCGTCCAGCTTGGTGGCTGCGCAGCCCGGCGACAGGGCCAGCAGGTCGAACTGGTAGATGGAGCGGTAGGCCGGCGTTGTGGACAGCTGCGCGCTGCCCCCCGTGTCCTTGTTCTCGCACCTCGCTTCCTTGCAATCGACGCGGTCCCGCGCTGCTGCATCTGCCACCACGCCCAGCGCCGCCCACAGCAGCAGGCCGGGCCAGCGGACGCGCGGTCGGCGAAGGTTGGATGTCGTCATCGTGCTCTCTCCTGCGGTGGTGGCGTTGGTCGCGGAACAAGCGCGAGTCTGCACTTCCTCGACAGCCCGGCATCCACCCCGCTGAGGAAAGCCGGTGCGGCCGTCCCGGGGGCCGGCACCCGAAGCAGCTGCCGCGCGCTCAGCGCGTGGCCCAGCCGCCGCACACCGGGAACACCTGGCCGACGAAGCATGCCGCCGCGTCGCTGCACAGGTAGGCGGCGAACTGCGCGTCCTCCCGCGCCGAGACCAGCCGGCCCAGCGGCACTTCGCGCGCCAGCCGCTCCTGGAACCTCGGGTTGACCTGCACCTCGGGCGGAAAGTACGTCGGGTTGTCGACGAAGTTCTGCGCGATGGCGTTGACCTGCACGTTGCTGCCGGCGAGTTCCACGCCGACCGCCTGCACGTAGGCCAGCTGCGCCCCGCGCGCGGCGCTGTAGGTGGAGGCCCGCTTCATGCCGCGCAGCGCCGAAGCGCTGCCGATCACCAGCACCCGGCCCGCACGCCGGCTCAGCATGCCGGGTAGCACCGCGCGCACCAGCCGTGGCAGCGGGTCGACGAGCGCCGCGAAGACCTCGCGCCACTCGGCCTCGGTGACCTCGGCGGCCGCGGTGGAAGGGGCTTGGTGGGCCAGGTTGGCCACCAGCACGTCCACCGGCCCGGCATCGCGCACCACCTGCCCGGCGGCCTCTGGCAGCACGAGCGGCACCGCGCTGGGCACGACCTCGGCACCTTGCTCGGCAAAGACTTCGCACAAGACCGGCCCCATGAACTCGGTGGCCTGGGTGACGAGCACGCGCTTGCCGGCAAGGGTGGAGTGCATCGCGTTCAGATTCCTTGTGCGCGACGGCCCACCGGGCAGTGCGGTCAGGCCGGTGCAGCGCCGGCACGCTGCAGTGTGCACGACATGTGCACCTTGCCCTTGAAACCCGACGGCGTGGCGATGGCCATCGGCTCGACGCCCCAGGCCACGAAGCCCGCCTGCTCGTAGAGGCGGATGGCCGCGTCGTTGCCCTCGGTGACCGTGAGCGTGACCACCCGCACCTCCGGGCGCCGCGCCGCGTGCGCGAGGGCTGCCAACACCAGGCGCCGGCCGGTGCCCCTGCGCCGCGCGGCCTCGCGCACGACCATGCCCAGCAGCAGCGCCGCGTGGCGCGTCTTCGGCTTGGCCGAGTACTCCAGGCCCACCGTGCCGACAAGCTGGCCCCCCTGCTCGGCCCCGAACGCCACGCCCAGCCCCGCCGGGTGCGCGATGCGTTTCACCCACCACGCCTCGGGCTCCAGCTCGCGCTCTTCGGCGGTGGAGGTGAAGGCGTCGGCGTCGAGCACATACGCCTGCAGCATCAGCGCGCGGTACGCCGCCGCATCGGCAGGGGTCAGCTGGCGGATGATGGCTTCGGGCACGGCGCAGGCACAAGGTCGGGGTGTTCGGGGGGGGTGCAGCGCGCGGCAGGGTGGCGGGTCGGAGTCGGCTGCAGCGGAGGACTTCAGAACCCCACGCGCACCCCCACCAGCCCTTCAACCTGCGTGAGTGTGTCGCCGCGGATGAACACCGTGCAGCCGCCCGAGCAGAAGAACCCGCCCTCGCTGCGCAGCAGCGCCACGTGCCCGCGCAGCTCCACGCGCAACGAAAGCGCGCGCGCCAGCGCCCATTCGTGGCCGAGGCCGACGTGCATCGACCAGCGCGTGCGCGCCGAGGTGCCCGGCAGGTTCGGGCTCAGGTGTGTGAGGCCCAGGCCCCCCACCACGTACGGCCCGCGACCCACGGGCCCGTCGAAGTAGTTGACGCCGCCCAGGTGCAGGGTGCTCACCTGCAGCGGCAGCTCGGTGGTCGCCATGGCCGGCGATGCCGCCGGCCCCAGCACCAGCCGCGTGCGCTGGTGCGCGAGATACACCTGCAGCCGCCGGTGCTCGTCGTACGGGGCTTCGAGTGCCAGCGCAGCCGCGGGCCGGCTGCGCAGCGTGAGCGGCGTGCCGGCACTGCCGCCGTCGCTGGACTCGAAGCCGCTGTTGCCGCCGCGCACGCCGCCATAGGCGGCCACGCCCCAGCCCGCGGCAGGCGGCACGGGCTGCGCTTGCACGCATGGCATGGCAGCGAGGGCGGCCGCAAGGACCGCCCATTCCCCTGCGCAGCGCGTTGAGCTCAGAACAGCCATCGCACCAGCCCCAGGCTCAGCACCGGGAAGAACAGCAGCATCACCAGCCGCAGCGCGTCCCACGCCAGGAAGGGAAGCACGCCGCGGTAGGTGTCGGCCATCGGCACGTCGCGCGCGAGGTTGTTGACGACGTACACGTTCAGCCCCACCGGCGGCGCGATCATGCCGATGCCCACCGTCATCAGCACCAGGATGCCGAACCAGATCGCCTTGTCCTGGCCCTGCAGCCCCCACAGCTCCAGCCCCATGACGGCCGGGAACAGCACGGGGATCGTCAGCAGCAGCATCGACAGCTCGTCCATCACGCAGCCCAGCAGCACGTAGAAGGCCAGCACCGCCGTCACGATGGCCAGCGGCGGCACCGCGAGGTGGCTCACCCCGTCGGCCATCGCCGCCGGCATGGCCGTCAGCGCCAGCGTCGCGTTCATCATGTCGGCGCCGAGGAAGATCATGAACACCATGGCGCTCGTCTCGGCGGTGGCCGCCAGGCTCGTCTTCAGCGTGGCCACCGTCAGCTCGCGCTGGGCCCACCCGGCCAGCCCGGTGGCCACGGCACCGACCGCCGCGCCTTCGGTGGGTGAAAAGAGGCCCCCGTAGATGCCGCCGAAGACGATGCCGAAGATCAGCGCGATCGGCCACACCCCCAGCAGCGCGCGCCAGCGCGCGCGCCACGGCAGCCGCTCGCCGGCCGGCGCCCACCGCGGCCGCGCGCGGCACACCAGCGCCAGCACGACCATGTAGCCGAGCATCGCCAGCAGCCCCGGCAGCATGGCCGCGGCAAAGAGCTTGGCGATGTTCTGCTCGGTGAGGATGGCGAACACCACCAGCGGCACCGAAGGCGGAATCAGGATGCCCAGCGTGCCGCCGGTGGCCAGCGTCGCAGTGGCCAGCCCGCCCGAGTAGCCATGGCTCTTCATCTCCGGGTAGGCCACCTGCGTGATGGTGGCCGAGGTCGCCACCGAACTGCCGCACACCGCGCCGAACGCCCCGGCCGACAGGATGCTGGCCATGCCGAGCCCGCCGCGCACATGCCCCACCCAGGCCGCCGCGGCCACGAAGAGGCGCCGGCTCAGCCCGCCCTGCGTGGCGAACTGCCCCATCAGCAGGAACAGCGGGATCACCGACAGGTCGTACACGGTCAGCCGCGCCACCGCGCTGCCCTTGAGCAGGTTCAGCAGGGAAGGCGTGCCGGCGAGCCACAGATAGCCCAGCGCCCCGGGGATGAACATCGCCGCGGCAATGGGCGTGCGCAGCGCCATCAGCGCCAGCATCAGCGCGAACATCGCCAGGCCGATGAAGGTGGGCGTCATCGCGGCGCGGTTTCACTGTCGCCCTGGCCCGGGCCCGGCGCCGCGCCGCGCGGGCCGGCCAGCGCCTGCAAGGCGGCCACCGCGGCGGCCAGCGCCAGCCCGGGCGCCAGCAGCGCGTAGGTCCACCACATCGGCAGCGCCAGGATCATGGTTGTTTCGTGCGCCGCGTGCACGGCCACGGCGCCGGCGGCGCTGCGCCAGGCCAGCAGCGCGCACATCAGCGCCAGCAGCAGCGCGCCGGCGGCATCCAGCGCGCGCTGCGTGCGCGCCCCGGCCCGCTGGGTGAAGAAGTCGACGATGATGTGTCCGCGCCGCGCCTGGCACCACGGCAGCGCCAGGGAGAGCGCCACGGCGATGCCGAACTGGGTGAGCTCCACGTCACCGGGGACCGGCACGCCGAAGGCCGCGCGGCCGGCCACGCTGGCCACCACCATCAGCCCGACGGCCAGCGCCATGGCCGCGCCGGCCACGCCGAACAGCTGCGCCAGCCGCTGAAGCCGCTGCAGCAAAGCGCTCAACGCCGGGGCAATCTACTTGCGGTGTTTGGCCAGCAGGTCGCGCGCGTCCTGCAGCATCTGCTTGCCGGCCAGGCCGCGCCTGTCCATGTCGGCCACCCACTCGTCGTAGATGCTGGCGCTGGCGGCGATCCACCGGTCGGTCTCGGCCGCCGAGATGGTGATGATGGTGTTGCCGCGGTCGGCCGCAGCCTTGCGGCCGGCGGCCTGGCTCTCGTCCCACGCCTTGCCGATCTGGCGCGACAGCGCCGCGCCGCTGTTGTTGTCGATCACCTTCTTCAGGTCGGCCGGCAGGCTGTCGTACTTCGCCTGGTTCATCGCGAAGACGAAGCCGGCCGAGTACAGCGCCGGGCGCGAGGGGTCGGTCTGCGTGTGGAACTTCGTCATCTCGTGCAGCTTGAACGCCGGGATCACCTCCCACGGCAATGCGAAGCCGTCGATCGTGCCCTTGCTGATGGCATCGGCCACGCCGGTGACCGGCATGCCCACCGGCGTGGCGCCCAGCTTGGCCATCAGCTTGTTGGTCTGCCGCGTGGGCGCGCGCATCTTCAGGCCCTTGAAGTCGTCGATCGACTTCACCTGCTTGCTCGAGGTGTGGATGTAGCCCTCGTCGTGCACCCAGGTGGCGAGGATCCTCGTGCCCGGAAACTCCTTCAGCGCGTGCTTCTGCAGGTACTCCCACGCCGCCGCGGCGGCGACCTCGGCGCTGTTGGTCATGAACGGCAGCTCGAACACCTCCATCGCCGGGAAGCGCCCCGCCGTGTAGCCCGGCAGCGTGATGGTCAGGTCGTCGACGCCATCCTTGATGCGGTCCACCAGCTGCGGCGGCGTGCCGCCGCCGCTCATCGCGGGCAGCATCTGGCAGGCCAGGCGGCCATTGCTCTCGGCCTTGATCTTCTCGCACCACGGGCCGATCACGCGCTGCGGCGCCATCGCCTGCGGCGGCCAGATGTGGTGGAACTTGAGTGTCACCTCCTGCGCCCGGGCCGGCACCGCGAATGCCGCGAACACGGCCGCCACCGCCACCACCGCCGAGCCTGTCAGGGCCTGCTTGAACAACATCTTCATCGTCATCTCCTTGCCGTTTGCCGAAGGGCTCTTCAACCCCACACCTCTTGCGCGGTCTCGACCACCAGCGCCAGCTTGCGCCGCTGGTCCTCCACCGCGATGTTGTTGCCGTGCACGGTGCTGCTGAAGCCGCATTGCGGGCTCAGCGCCAGCTGTTCCAGCGGCGCGTGCCGCGCCGCTTCGGCGATGCGCCGCTTCAGGTCGTCCTTGCTCTCGAGCTGGCCGAACTTGGTGGTGACCAGGCCGAGCACGACGATGCGCCCCGGCTTCAGGAAGCGCAGCGGCCGGAAGTCGCCCGAGCGGTCGTCGTCGTATTCCATGAAGATGGCGTCCAGGTTCATCTCGGCCAGCAGCGCCTCGGCCACCGGCTCGTAGTTGCCCTGCGCGGCAAAGGTGCTCTTGAAGTTGCCGCGGCACAGGTGCATGGCCAGCGTCATGCCCGCGGGCTTGAGCGCCACCACCTTGTTGATGAACTGCGCGTAGCGGTGCGGCAGCTCGTTGGGGTCGTCACCGCGCTGGCGCGCCGCCGCGCGCATCTTCTCGTCGCACAGGTACGCCATGTTGGTGTCGTCCATCTGCACGTAGCGGCAGCCGGCGTCGTACAGCGATTGCAGCTCGTCGCCGTAGGCGCGCGCGGTGTCGTCGTAGAAGGCGGGGTCGAGCTCGGGGTAGGCCGCCTTGCTGATGCCGGCGCGGCCGCCGCGGAAGTGCAGCATCGTCGGCGACGGGATCGTCACCTTCGGCGTGCAGCCCGGCGCGTGCTGCTCGACCTGGCCCTTCAGGTACTCGAAGTCCGCGCGCTGGATGTCCTTCACGTGGCGCACCTTGTCGACCACGCGGATCGTCGGCGGCGCCAGTTCCTCGGTGCCGTCGGGCCGCTTCACGGTCACCGGGATGTCGGTGGTGACCCCGCCCAGCTGCTCGAGGAAATCGAGGTGGAAGTACGTGCGGCGGAACTCGCCGTCGGTGATGCTCTTCAGGCCGCAGTCGCGCTGGAACTTGACGATCTCGGTGATGGCGCGGTCTTCCACCTCGCGCAGCTGGGCAGGCGTGATCTCGCCTGCGGCCTTCTTCGCGCGCGCTTCCAGCAGGTAGGCCGGGCGCAGGAAGCTGCCGACATGGTCGGCGCGGAACGGGGGCGTGGTGCGGGCGGTCATGGCTGGAGGGTCCCTGGTGTGGTTGGCTGAACGACGGCGCTGGTTCGAATCACGCCCGAGGCTAACGGCGCGGCGCGGCCGCGCCAACGGGTGCATCCTGGGTGCCCGGCACCACCACGCGGGCGATTCCCGCGCTGAGGGCCACGCCCGCCAGCGCGCACGCGCCGGTGGCCACCCACGTGAGATGCCAGCCACCCACCGCAGCGGCCACCCAGGCCACCAGCGGCGGGCCGAAGAACTGCCCGGCGGCCGACCATTGCTGCATCCAGCCCGCGGTGGACGACAGGCTGCCGGCGGGTGGCGTGGCCGGCACGGCCAGCGTGAAGAGGGTGGCCGGCACCAACCCACCCACGCCGGAGAACGCCAGTGCCGCCGCATAGCGCACCCACGCCGTCGTGTCGGCGGCAGCGCCGGCGGCCGCTGCCGTGCCGGGCCAGGCCCAGGGCGCGAAGGCCACCAGCGCCGCCAGCATCATCGTCGTGTAGCCCACGCGCAGCAGGCGCACGGGGCGCGCGCCGCGGTGCAGCAGGCGGCCGGCCACGACGTTGCCCGCCATGTTGGCGGCGGCCACCAGCGCCGTCAGCAACCCGGCCGATGCGGGCGCCACGCCGGCGGCGGCATACACCGTGGGCAGGAAGCCGATCACCGCCAGCCACTGGCCCGAGTACACCGCGAAGGCCATCGCCAACAGCCAGGGCCTGCCGGCACGGAGCGTGATCGGCAATTGCCGCCGCAGCGCGCCGAACGCGCGGGCCATCGGACCCCCCGCCCGCGCGGCGCTGCCGGAATGCAGCCCCGGCGCCACCGGCTCGCCGTCGGCCGGCGGGGCCATGGCGGCCGCGGCCGGCACGCGGCGCGCGAGCCAGACCGCCATCGCGAAGGTCAGCAACGACAGCACGGCCCACCACGCCGGCCACCCCAGCGCGCCGATCAGCAGCGGCCCGCCCAGCAGCGCCAGCGTGGTGCCCAGCGGCATGTACGCGCCCCACAGGCCGAGCATCAGGCTCAGTCGTTCGGGCGCCACCAGCCGCCGCACCAGGGCCGGCGCCGCCAGCACCACGAGCAGGAAGCCGAAGCCCTCGCTCGCGCGCAGCGCCATCAGCCAGGGCGCCGAAGTCGCCCACGCGCCGGCTGCACTGGCCACCGCCAGCACGGCCAGGCCGACCAGCATGCTGCGGCGCGCGCCCAGGCCGTCGGCCAGCGCACCGAACGCGAGGCCGGCGCACATGCCCGCCAGTTGCACCATCGACAGCAGGAAGCCAGCCTGCACCAGCGACAGCCCCAGCGCCTGCTGCAGCGCCGGAATCGCCGGCGGCAGCTTGCCCACGTGCAGCGCGGCGCACACGCCACCGAGGATGACGACCAGCGCCGGGTCAAAGCCCCTCACCGCCGGTGCCGCCGGCGCCACCGGCCCCACCTGCGCCACCGGCACGGCCGTCGCGGCCCCCGGCGCGCGTGCCGCGGGCACCGATGCCGGCAAGTGAGTGGCGGCAGGCGCCGTGGCCTGCACGGGCGGGTCGTCGGTCATCGGCTCGGGCATGGAGGAAGCGCTAGTGTGCCTGCGCAGCCCTCAGAGCCCCGGGAGGGCGCCGAGACCGCAGAATGGGAGTGACCATGACCGGACCGATCACCGCCCCGCCCGCCACCGACCCGCGCGCCGACGCCGACTTCCTCGACCTGCCCACGATGCTGGCCGAGGCCGCGCGCCGGCATCCGCAGGCGCTGGCTCTCGCCGATGGCGAGCGCCGCATCACCCACGCCGAGCTGGACGCGATGCTCGACCGCGTGGCCGCCGCGCTGCAGCGCGAAGGGCTGGGCCCGGGCGATGTGGTTGCGCTCGTCGCCGCGCCGGGCGCCGAGTACGTGTTCGCCTTCCTCGGCGCGCTGCGCGCGGGCCTGGCCGTGGCGCCGCTGGCCCCATCGGCCACGCCGGTGCAGCTGATGCAGATGCTGGCCGACTGCGAAGCGCGCATCACCTTCGGCGACCGCCCCGGCTTCGAGGCGCTGGCCGGCCCGCCGTGGCCTGCGTCGCTGGCGGCACGGCCGCCGCGGCCCGTGCGCCTGGACGGCAGCCCGGGCGGACTGTCGTTCGAAGAGTGGCTCGCCCCGCCCGGCGCGCGGCCGGCGCCGGTGCCAGTCGATCCGGCGTGGCCGTTCAACCTCATCTACAGCTCGGGCACCACCGGCACACCCAAGGGCATCGTGCAGTCGCACGCGATGCGCTGGGCGCACATCCGCCGCGGCTCGGCCACCGGGTACGGGCCTGGCTCGGTGACGCTGGTGGCCACGCCGCTGTACAGCAACACCACGCTCGTCGCGCTGATCCCGTCGCTGGCCTGGGGCGGCGCGGTGGTGCTATGCCCCAAGTTCGATGCCGCCGAATACCTGCGGCTTGCCGCGCTTCACCGCGCCACGCACACGATGCTGGTGCCGGTGCAGTACCGGCGGCTGCTCGCGCACCCCGACTTCGACCGCACCGATCTCACCAGCTTCGTGGCCAAGTTCTGCACCAGCGCGCCGTTCCATGCCGAACTCAAGGCCGAGGTGCTGCGGCGCTGGCCGGGCGGCCTCACCGAGTACTACGGCCTCACCGAAGGTGGCGGCACCTGCATCCTGGCCTGCCACCTGCACCCCGCCAAGCTGCACACCGTGGGCCCACCGGCCGAGGGGCACGACATCCGCCTCATCGACGCCGAGGGCCGCGAGCTGCCGCCCGAGGCGGTCAAGCGCGGCGACAGCGGCGAGATCGTCGGCCGCTCGCCCGGCATGATGACCGGCTACCACCGCCAGCCGGCGAAGACCTCCGAAGCCGAGTGGTTCGACGCCGAAGGCCGGCGCTATATCCGCCACGGCGACATCGGCCACTTCGACACCGACGGCTTCGTCGTGCTGACCGACCGCGCCAAGGACCTGATCATCTCCGGCGGCTTCAACGTCTACCCGAGCGACCTCGAGTCGGTGCTGCGCCGCCACCCGGCCGTGGCCGACGTGTCGGTGATCGGCGTGCCGAGCGAACAATGGGGCGAGACGCCCGCGGCCTGCGTGGTGCTGCGCGAGGGCGCCGCGGCCACAGGCATCGATGGCGAAGCGCTGCGCACGTGGGCCAACGCGCAGCTGGGCAAGACGCAGCGGCTGAGCGCCGTGCGCCTGCTGCCCGAGCTGCCGCGCAGCGCCATCGGCAAGGTGCTCAAGCGCGAGCTGCGCGAGGCCTGGGCGCGCGCCGGCGCCTGAGCGCGCAGGTGCGAACGGCGCCGAAGGCCCGCGCCGAGTTCGTTTCCGACCTCGGAACTGGCGCCCCGATCACCGCGTTGCGATGACCGGGCCTGCGGTCATCGCCCGACCCCGGGCCCCGCCACCGGTTTCGCGCCTGCCACCAACGCCGGCACCAGTGCCTGCGCCAGCCGCTCGGTGGCGTGGAACTGGTCGGCCGGCATCGTGCGCAGCAAGAGGTCGTGCAGGTCGCGCGCGTCGCACAGGCCCGCTTGCGTGCAGGCCTGCCACAGCGCGGGGTGCTCGGCGCAGGCCGGCGCGCTGCGCGATGACGCGGCACCGGCGCCCGGGCCGCCCGCCCCCGCCGCACGGCACGAAGCGAGCCACAGCGCCGCCTTCACCACCTCCAGCGAGGCCGGCGCCAGCGGCGCACGCTGCGGCAGGCTCTGCGCGACGTAGGCCTGAAGCTCCTCGGGGCTGCTGGCGTCGATGACGGTGGCCAGCAGCAGCGGGTCGCCCAGTGCGGCGGCGCGCGCCACGTCCAGCGGGCGCCGCGTCGATTCGGCCAGGTCGGGGGTGGCCGGGAAGCCCGCCGCGGCAAGCGCCGCCTCGACGGCCGCGTCGTCGGGCATGTCGGCGCAGCGCGCCAGCAAGGTGCGCAACAGCGGGTGCACGCCGGCGATGGGCACCGCCGCCGCCGGGTCCGCGCGCACGCCAGGCTGCGTGGCTCGCGTACGCCACTCGAACATCTGGCGCCACTGCGCCACCTGCCGGCACTCGCGCTCGGCCATCCAGGCGGCGACGAGCGGCGCGGCGTCACGGCCGGCGAGCGCCTGCCTCGCAAAGTCGGCCGCGCGGGCGCTGCCGCGCAGCTGCGACAGCGCTGCGCCCGTCGCCTCGCGCGCACCGGGGCCGGCCAGCACCGCCACAGGCCCGGCGGCACGGGCGGCATCGGCGGCAGCCTGCGCGGCGGCCGTGGCGGCAGCGGATGCCGCGAACGCGGCCGAAGCCACCGCCGCGTCAGACCCGCGCTCGCCGACGACAGGCGCGCCCGAGCCCCAGGGGTTGGCCAGCGGGCCGCTGCGCTGGTGTTCAGGCACCGGCGACTCGGCCGCCCGCTCCGGGCCCGGGGCCGGCGCCAGCACATGGCGCCACACCACCCACGAGCTGAGGGCGACGACCGCCAGCGAGACCGCCGCCACGGCCAGCCGCTGCCAGCGTTGGCGCCGCCCCAGTTCCTCGCTCACCAACCATCGGCGCAAGGCATCGCCCGAGCGGCGGCGAACATCGTCGAGCAGGTACTGGGTGCGCATGGCGGCGGGCAGGATAAGGGCAAGCCGCGCGCCGCGCCGTGCGGACGGCCAGGCGTGCCGCCTGCGCAATTGGCGGGACGCCGCAGCGCGCACCCGCCGGCACGCCACGCCGCCGGGGCGCGCCCGACCGCGTGCGAGAGGGTGCTACCGGCGTGCCGGCCCGCGGCTGGCGGCCACGCGGTGCGTGCCCGCGCATGCCGGTTGTCGTGCGGCCGACGCGCCGCACCCAGCGGCCGCGCCGCTCACCCGCCCGCCCCGCGCGGAGCAAAGCGCACCGCGGCGCGGGCCCGCGCCTTGGCCGCTTCCACCTCGCGGTTGCGCGGCTCGGCCTGCGTCACCATCGAGCCGATGAGCCGCCGCGCCGCCGCGGCCACCTCTTCCACCGCGCGCTCGAAAGCCGCCTCATTGGCCTGGCTTGGCACGTTGAAGCCCGACAGTTTGCGCACGAACTGCAGCGAGGCGTCGCGGATCTCCAGCTCGGTGGCCGGGGGCTCGAAGTTGAACAGCGTCTTGATGTTGCGGCACATGCGGCGGTGGGGTGGGGGGGGTGAGTGGCGGTTCAGCCTTGCCAGATGTCGTCGTGCATGCTGCCAGGCACCCACAGGCCCGCGGTCTTGGCGTTCAACTCGGCGAAGCGCTTGTCGGCGACGAGCTTGTTCATCGCGTCTTCAAACGCGGCCAGGTCGGTATAGCGACCCAGCCATCCCAGGCGCATGGGGTTGCCGCCCACCGGGCGCACCATCTGGAACTCCAGCTTGTGCGCGCCTTTCACATACTCGGTGATCTCCGCGGCGAAGGCGCGCGCTGCGGCAGCCTGGCCCGGCATGATGGAAACTTGGCGGATGGAGAAGATCATGAGCTGACTCCTTGCGCCGAGACGGGAATGCGCTCCCGGAGTTGAAACCACACATCGCGCATTGCGGCCGCTTGCCACGGTGCCGGCGCGGTGAGCACTATCCTGCGGACCGCCTGCGGCTGCAAGGGCGAGGGAGCGCAAGGGTGCAAGGGCGCGGCGCCGCGAGCCCGCGGTGCCCAGCGGGGCAAGGTCCTCGAGGCGCACCTTGGGCCGCCGCGCGGCCTGCGCAGGCCGGCTGGGCGCCGCTGCGGCGGCTCAGCCTGCCGGCACAGCGGCCAGCAGATGCTGCAGCAGGCCGCTGATCGACTCGGGCGTGACGTGGCTGGAAAAGAAGCGCGGCAGGTCCACCTGGTGCACGATGACCAGGTCGCGCCCGCGGTCGACGAAGAGGAACTGCCCGCCGTTGCCCCACGCGAAGAACACATCGCCGTCGGCGCGCTGCCAGAACGGCCAGGCGCGGCGCGGCACCCACCACATCGAGGCGTAGCGCTGCCAGCCGCCGGGCAGGTTGGTGTGCGGCGCCGTGCTCTCGGCCACCCACTTCGCCGAAACGATCTGGCGGCCTTGCCAGCGCCCGCCGCGCGCCATCAACAGGCCCAGCCGCGCCAGGTCGCGCGCCGACAGCTTCATCACGTAGGCCGGGTACTTGGAGCTGGCTTCGAGCACCGACTCGGTATCGCGCGCGAGATCGAAGTCCTCGAACTGCAGCGGCCCGGCCAGCTCGTCGCGCAGCGCTTCGGACACCGGCTTGCCGGTGCGCAGCTGGAACAGGCCGCCCGCGGTGTTGAAGTCCCAGTTGTTGTAGTACCAGAAGGTGCCCGGCGCGTGGCTGCCGCGCGCCGGGCGCAACGCCTTCGCCTCACGCGTCTCGTAGGCGGCCGGGTGGTATACGCCCGAGCGGCTTTGCAGCAGTTGCCGCCAGGTGGCCGTCTTCTCCTGCGCCGTGAGACCCTCGATGTCGTCCACGCCCAGGTCCGCCAGTGTCTGGCCGAGGTCGATGACGCCGCGGTCGACGTAGATGCCGGTGAGCACGCTGAGCACGCTCTTGCGCACCGAGTAGACGTTGCGCGGCCGCGCGACGTCGCCATACGCATGCACGAGCCGGCCGCGGTGAACCACCAGATAGGCGTCGGTGCGCAGCGAGGCGGCCGCCTCGTCGGCCGCCCGCAGCCGTTCAGCTTGCCAGGCAGGCGGCCCGGCCGGCGGCAGTTGCAGCCGCGCCCACGTCTGCCGCGGGAAGACCTCGTCGGGGACAGCGGCGCGGGTCGGCCCGGCCGCGCCGGTGGCGCTGGCGGGGCTGGCCACGCCGGTCAGACCCGCCGGCGTCGGCTGCGCAGTGGCGGCCATCGGCGCCATCAGCGCCATCAGCGCCGCGCGCGTGACCGGCGTCACCGCACCGAACACGGCGCCCGGCAGCCGCCGCAGCAGGAACTGGCGGCGCGAGTTCAAGACCACAGGTCCTTGATGCAGCGCCCGTCGCGCGGCAGATCTTCCCATTTCTCGAGGCCGTCGAAGTGGTCGATCGGCAGGTGCGCCACCGGCCCCGGTTCGGTCATGCGCAGGTTCACGGCGATGCGCCGCCGGCCCTTCTCGTCGGCCTTCAGCCCGCGCCAGTGCGTGACGCCGCCGCAGTGCGCGCAGAAGTTGAAGCTGAGGTTGCCACCATGCGGGCCGCTGCGCATGTAAGCCGTGGTGGGGCCGCTGACGGTGATGTTCTCGCCCTCGAATCCGTAGGCCCACAACACGCCGTAGCGCCGGCAGGCGGTGCAGTTGCAGGCGGTGGCCGACTCGGGCATCTCGGCGAGCTGCCAGCGCGCGGCGCCGCAGTGGCATGAACCTTCGATCATCTTGGGCTCCGGGGTGGGTGACTGGCGATGCCGCGCCGCGGGTTGTGGCGCATGCACGGCGTGGCGATGGTATCGGCGCGCCGATGCACGCATGCTTGGGCGCATGGATGCCTGAGCCGAGCCGCGCAGCGGCGCGTCCTGCTGCATGCGCAAGACCCGCCGCGAGGCACACGCCGGCGGGGCACGCGGGCGCGGCCCGTGACGCACTCACCGCTTCACGTTGGGGGGGTGCCCCGGCGTTCAACCCGAGGATGGATGCCTGCCGAACCGCGCCGGCGCGAGAGTGCGCCCCACGCAACTTCCGTGGAGCACCTGCCCATGAAAACCTCGAGCTTCCTGCACCGCGCGCTGGCCGCGCTGGCCCTGGCCGCCGCGGCCCTGCACGCCCCGGCCGCGGTGGTCGTCTATACCAGCGAGGCCGACTACCTGGCCGCGGTGGGCGCCACCCGCACCTACATCGACTTCGCCGGCTCGCCCGGCGCCGTGGTGGGCGGGGGCAGCTTCTCGTCCGATGTCACCTTCGGCTCGTGCACCGACTCCAGCGTTCCCGGCACCTGCGGCACGACCGTGCTCCACAACAGCCACGCCATCACCGACCTGGGCGGCTCGGCCGCGCCCAACGGCGTGGCCAGCCTCGCGTGGCGTTTCGACGTCCCCGACGTGTTCGCCTTCGCCTTCCACTACATCAGCGGCGAAGTCGACTCGGTGGCCGTGGTGCAGCCCGGCGCCACCATCTCGCAGCTCATCGACACCACCGCGGCCAACGGCTTCATCGGCCTGGTGAGCGACACCGCGTTCTACGGCGGCATCGGCGTCAACGCGGTGTTCCCCGGCAATGTCGGCAACGACCGCTACTTCATCGACGACTTCCGCATCAACGCGCCGGGTGCCACGGTGCCCGAGCCCGGTGGGCTGGCGCTGGCGGGGCTGGGGCTGGCCGCGCTGGTGATCGGCCGGCGCCGCCAACGGGCCGGCGCCCTCAGAACCTGAACGTCTTGCCCACCGCCGACGGCACCACCGCGTCGCCAAACGCGGTGGCCAGCGCGCCCACCGCGCGCCAGCCGGTGCAATGCGCCGGCACCACGAGTTGCAGGCCGAAGCCGCGCAGCGCGGTCACCGTCTCGGGAATCAGCCGCTCGGTACTGCCGGCCAGATGCAGGCCTCCGACGACCCCGTGCAGGGCACCGGGAAGGGAGGCCGTGGCGTGGCTCAGGACGTTGGCGATGCCGGCGTGCGAACACGCGCTGAACACGACCGTTCCCTTCCCCCTGACACGCACGGCAACGAAGCGCTCGTCCATCAGCAGGGGGTCGGGTTCCCAGCCCAGGCCATCGGACGTGCGGCGGTACTGCCCGGGCATGCCAGCCTCGAACGTGGTGACGCGCGGGATTTCGCCGCTCACGAAGAAGAGGTCGTCCAGGATGAGTTGCGGCCCGGTGGCGTGGGTCAATGCAGCGCCATGTCGGGCGAGCGTGGCCGCATCAGGCACATCGGCGAACGGCCTCATCGAGCCATCGGGCGCCTTCATCGCGCGGCTGCGGTACATGCCCGGGTGCATGTAGGTGGGCACGGGCCGGCCCCCGTTGCCGGCGCAGATCGAGTCAAGCGCCTCGAGCATGCCGCCGGCGTGGTCCCAATGCCCGTGAGAGAGGAAGAGCGCATCGACGCTGCCCATCTCGAAGCCCAGGCGCGAAGCGTTGTCGGCGAGCACGCGCGCGTCGGGCCCGGCATCGAAGAGCAGGGTACGCACCTTCTCGCCGGCCCACGCCGTGATGGCACACGAAAAGCCGTGCGCCGCACAGCACAGCAGGTGACCGGCCTGCAGACGAGCCCCCCGCCGCCAGAAACGCGACAACTCGCCTTCGACTGCCGGCGGTGAGGAGGACAGGAAGTCGGTGACGTTGTCGACCAGGACCAGCACTTCCACGCGGTCGGCGATCGTTGGCTGCAGCATGGCCGCACCCTTGGTCACCGTTCACTGCCCCGCCGGCGGCTGCCACAGCTCGAGCCGGTTTCCGTCGGGGTCGGTGAGCCAGCCGAACTTGCCGAACTCGGACTCCTCGACCTTGTCGTCGACCGAGCAGCCCTCGGCCCGAAGTGCGGCCAGCACCGCGGCCAAGTCTTCGACGCGATAGTTGATCATGAACGGCGCCGTGCTCGGCGCGAAGTACTCGGTCGATGCCGGAAACGGGCTCCACACCGTGCTGCCCGTACCGGTGGAGTTCTCCGGGCCGGCCCAGCGGAACACGCAGCCGCCCCAGTCCTCGATGGCCAGCCCCAGGTGCGCGCGGTACCACTCGGCCAGCGCCTTCGGGTCGGGTGACTTGAAGAACACGCCGCCGATGCCGGTGACTCGCTTCATGGGGCTTCCTTCGAACCAGGAGGACGTGGGTGTGATGCGTGCGGCCGGCAATCGCCCCCGGCACCGTGAACACAGCGGGTATCCAGAGCACTCTGGCCGCGCCAGCGTTGCCTGGATGACCCGAACGGGCGCAGCTTATGACGGCAGGCGCTTGCCAGTCCAGCCCGCTGCGTCGCGCGGGCGACTCGCCCGCCCCCGCTCGAAGGGCATGGCACGCTATCGGCGAGCAGCCCCTCCCGGCGCGTCGCCACTGCCTCACCGCCACCCAGCCCGCGCCAGCATCCCCATCACCTCCCGAACCACCCCCATCCTCACGCCACCGCCCGCCAGGTCCAGCACGTGGCTGCGGGCGTAGTAGGGGCTCAGGTCCAGCCCCACGCCCAGGCCGAAGATGCGTGTGATGCCGGCGTCGGGGCCGCTTGCGCGGGCGGCGGCCTCGGCGCGCGCCACCACGTCGCGCAGGTGATGGTCCAGGTAGTGCCGATCGTTGGCCTGGTGGGTGGCGCTGTCCATCGGAGAGCCGTCAGAAACCACCAGCAGCAGCCGGCGGGCGGCGGGGCCGGCGGTCATCGCCCCAGCCGCCGGGGGTGGCTGTTCCTGCGCCCACGCGGCCTGGCGCGCCAGCGCCCACTGCACGGCCTCGCCGTCCAGGCCTTCGCGGAAGAGGTCGGCCTTCAGCAGCGCGGCCATGCCGGCGCGCGCGCGGCGCCAGGGGGTGTGCGCGGCCTTGAAGACGATGTGCAGCGCCTCGTTCAGCCGCCCCGGGTGGCACGGGCGGCCGGCGCGTTGCCAGTCGCGCGCGGCGCGGCCGCCGCTCCAGGCGCCGGTGGTGAAGCCGAGCACTTCGCAGGCCACGCCGGCCATTTCCAGCGCGCGCGCCAGCACGTCGGCCAGCACGGCCACGTGCGGCGCGTGCTCGCGCATCGAGCCCGAGCAGTCCACCAGCAGCGTGAGCAGCGTGTCGCTGGCGCGCGGCTCGATGCGCTCGCTGCGGAACAGCCGCCGCTCGGTGGGCGAGGCCACCAGTTGCGCCAGCCGCGCGCCGTCGATGCGGCCTTCTTCCAGCGCACCCTGCCAGCCCGCCACCGCCGGCCGCGCCAGCAGCGCACGCAGGTCGCGCGCGATGTGCACCAGGTTCAGGCGCGCGGCTTCGATGCGCGCATCCAGCTGCGTGCGCAGCTCTTGCAACATCGCCGCACGGGCCAGCGCCGTGGCAGGCGCTTCGCGGTCATAGGCGGTGGTGAAGATGCGGTAGCGCTCGCCGGGGGCGGCCAAGAGCGGGCTGGTGCCGCTGGCCGCGAGCGCCGCCCGCTCTTCGAAGCCGGCCTCGGGGGGCTCGATCCAGAAGTTGAAGGCGACAGTGCGGCGGTCGTCTTCATCGTCCTCGGCGTCGTCGCCATCGACGCCGAACCGAACACCGTCGCCCTCTTCCTCGTCCGCGCTGGCCAGCATCTGCGCGACGTGGCTCGCGACCGCCCAGGCGTGCGCGGCGTAGCGGGCCTGGTCGTGCAGCTCGCCGCGCAGGCCCGCCAGCGGCACCCCGAGCGCGGGGCCCAGGCTCGCGCGCGTGGCTTCGAGCAGGCCTTCGTCGGGCTCGATGGCCGGCTCGCCGGTGAGGCGCGCGCGCACCATCTGCACGATGCAGTACACCAGCAATCCACGCGCCGTGGCGGTGTGCCCCGCGACGTGATAGGCCAGCGACCAGGCCTCGAAGCAGCGCGTGAGGTTGTGCGCCAGCCCAGGCATGGCCAGCGTGCGGATGGCCAGCGCTTCCACGCGCAGCTGCTCGAAGACCTCGAACAGCATTCGCGCGGCGGGGTGCGCGGCGGTGGACGCGCCGGCGGCAGGCGCGCTGCCCGCGCCCGCTTGGGTCGCTTGGGTCGCCGGGCTCGAAGGGCTTGCGGGGTTCGCAGCATTCGGGGAGCCCGCCTCGTTCGCCGGGTTCGCCAGCCGCCGGTGCAGCGCCGCGTCGCTCAGCAGCAGCCGAAGCGCGATGCCATCGGCCGCACCACGAAAGACGGCGAAATCGCCGGTGCTCTCCAGCGGCGGCTGCAGGTGCGGCGCCCAGCGTGGCAACGGCTGCGCGCCGTGGAACACGCGCCGCGACCGGTAGTGCAATTCGCGCCGCCCGCTCAACGCGCGCATCGTGGCAGCCGTAAGCGCCTCGATGGCCTCCTGCCGTCGCGCGCGTGCCTGCGCCAGCGCCGCGCCGCCCGCCCCGCTTACCATCTCTTCAGAGTGCACCACGTCCCCCGTCGCGGCAGGCGCTGCCCCGTTGCGGCCCCATTGTGTGGCGGCGAGCAGCGCAGGGCCGAGGGCGGCGCGAGCCCGAAGGGATCGCGCATCCACGACTGACTCGCGGCGACTGTCTGAGCGTAACGAGCGCAGCGAGTGAAGCGAGTTCCGCCGCGCGCCCTCGGCCCGAGCAGGCGAGCCCGGACACGAACCGTCCAGTGGACTGTTCGTGCCTGGCGAGCGGCCGGGCCGCAAGGCCCGGCGCGGCCTGCAAGGCCAGCGGAGTTGGTGCCGAAGGCGCCAACCGCCACACCCTGGGGCCGCAACGGGGCAGCGCCTGCCGCGGCGCGCCACCACGCCCGGAGTGAAAAGCCACGCCCAACCTCACACGACCATCAAGCCGCAAACAGCCGCACCTGCGAAGCCTCCAGCCCCAGCCTCACCGCCTCGCCCATTGCCAACCGTCCAATCCCCGCCACGTGCGGCTGGTCCACCGCGAGCAGGTGCTCGCCCACCCGCACCCGGTACCGCGTATACTCACCGACGAACTCGCCCGCCTCCACGGTGCCTTGCAGCCACACACCACGCTCGTCGTGCGCTGCATCGGCGGCCACCACGCTCAGCGCATGCGGCCGAAAGCTCACGAGCAGCTGTCCCTCTGTCGGCACACCGGCACCACCCCTGCCGTCTGCCGCTGCGCCATCCCCCGCCTGGCCCGCCTGCACTGCCTTCGCAGGCAAACACAACTCCCCCACCCCCGGCACATCCAGCACCAACTGCTCGCCCCGCCGCTCGCGCACGCGCGCCGGCAGCAGGTTCATCGTGCCCACGAAACCCGCGACAAACGAGTTGGCCGGGTCGTCGTACAGCGCGCGCGGCGCGCCCACCTGCTGCACCACGCCCTTGTCGAGCACCGCCATGCGGTCGGCGGTGGTCATCGCCTCTTCCTGGTCGTGCGTGACGAAGATGGTGGTCAGGGCCAGCCGCCGCTGCATCGCCAGCAGCTCCTGGCGCATCTGCACGCGCAACGTGCGGTCCAGGTTCGACAGCGGTTCGTCCAGCAGCAACACCTGCGGTTCGATGACGATGGTGCGCGCCAGCGCCACGCGCTGCTGCTGGCCACCCGAGAGCTGATTCGGCCGCCGCTGACCGTAGCTCGAGAGCCCCACCAGCTCCAGCGCGGCGCCCACGCGCCGCTGCTGCTCGGCCTTGGGCACCTTGCGCTCCACCAGCCCGAAGGCCACGTTGTCCCACACCGTCATGTGCGGCCACAGCGCGTAGTTCTGGAACACCA
>JAEUPD010000254.1 GCA_016788525.1 Rubrivivax sp.
CGTCGAATGCGCCGGGAGCCCAGTCTTGACTGCAAGGTCGAGCCCTCAGGAGGCATCACGGGCTTGCCCCGGCGCGGCTCCCTGTTGCGCTTGCGGGAGCTGGGGCGAAGATATCAGGGGGCATCGGGGGGCCGAGCGCAGCTCGGCCGCCCGAAGAGGACATTCGCGGAGCCGACCACCCGGCGGCCTTGGCGCCCCACCCTCCTCGGAACAGTCTGTTGCCGGACCGAGGTTCAGAACGCGTGCTGCGCCAGAAACGCCAGCGCGCGACCATGCGCCAGCGCGGCGCTTGGCGCGTGGTACGACCCGCGCTCCCAGCAGTTGAAGCCGTGGTGCGCCTCGGGGTAGACGAAGACCTCGGCGCGCGCAGCGCCCAGGGCCTGCTGCGCGGCCGCACGCACCGCGGCCACCGCTTCGGGCGGGATGTGGTCGTCGTGGCCGGCGTAGTGGAACTGCAGCGGGCAGCCCAGCGTGGCCGCGTACTGCAGGTGGCCATGGATGCCGCCCCCGTAGTAGGCGACTGCCGCGTCGACACCCGCGGTGGCCGCGGCGAACCAGGCCATGCGCCCGCCCATGCAGTAGCCCACCGCGCCGACCTTTCCGCCGCCCACCTCGGCACGATCGCGCAGAGCGCGGGCAGCCACACCCAGGTCTGCAATGGCCTGATCGGTGGCGTAGGCCTGCACCAGCGCGCGGCCGCGGGTGAGGTCATCGGCCTGGTAGCCGAGTTCGACGCGCGGCACCTGGCGCCAGAACAGATCGGGCGCGAGCACGACAAAGCCGTCGAGCGCGTACTGGTCGGCCACGGCGCGGATGTGCTCGTTCACGCCGAAGATCTCCTGCAAGACCAGCAGGCCCGGCCCACGGCGCGCCGGCGGCAGCGCCAGGTAGCCGGCGTAGCCGGGCGCGAGTTCGATCCAGCGGCGCTGCACGGGGTCGGTCATTGCGGTGGTCTCCTGTGTCGTCGGTCCACGGGGTCTCGGCAGCCGCGGGCAGGCCCTGCGCCCGCGCCTTCATCAGCGCTTCAGTACACGCGCCCCTTGCGGTACTGCGCATGGGCGCGCCGCGCCAGCGGCGTGGCCGCCGCCAGCGTGGCCAGCGATGCCGCGGCATGCGCATGCGCGATGGCCAGCCCCAGCGCGTCGGCCGCATCCTTGCCCGGCAGGCCGGGCAGCTTCAGCAGGCGGCGCACCATCTCCTGCACTTGCGCCTTGTTGGCCAGGCCGTGGCCGACCACCGCCTTCTTCATCTGCAGCGCGGTGTACTCGGCCACCGGCAGCTCACCGCGCACCAGGCCGGCCAGCGCCGCGCCGCGCGCCTGGCCCAGCAGCAGCGTGCTCTGCGGGTTGACGTTGACGAACACGATCTCGGCGGCGGCACAGTCCGGCGCATAACGCTCGACCACCTCGCACACGCCTTCGAAGATGATCTTCAACCGCCGAGGCAGCTCGCCGCGCGGCGCGTCGGCCGTGCTGATGGTGCCGCTGGCCACGTAGACCAGCCGCGCACCCTGCGCCTCGATGACCCCAAAGCCCGTTCGCTGGAGTCCGGGGTCGATGCCGAGGATGCGCATCACCGCCATCACACGAAGTACCAGCGCACCGAGTGGAAGAACACCGGCGCGGCGAAGCACAGCGGCGCCACGCGGTCCAGCAGCCCCACGGCGCCGGTCACCGAAGGGCGGTTGCCCCACCAGCGCACGCCGGCGTCCTTCTTCAATGCACGCATCACCAGTTCCCCCAGCGTGCCGCTGGCGCCGGCCACCGCCGCCATCACCGCGGCGCGCAGCGGGTCCACCGGCGTGATCCAGAACAGCCCCGCACCCACCCCCGCCGCCGCGACCACGCCGACGCCGAAACCGCGCAGCGAAAAGCTGCGGTCGATCTGCCGCGCCACCGGCCGACGCCGCAGGCTGCGGCTGGCGATCTCCTGCGCCACCTGCGCAGCCGCCACCACCATCACGAGGAAGAACACGAGGAACGCGCCGCGCTCCTCGTAACCCTTGAACTCCAGCAGCAGCAGCGCCGGCGCATGCGACAGGCCGAACACACACACCATGATCCCCCACTGGATCTTGGCGTTGCGCTCGAGGAAACGCCCGGGGTCGCCGGCCCGCGCGCTGGCCACCGGGATGGCGAGAAAGGCGTACACCGGGATGAAGACGCTGAACAGGTCGAAGCGGCGCAGGCCGACGATCACGTACTGCAGCGGCAGCACCACGAAGAAGGCGAGGATCAGGCTGCGGTGGTCGCCGCGGCGCGTGTGCACGAGGGTGATGAACTCGCGCAGCGCGAGGAACGAGAAGGCGGCGAAGGCGACCGTGGCACCGATCGGCCCGGACATCCACGCCAGCCAGAAGACGATGGCGCCGATCCACAGCGCGCGCAGGTCACGCTGCAGCGCCAGGCGGCGCTCGCGCGCGGCCTCGTCGGGCACCGGCTTGAGCGAACGCAATGCCACGCCGATGCCGACCACGACCAGCAACCCGAACAGCCCCACGAACAGCAGCGCCACCTGGCCGGCGGCGTCCAGCGCGCGCAGCGGCTCGAGCGGGTTCACGAGCGTGCCATCCGAGGTGAGGACGTACCGCAGCGGGCCACGTCGTCAGGCCACGCGCGGCCGCCCAGCCAGCACGGCCGTGCGCGCGCGTTCCAGGAAGGCGCGCTTGTCCTCGCCCGGCGCCAGCGTGATCGGCGCCCCGAAGGTCACCGTGCACAGAATCGGCACGGGCACCACCTCCCCCTTGGGCATCACGCGCTGCACGTTGTCGATCCAGGCCGGCACCAGCGGCACGTTCGGAAACTGCTCGGCCAGGTGGTAGAGCCCGGCCTTGAACGGCATCGGCTCGCCCTTGTTGCTGCGCGTGCCTTCGGGAAAGATGACCAGCGAGTCGCCGTTCTTCAACGCTTCCACCAGCGGCTCCAGCGGGTCTTCGTCGGCGCTGCGCTGCCGCGCCACGTACACCGCGTTGAACACCGCGGTGGTCAGCCACTTCTTGAACGGCGTCTTGGTCCAGTACTCGCGCGCCGCGATCGGCCGCGTGGTGGCGCGCAGGTCGTGCGGCAGCGCCGCCCAGATCAGCACCCAGTCGAGGTGGCTCTGGTGGTTGGCGAAGTAGATGCGCTGCTCGGCCTTCGGCGCGCAGCCGCGCCAATGGCCCTGGGCCCCGGTGATCAGCCGGGCGATGAACGCGAGCAAACCGCCCATCAACACCGCAGTGGACATGGGGCGCGATGCTAGTCGCTCCGGTATGGCCGCCGGCTGCGGAGCCCGGGCGGCGTGGGGCAGGACCAGGCCGCCCGGAGGCCCTGCTTGTGCGGTAGCGGGGCCATGCCTGAGACAAGTTCGGGCTGAATCCAGCAGCGGGAACCGTTGCTGTGCGTCCGCGCATGGAGGCAGGCGGCGCGCCGAGGTCCGGCCCGAAGCGCAGCGCCACGCGGGACGCGAGGCCCGGCGTTGCCGTCGGGCCGTGCGGGCCCGCCAGCGATGACGGCCGACGGATACACCGTCGGCCTACCCGGCTTGCCAGCAAGCCGGGACCCCTGCGCTGCGCTCCGGGGCGCCGATCGCG
>JAEUPD010000043.1 GCA_016788525.1 Rubrivivax sp.
GCCGATGAGCGTGCGCATCTCGGCCAACGACTGGGTCGAAGGCGGCATCACCCCGAGCGACGCGGTGGCCATCGGCCGCGCCTTCAAGGCCGCCGGCGCCGACCTCATCGACTGCTCCTCGGGCCAGGTCAGCAAGCAGGAAAAGATCACCTTCGGCCGCATGTTCCAGACGCCTTTCGCCGACCGCGTGCGGCAGGAGGCGGGCATTGCGACGATGGCGGTGGGCGCCATCAGCGAGGCCGACCACGTCAACTCCATCATCGCCGCCGGCCGCGCCGACCTGTGCGCCGTGGCCCGCCCGCACCTGGCCAACCCCGCCTGGACGTTGACCGAAGCGGCGAAGATCGGTTTCACCGAGGTGAACTGGCCGCGGCAGTACCGCAGCGCGAAGATGCAGATGGAAAGCAACTTCGCGCGCGAGAAGGCGGCGCAGGCCGCCGCCGTGCAGGCTGCGGCGCTCAAGGCCGCCGGCCCGGTGCTCGGGGCGTGAGCGCGTGACCATGCCGCTGGCCAGCCGCCACGCCTTCGCGACCGCCGCCGGATGCGGCATCGGCGCGGCCTGCGCCCAGCGCGTGGCCGTAGAGGGCGCGGCAGCGGCGCCCGGTGGCCGCGAGGCGCTGCGCGGCAGCGTGGAGGCGGCCCGGTGAGCAAGAGCCGCGACTTCAAGCTCGTGCATGTGCTGGGGGAAGCCGGCATCGGCCGCGAGGCCCGCGCGCAGCCCAGCGACCACGGCGCGGTGCGCCTGTGGCTGCGCCTGCTGGCCTGCAGCACGCAGATCGAGCAGGAGGTGCGCACCCGGCTGCGCCAGACCTTCGGCACCACCCTGCCGCGCTTCGACTACCTGGCCCAGCTCGAGCGCCACCCGGACGGCCTGCGCATGAACGCGTTGTCTCGCTACCTGATGGTCACCGGCGGAAACGTCACCGGCCTCACCGACCAGCTGGTGGCCGAGGGCCACGTCGAACGCGGCCCCGACCCGCTGGACCGACGCTCGTCGATCGTGCGGCTCACCGCCAGCGGCCGGCGGCAGTTCCTGCGCATGGCCGAAGAGCACGAGCGCTGGCTGATCGAGCTGCTCGAGGGCTTCGACCCGGCGTACAAGGACACCCTATACGAGTTGCTCGGCCGCCTGCGGGTGCACCTGGCCCACAAGGAGGTCGACCGGCGCGAGCATCCCGCCGCGGCGGGCCCGCGCGGCCGCAGGCACCGCACCATGCAGAAAGGCGACACATGAGCGACACCCTCGACCCCGCCCTGGTGGCCGGCAACCGCCGCCAGCTTGCCGCCTACCCGGCGCGCCACTTCCTGTGGCAGGTGCAAGGCAAGGTGGCCACCATCACGCTGAACCGCCCCGAGCGCAAGAACCCCATCACCTTCGACAGCTACGCCGAGCTGCGCGACCTGTTCCGCCAGCTCAAGTACGCCACCGACGTGAATGCCGTGGTCGTTGCCGGCGCGGGTGGCAACTTCTGCTCCGGCGGCGACGTGCACGAGATCATCGGCCCGCTGGTGCGCCTGGCCGCGCCCGAGCTGCTGATGTTCACCCGCATGACCGGCGACCTCGTCAACGCGATGCGCGGCTGCCCGCAGCCCATCGTCGCCGCGGTCGATGGCGTGTGCGCCGGTGCCGGCGCCATCGTCGCGATGGCTTCCGACCTGCGCCTGGGCACTGCGCGCAGCAAGACGGCGTTCCTGTTCAACCGCGTCGGCCTGGCCGGCTGCGACATGGGCGCCTGCGCGATCCTGCCGCGCATCATCGGCCAGGGGCGCGCCGGCGAGTTGCTGTACACCGGCCGCACGATGAGCGGCGAGGAGGGCGAGCGCTGGGGCTTCTTCAACCGCCTGGCCGCGCCCGAGGCCGTGCTGGCCGAGGCGCAGGCGCTGGCCGCCCAGATCACCGAGGGCCCCACCTTCGCCAACGGCATCACCAAGACCATGCTGCACCAGGAGTGGGCGATGACGCTGGAGCAGGCCATCGAGGCCGAAGCGCAGGCGCAGGCGCTGTGCATGCTGACCGGCGACTTCAAGCGCGCCTACCACGCCTTCGTGGCCAGGCAGAAGCCGGTGTTCGAGGGCAACTGACGTGGCCGACGGCAACTACCTCGACTGGCCCTTCTTCGAGCCGCACCACGGCGAGCTGGCGCGCACCCTGGACGCCTGGGCCGCGCAGCATGTGCCGCAGGTGACGCACACGCACGGCGCCGACGTCGATGCCGAGTGCCGCGCGCTGGTGCGCGCGCTCGGCGCCGGCGGCTGGCTGGCGCACGCAGTGGGCGGGCGCGAGCACGGCGGCGCCGGCGAGGCCATCGACACGCGCGCCATCTGCCTCATCCGCGAGACGCTGGCGCGCCACTCGGGGCTGGCCGACTTCGCCTTCGCGATGCAGGGGCTGGGCTCGGGCGCCATCAGCCTGGCTGGCACGCCCGAGCAGAAGGCGCGCTACCTGCCGCGCGTGGCGCGCGGCGAGGCGATCGCCGCCTTTGCGTTGTCCGAGCCCGAAGCCGGCTCCGACGTGGCGGCGCTGCGTTGCGCCGCGCGCGCCGAGGGCGATCACGCCGTGCTCGACGGCGAGAAGACCTGGATCTCCAACGGCGGCATCGCCGACTTCTACGTTGTCTTCGCGCGCACGGCCGAGGCGGCCGGCGGGCCTTTGCAGGGCGCACCGGCCCGCGGTGCGAAAGGCATCTCGGCCTTCATCGTCGACGCCGGCACGCCGGGCTTCGAGATCGCCGAGCGCATCGACGTGATCGCCCCGCACCCGCTGGCGCGGCTGCGCTTCACCAACTGCCGCGTGCCGCTGGCGCAGCGCGTGGGCGAGGCGGGCGAGGGCTTCAAGGTGGCGATGCGCACGCTCGACGTGTTTCGCACTTCCGTGGCGGCGGCGGCGCTGGGCTTTGCGCGCCGTGCGCTCGACGAAGGCCTGCAGCGCGCCACCACGCGCAGGATGTTCGGCGGCGTGCTGGCCGACTTCCAGCTGACCCAGGCCAAGCTGGCGCAGATGGCCACCACCATCGACAGCGCCGCGTTGCTCACCTACCGCGCCGCCTGGCAGCGTGACCAGGGCCGCAATGTCACGCGCGAGGCGGCCATGGCCAAGATGGTGGCCACCGAGGGCGCGCAGCAGGTCATCGACGCCGCGGTGCAACTGTTCGGCGGCCTGGGCGTGACCCGCGAGCAGCCGGTGGAGCGGCTGTACCGCGAGATCCGCGCGCTGCGCATCTACGAGGGCGCCACCGAGGTGCAGCAGCTGATCATCGCCCGCGAGCTGCTCAAGGGCGCGACCCCGCCGGGAGCCTGAAGCCATGCCCAGTGCCCACATCGACACCTTTGCCCGCGACCACCTGCCGCCCGCGGCGCAGCAGCCCGAATTCCTGTTCGAGCTGCCGGCATTGAAGTTTCCGGTGCAGCTGAACTGCGCCACCGAGCTGCTCGACCGGCATGTCGCCGAAGGCCGCGGTGCCCGCCTGTGCATCCGCGCGCCGGGCGGGCTGACCTGGACCTACCGCGACCTGCAGGACAAGGCCGACCGCATCGCCCATGTGCTCGTCAGCGAGATGGGGCTGGTGCCCGGCAACCGCGTGCTCCTGCGCGCGCCGAACAACCCGATGCTCGCGGCCTGCTGGTTCGCGGTGATGAAGGCCGGTGCCGTGGCGGTGGCGACGATGCCGCTGCTGCGCGCCAAGGAGCTCAAGGCCATCATCGAGATCGGCCGCGTCACGCACGCGCTGTGCGACGCCAGCCTGGCCGACGACCTGCAGGAAGCGGTGCTGGCCAGCCCCGGCCTCAGGCAGGTGCGGCACTTCAACTACGAGGGCCCCGACAGCCTCGAGCGCGCGATGCAGCGCCATGGCCAGCCGTTCACCAGCGCCGACACGGCGGCCGACGACTGCTGCATCTTCGGCTTCACCTCCGGCACCACGGGCGTGCCGAAGGCGACCATGCACTTCCACCGCGACGTGATGGCGTCGTGCGTGTGCTGGCCGCCGCATGTGCTGCGCGCCACGGCCGACGACGTGTTCATCGGCAGCCCGCCGCTGGCGTTCACGTTCGGGCTCGGCGGGCTGGTGTTGTTCCCGATGTCGATCGGCGCGTCCACGGTGCTGCTGGACAAGGCCGGCCCGCCGCAGCTGCTGGAAGGCATCAAGGAATTTGGCGCCACCGTGCTGTTCACCGCGCCCACGTCGTACCGCACCCTGGCCGCGCGCGGCGTGGAACTGCGCCGCACGCCGCTGCGCAAGTGCGTCTCGGCCGGCGAGGCGCTGCCGGCCTCCACGCGCGCGCTGTGGAAAGAGGCCACCGGCATCGAGATCATCGACGGCATCGGCGCCACCGAGATGCTGCACATCTTCATCTCGCACGACGAGGCGCACGCACGCCCCGGCGCCACCGGCACGGTGGTGCCCGGCTACCGCGCCGAGGTGGTCGGCGACGACGGCCAGCCCTGCGCGCCGGGCGTGGTGGGCAAGCTGCGCGTCAAGGGCCCCACCGGCTGCCGCTACCTGGCCGACGAGCGCCAGAAGAACTACGTCAAGGACGGCTGGAACTACACCGGCGATGCTTACCAGCGCGACGCCGA
>JAEUPD010000078.1 GCA_016788525.1 Rubrivivax sp.
CCTGGTTGACGGCGTGGTCGATGAGGTGCACCCGGCCGGCCGCGAAGCGCGGGTGCGCGCGCACCACCTCGGCGGTGCGGTCACGGCTCTTGTCGTTGACGATGACGACGGTGTCGATGAACTCGGGCATCGTCTCGATGAACCGGGTGATCTGCGTCTCTTCGTTGTACGCGGGCACGACGACCGCGATGCGTTGGTTTCGGTACATGCTCGGTGTCTCTTGTGTTCACAGGCGGGGGCAGGCCCGGGCATCGGCCCCGCTCGCCATCGGCGCCAGGCCCCGGCCCGGCCTCAGCCCGCGACGAGTTCGAGGCGGTTGCCGTTCAGGCGATAGCGATCGGTCGTGTGCGGGCAGCGGGCTTCCAGCACCCGATCGTCGCTGCGCAGCGGCAGCGGCAGCCGCTCGCCGTGGCGGCTCATCCAGCCGGCCTGGCGCGCCGGCACGCCCAGCATCAGCGCAAAGGCCGGCACGTCGCGGTTCACCACCGCACCGGCACCGACGAACGCGTACTCGCCCACCGTGATGCCGCACACGATGGTGCTGTTGGCGCCCAGCGTGGCGCCGCGCTTCACGAGCGTGCGCCGGTACTCGTCCTTGCGCGTCACCGCCGAGCGCGGGTTGTAGACGTTGGTGAAGACCATGCTCGGGCCGCAGAACACATCGTCCTCGAGCGTCACCGCGTCGTAGATGGAGACGTTGTTCTGGACCTTGACGTTGTCGCCGATCAGCACGTCGTTGCCGACGAAGACGTTCTGGCCGAACGAGCAGCCCCGCCCGATGCGTGCCTTGGCGCAGATGTGCACGAAGTGCCACACCCGGCAGCCTTCGCCGAGCTCGGCGCCTGCGTCGACGATGGCGCTGGGGTGGATGGTGGTGCTGGGCAAGAAAACCTCAACTCCGGGCCGCAGCGAAGCAGCATGGCCGTGCCGGGGCACAACGCAGCCAAGCGGCCGCCGCGGAACCGGCTTTGCCGGGCCGCTGGCGGCGCCCCCCCCGGGGGGGAGGCGACCGAAGGTCGCTTCGGTGGGGGACCATCAATACGCCAGCGGCAGGTTGATGCGCTTGCCGTCGCGGGCCGACAGGTACATCGCGATCAGCAGCTCCAGCGACTTCAGCCCCTCGCGGCCGTCGGTGTCGGGTTCGGCCTCGCCGCGCATGACGCGGATCACGTTGTCGTAGTACAGCGGGTGCCCGAAGCCGTAGACCGAGGTCGTCTGGTAGCTGGCCTCCTTGGTCTCGGTGTCCAGCTCGTGCGGGGCGTCGAACTCCCAGTGCTTGATCTCGTTGACGGCCACGCCGCCCACGCGCACCGAGCCGCGCTCGCCGAGGATGGTGATGGAGCCTTCGAAGTTCTTCGGGTAGGTGAGCATCGTGACGTTGATGCTGCCCATCGCGCCATTGCGCCACTTCAGCGCCGCGACGCCGGTGTCCTCGACCTCGATGTTGCGCGCCAGCGTGCCGGTGTAGGCCATCACGCTTTCCACCGGACCGACCAGCCAGTCGAGCAGGTCGACGTAGTGGCTGGCCTGGTTCATGAACGCGCCGCCGTCGAACTCCCAGGTGCCGCGCCAGGCGGCGCTGTCGTAGTACGACTGCGGCCGCGTCCAGAAGACGTTGACGTTGACCATGTAGATGCGGCCGAAGCGGTCCATCTCGACGCTGCGCTTGAGCAGCTGCAGCGTGCGGTTGCGCCGGTTCTGCTTGACCACGAACAGCCGCACCCCGGCCTCGTCGCAGGCCCGCACCATGGCCTGGCCGTCGGCCCAGCGCGTGGCCATCGGCTTCTCGGTCATCACGTCGATGCCGGCAGCCGCTACTTCCGTCGCCTGCTGCGAATGCATGCCGCTGGGCGTGGTGAGCACCACACAGTCGGCCTTCACGCCCTGGAGCAGCGCGGTCAGGCTGGCGAAGCCTCGCGCGCCGGTGCGCTGCACCGCGGCACTTAACGCCTTCGGGTCGGTGTCGCACACGCCGACGAGCTCGGCCCGTTCGCTGTGGCGCTGGATGGACTCGAAGTGGTTGGCGGCGATGCGACCGCAGCCGACCAGCGCGAAGCGGACCTTGCGGTCGACGATGGGTGGGCGATGGGGATGCACGATGGGGCTTCCTGGCAACAAAGGCGGCATGCGCGGTGAACGGCGGCATGACGGCGCGGACTGCCGCCGTCGGCGCGCTCGTATCGCAGCCGCCTGTCCCGGCCTCGCGGCGGGCGCTCCGGCCGCGCGCGGCCACAGCAATGGCAAACGCGAATTCTATTCGCCGGGGCGCGCGCCACCGCGGGCCGCGCCCGCCCGGCGCCCGCGCCGTCCTAGGCGGGCACGCGCGCCGCGCCGCTCGCGGGGCTGGGAGCCGCGGCCGCCGCCTTCAGGGCCTGGCGCAGGGCTTCCACCACGCGGTCCTGGTCGGCCTCGGTCAGGTCTGCGCTCATCGGCAGGCTCACCACGCGCGCCGCCTCGCGGTCGCTCACGGTGCACGGGTCGGTGCCGGCGTACTGCGCATAGGCCGGCTGCCGGTGCAGCGGTTTGGGGTAGTGCACGGCCGTGGGCACGCCGGCGGCCTGCAGCGCCGCCTGGACCTCGCCCCGTGCCGCGACCTTCACCGTGTACTGGGCGTAGACCGAGTTGCGGTCCGCCCGCACGACCACGCGCTCGCAGCCGGCCACGCCGGCCAGCATCCGCTCGTAGCGCGCGCCGATGGTGGCGCGGCGCTCCAGTTCCCACTCGAAGCGCTCGAGCTTGCCCAGCAGCACCGCGGCCTGGATGGTGTCCAGCCGCCCGCCCACGCCCAGCCGGGTGTGCGTGTAGCGCGCGCTCTGCCCGTGCACGCGGATCTCGCGCGCCGCCTGCGCGAGGCGGTCGTCTTCGGTGAACAGTGCGCCGCCGTCGCCGTAGCAGCCCAGCGGCTTGCTCGGAAAGAAGCTCGTCGCGCCGAAGGTGGACAGCGCGCACGACCGGCGGCCCTTGTAGAGGGCCCCGAAGCTCTGCGCCGCGTCTTCGATGACGGCCAGCCCATGCCGCGCGGCGACGGCGTTGATCTCGTCCATGTCGGCCACCTGGCCGTACAGGCTCACCGGCATGATGGCGCGCGTGCGCGGCGTGACCAGCACCTCGATGCGCGAGGCGTCGAGGTTGCAGGTGTCGGCCTCGATGTCGACGAACACGGGCCGGCAGCCGGCCAGCACGATCATCTCGGCGGTGGCCGCGAAGGTGAACGGCGTGGTGATCACCTCGTCGCCGGGCTTCAGGTCCAGCGCCATCAGCGCGATAAGCAGCGCCTCGGTGCCGCTGGCCACGGTGATGCAGTGGCGTGAGCCGGTGAACCTGGCCAGCGCCTCCTCCAGCTCCTTGACCTCGGGGCCGAGGATGTACTGGCCGTGGTCGAGCACACGCTGGATACGCGCATCGATGCTTGGCTTGAGCGCAGCGTACTGCGCCTTGAGGTCGGTGAATTGCATGGCGTGGGTGGCGCGGCCGGGCCCGCGCATCAGCGGCGGTGCGGCGCCGGGGGGCTGGCCGCGAAGGGGCGGCATTGTATGGGCCGCGCCACGCCTGCCTCCTAGAATCGCCAGTCGATTCAACAGGTTGCCCGCAATGTCCGCCCCCGGCGCCAGCCCTACCCCGCCGCCTCCACCAGCCGTTTCGGCCGACGAGAACCAGCTCATCGCCGAGCGGCGCGAGAAACTCGCGGCGCTGCGAAGCACCGGCGTGGCCTTCCCCAACGACTTCAAGCCGCGCCACCACGCCGCCGAACTGCACCACCGGCACGGCCAGGTGCCCAACGACGAGCTGGAGCCTCAGGCCCTGCGCGTCAGCGTCGGCGGCCGCATGATGCTCAAGCGGGTGATGGGCAAGGCCTGCTTCGCCACGCTGCAAGACGCCACCGGCCGCATCCAGCTCTATGTGACGCAGGACGCGGTGGGCGCCGAGGCACTGGCCGCGTTCAAGCACTGGGACCTGGGCGACATCGTCGGCTGCGAGGGCACGCTGTTCCGCACCAAGACCGGCGAGCTGTCGGTGAAGGCCGGCTCGATCCGCCTCATCACCAAGAGCCTGCGGCCGCTGCCGGACAAGTTCCACGGCATGACCGACCAGGAGCAGAAGTACCGCCAGCGCTATGTCGACCTGATGACCGACGACACCGCGCGCGCGCGCTTCGTCTCGCGCAGCAAGGCGGTGAGCTCGATCCGCGGCTTCATGGTCGAGCACGGCTTCTTGGAGGTGGAGACGCCGATGCTCCACCCCATTCCCGGCGGCGCCAATGCCAAGCCGTTCGTCACCCATCACAACGCGCTGGACCAGCAGATGTTCCTGCGCATTGCGCCCGAGCTCTACCTCAAGCGCCTGCTCGTCGGCGGCTTCGAGCGCGTGTTCGAGATCAACCGCAACTTCCGCAACGAGGGGCTCTCCGTCCGCCACAACCCCGAGTTCACGATGATGGAGTTCTACGCAGCGTGGTGGACGCACCGCGACCTGATGGACTTCACCGAGCAGCTGATCCGGCACGCCGCACGCGTGGCCACCGGCACGGCGGTGGTGAGCTACGATGGCCGGCAGGTGAACCTCGACGAACCATTCGCGCGGCTGACGGTGCGCGATGCGCTCGTCAAGCGCGCGGGGCTCACCGTGGCCGAGGCGGGCGACGCCGCGGTGCTGCACACCAAGCTGAAGGCGCTGGGGGAAGAGCCGCCCGCGCACTGGACGCTGGCCGAACTGCAGTTCGGCCTGTTCGAGGCGGCGGTGGAGCACCAGCTCTGGCAGCCCACCTACATCATCGACTATCCGGTCGAGGTGTCGCCGCTGGCCCGCGCCTCGGACGACGACCCATCGATCACCGAGCGGTTCGAGCTGTTCATCACCGGCCGCGAGATGGCCAACGGCTTCTCCGAGCTCAACGACGCCGAGGACCAGGCGGCGCGCTTCGCCTCGCAGGCCAGCGCCAAGGATGCCGGCGACGAGGAGGCGATGTACTACGACGCCGACTACATCCGCGCGCTGGAGTA